>DATEJO010000001.1:0-5553 GCA_035277905.1 Candidatus Sulfotelmatobacter sp.
GATGCAGTTGTCCTGAGCGGTGGGATAAGAGAAGAGCTTCACGCCGCGAACGGGAATTTCTCCGATAGCGGCAACTTCCGAGACGGGATAGACAGGCTTTTTGGCAAGATAGGACTTCAGCACAATCCATAGATTTCCGACGAACATGCTGAGGCTGGCCAGCGTGAGGAATTTTGTGAACTGGCGGCGCGTCACGTAGCGCTCGTCGCTTGTGAAGACCGAGAATTCGTCTTTCCAGAGGCGTTCCTTACTCGGGCTGCGCAACAGCGACATATTTCTCCTCCCAGATGTAGTCGAGAACATCAAGCGAGACGCCGTCGGTATTCGCAGGCGTCATCATGTGGACGCGCGTGGTGATCTTCTGCTGGCCGAAGTAGAAAACGTTCGTTGGCTTCTCGCGGCGGCGGGCAATCTCTTCTGGACGAACGTAAGAGAGCGCTTGGCTCGGACAGACGGTTGCGCACATTGGGCGCTTGCCGATCGAAGTCCGGTCGTAGCACATGTCGCATTTCATCATCTGCTCGAGCTCGGGGAAGATCTTCGGAATGCCGAAGGGGCAGGCGAGGACACAGTTCGAGCAAGCGATGCAGCGAGGCTTCAACGAAGACTGCACCACACCGTCGTCTCCTTTCTTGATGGCATCCGCTGGACAAGCCATCGCGCAAGTCGGTTCGTCGCAGTGCCAGCAGACATAGGCGGCGGTTGCGGTGGTGCTGCCACGGTCGATGAAGTCGAAATTGATCATCGATTTGCCGCGGTGCGTCTCGCATTCCTCGCAAGCTTTGACGCAGGACTGGCAGCCGATGCAGCGGGACGGATCCACATAGAACTCGTACCCGTGCATCAGCGGCTCCCCTTCGAGTTTGTCTTGTGCGTTTGCGGTTGTGCTTGTGTTTGTTCCCCGAACCAATCGGGCGGGCCATCCGCTTTCTTCAACCGGCAGGCGGAGACTTTGAACTCGGGAATCTTGCTGCGCGGGTCAAGCGTGCGGTGCGTCAGGCGATTCGCGCTGCGCCCGCCCGGCCAGTGATAGGGAACGAAAACGGTGTCGGGGCGGATGGTTTTGACGACCATTGCCTGGAGCGTGATGTCATCGCGGCGCGAGGTGGCGGTGACCCAGTCACCGTCTTTGATCCCGTACTGTTCCGCGAGGCGCGGGTGAATTTCGATGCGGGGATTCGGATATTGATCGAGTAGGCCACCGATGCGGCGAGTCTGCGTCCCGGAAAGATATTGACTGACGACGCGTCCTGTTGTGAGGTACACGGGATAATCCGCGGAGACCGGATCGCCGCTTTCCCGCCAGTCGGTCACGACAAAATGGTGCTTGCCGTCCGGGTGCATGGAGCGCCCATCGGCGAACAGCCGCGGCGTGCCGGGATGATCGAGCGTAGGGCAGGGCCAGAATACGCCCATGTTCGCGTCGATCTTTTCGTAGGTGATGCCGTAGTAGTCGGCATGCCCGCCACGCGAAGCTTCGCGGAGCTCGTCGTAGATTTCTCTCGTTGACTGATATGGGAAATATTTTTGCTTTCCCAGGCGCTTCGCGAGCTCAATATAGATCCAGCTGTCGCCCTTGGCGTTGCCGGGAGGATCGACTGCTTTCTGGATGTGAATCACGCGCCCTTCCGCCGTGCAACCGATTCCCTCTTCTTCTTCCTGCAGGCTGCCGGCCAGAACGACGTCCGCGTGATGCGCCGTCTCGGACATGAAAAAATCGACGACGCCAAAAAACTCGAGTTTCGAGAGGGCTTCTCTCGTGAATCTGGCATCTGGCAGGGAGACCAAAGGATTGAAACAGGCAGACAACAGCGCTTTGATTTCGCCGCGATGGATCGCTTCCATGATTTCGACGGCGGAGTAACCGGCCTGCGGAATCTCGTCGGGCGAAATACCCCAGACTTTTGCCGTGTGCGCCCGCGCCTCGGGATCGCTGATTGAACGCTGGCCGGGAAGTTGGTCGCACTTCTGGCCATGTTCGCGGCCTCCCTGGCCGTTGCCCTGTCCGGTAATCATGGTGCAGCCGGCGCCTTCGCGGCCGATATTGCCTGTGGCGAGGCAGAGATTGATAAGCGCGAGGCAGTTCTCGACGCCCTTTGACTGATGTTCTACGCCGCGAGCATGCATGGCAATGGCCCGATCAGCTTCGGCAAAGGTATGCGCCGCTCGTTCGATGGCCTCAGGCGGTACGCCAGTCTTCGCGGCGACTGTCAGCGGATCCCAAGCGCGCACCGATTCGGCCACCTGGTCGAAGCCGGTCGTGCACTGCGCGATGAAGTCACGGCGCTCCAATCCGTCGCGCAGGATGATATGCAGCATTCCCATGTAAAGCGCGAGATCGGTGCCAGGACGCAACGGGAGATAAATATCCGCGTTCCGGCAAATGGGAGTCATGCGCGGATCAGCAACGATCAGCTTTCCGCCGGCGTCGCGGCACCGCCACAGATAATCGGTCGTGATGGGAGCGCATTCAGCGACGTTGGCGCCGGCCACCAGCACGACTTGAGCTTTTGGAATGTCGCTCCAGGGAAGCGGGCTGCGGTCCACGCCGAAAGCGAGTTTGTACGCGGTGCCCGCGGAAACCATGCAAAGGCGGCCGTTGTAGTCGATGTGGCGAGTTCCGAGAGCCACGCGCGCGAATTTGCCAAGCAAATAGGATTTTTCCGAAATCAGCGAGGCGCCGCCGTAGACGGCGACGGAATCCTTCCCGTATTTTTCCTGGACTTCGCGAAGTCTTCTTGCGGTGAAGTCGAGAGCATTTTCCCAGGAGACCGGACGAAAGCCCTCGGCAGTTCGCATCAGAGGATCAAGCAGCCGGTCGGGATGCCCTCCCTGCATGTAGCGCTTGACGCCTTTCGGGCAGAGCATGCCGTGGTTGAACGGAAACTCTTCCCACGGCTCGAAACCAATGACCTGATTGCCGCGCACTTTCAGTTGAATGCCGCACTGCTGTCCGCAAAAGCAGCAATGCGTTTTGACGATGCGATCAGCGGGATTGCGTGATGCGGCCTGCCAGCCGCCGGGCGGTACGTAAGCGGGATGCGGGCCAAACTTTTCGAGAAGAACATCGGGAGGAACGGGCGGCTCAGCCACGAGACTCCTCCTTCAAACGCAACTGCGCGAGCGAAAGCGATTTGCGCTTGCAGGCAGGACACAGATCCTGCCAGGTGGCATCTGATCCGTCGATGCGATAGTCGAACCCGAGTTGCGGCAAGATGCGTTTCAGGTCGTCAATGTGCATTCGCGACGCGTAAGACTCGCCGCAACGCTTACACCGGGCGGCTTCTCCTGCGGCTCCCGCTGCCTGATAAAACTTCACCCCGAGCTGAGCCGGCCGCTGAAAAATATGGAAGAACTTGCCGAACGGAAGGAATAGTAGAGCGGCCATGACGGTGATCGCGTGGAGGATCGCGAGGAAGCTGTAGAACTCGCCGCGCAGCCAGTTCTGCGAGACGGTCAGGGCCAGTCCGGTGACGGAAATCGCGAAAAGAAGAATGAGCGGCAGGAAATCCAGCGCGAAAGATTGCACGGCTTGCGCGCCGCGATCGCGGAAGCGCCGCCAGAGCGACAGGCCGATACCCGTAAGAACCAAGATCGCGGATATGTCGAGGCCGTGAAACAGAAGTTCGGCCAGCAGGGTGTGCAGCTTAAAGGTCTGGGCGGGAAATCCGTACACCATCACGACGTAGGTCTCCTGATCCGTCGGCAATGAGCGGAAAGAGATCCATCCAAACACCAATGGGAAGGTGATAGCGACAGCGAGAACGCATCCCCAGAAGAGGCACTGGTGCATCCACCAGCGCAGCGCGGAACGATGCCGGATGAAGGTCTGCGCGGCCAAGTGCGTGGCTGCAAGGCGGATGAGTTGCACGGTTCCTCTCAGAACGCCCGCCTCGCGAAAAAGCTGCCAGCCTCGCCGCCAAAACACCCGGGTCGGGGGCTTATCGAGCCACACCCGGTAGTGATAGACGACTCCCCACGTCGCAAAAATAGTGGCGAACGTATAGATCACGAGCGCTGGGTCGAAGTTCTGAAGATTCCGCGAGCCGACCACAATCGAGGCGACTAGCAGACCTGTAAGAAGTGTGGCTGTCACGCCCGCGCGAATACGGTCCACCGTCCGCGTAAGATGCGCAGGCAAACGCAGTTCTGCGGCTTCCTGCTTTCTGAGAAAGACCGCCGCATTCGCGCGCCACAGAATCAATGACAGCAGCGCGAGCAGCGCAAAACCAGGCCACACGGTGTGCAATCGGTCGCGGAAGTAGCCAAGCAAGAGCGGCGGGAAGAAGCCACCCAAGCCGCCCATCGCGCCAACCAGGCCTGTGACCGTGCCCACCTCTTTCGGAAAGTACTGCGGCACCAGCTTGAAGACCGCGCCATTTCCGTTGCCGAGGAGGAAGGCGCAGCCCAGTGCGCCCACTGTGAACGGCAGCATCGCTGGCCAGGACATTAAGAGAGCGAACGGAATGATCCCAAGAAAGACGGCGTGAAGCACCCGGGCTCCTCCGATTCGGTCGGAGAGCCAGCCGCCCAAAGGGCGCGACAGAGTAGCAAGCACCACAAATCCCGCCGTGCGAAATCCTGCGTCCGCGGGCCTCAACCCGAATTGGTCCCTGAGCAGAACAGGAAGGTAGATTGAAAATGCAACGAATCCACCAAACGTGAGGAAGTAGAAGAGCGAAAGCAGCCAACAAAGCCGTTCACGCGCCAAAATCTGGACCATGGCGCCAATACCGGAAGGCCGCACCGTCTTGGGCGAGTTTCGAGCGACGAGGAAAAACACAACGGCCCAAAGAACGAGAAATGCCGCCATTCCTCGAAAAATGTTCTGCCACCCAACGAGCGCTGCAAGCACGGGCCCGAGGAAAACCGCCGCCGATTGGCCGATGTTTCCAAGGCCGTAGACACCGAGCGCTCCGCCCTGGCTTTCCGGCGGAAACCACCGCGAAACAAATCCGACGCCCACAGCAAAGGAGCTTCCGGCGATGCCGAGAAAAAATGCGGCGTACAGGAGGTCCCTGTAGCTACCGACGGCTGGAACGAGATATGCGGGAATCGCAACCGCCAGCATCAGGCAGGCAAACACGGCGCGACCGCCGAAGCGGTCCGCCAGCATGCCGGTGACGATCCGCAGCAATGCACCGAGCAAAACGGGAATGGCCACGAGAAACGCTGTCTGCGTGGCCGTAAGGTGAAAAAGTTCGCGGAACCGCGGCGCGAACGCGCTGATCAACCCCCAGGCCGCGAAGCAGACGGCAAAGGAGATCGTGCCCAGCGCCAGTTGCAGGTTGCCAGAATGGCCGCGGTCAGCTTCCATCGTGCGCTCCGGGCAGTTCTCTGCCAGAGATCCAAATCACGTTCGGGAAATCACACCGAAGAAGGGAGCTTCAGCATATCGCCGAACCTGCCCTCCCACAAATGTATTCTGCAAACTATAAACCGAACGGATATCTTCTCAAGACAATTTCGCCTGTGCCGCAATTGTCGAAATCAATGATTGCTTCTGCGAATGGCTGGGCTCGAGCACAAAGGTGCCGAGCAGATTGATCGCGA
>DATEJO010000002.1:0-25905 GCA_035277905.1 Candidatus Sulfotelmatobacter sp.
GTTGCCGGGCGATGTGCAGGAACGGATGTCGTGGGCGCGCGAGGCTACGGCGCGAAATACGGGGATGGTGCTGACGCTGGCGCTGAACTACAGCGCGCGCAGCGAACTGGTGGATGCGTTCCGGTCGATGGTGACGGCGGCGTCTCAGAACGGCGGGATTGACCATCTGCGGATCGATGAGGATGTAGTGTCGCAGCATCTGTATACGCGGCATTTGCCGGATCCGGACCTGGTGGTGCGGACTTCGGGGGAGATGCGGCTCAGCAATTTTTTGCTGTGGCAGTTGGCGTATGCGGAAATTTATGTGACTTCGACGCTGTGGCCGGACTTTCGGGGAGTGCATCTGCTGGAGGGGATCGCCGAATATCAGAAGCGGGAGCGGCGGTACGGCGGACTGAATCATCACGACGCGCACTTGACGGCCGACATCGTTAAAATCTAACCCTAAAAAAATCTAACCACGAAGGACACTAAGGTACACGAAGGAAAAACATTCTGCTGCCCTGCCCTCGCTATAATTAGCTTTTCATCGGCAAAATACCTTTCTTGCTCAAGCGCATCGCTACCGCCGTTGTATTGATTCCGATTGTGCTGGTGCTGACTCTTCGGGCGCCGGTTTCGGTTCTCGCGGTTGTTGTGGGATTCGTGGCGCTGTTGACCATTCACGAATTTCTGAAGCTGACGGAATCTTACGGCGTGCGGCCGTTGCGGCTGCTCACCTATATTTTCTGCGCTCTTTTCTTTCTGCTGCTGGCGCTTAATTTTGGGAATGACAAGCCGCTGCTTTCGACGGCGATCTTTGTGTATTCGCTGGGATTCGCGGCGGCGATTGCGCCGTTTATTTTTCTGACGCGCGCGATGAAAAATGAAGAGCTGAGCACGGGGTATCCGGCGGCGGCGGCTTCGGTGTTCGCATTTACATACATCGCGCTACCGATGGGGATGCTGGTGCAGTTGCGCCAGCAGTGGGCGGGAGCGTTTTACCTGCTGTATCTGCTGCTGGTGGTGTGGGCGGGGGACATCTTTGCGTATTTCGTGGGCAAGTCGATTGGGCGGCACTTGATGGCTCCGCGAATCAGTCCGAAGAAAACGTGGGAAGGCGCGGCGGCATCGCTCGGGGCAAGCGTCGCGGTGGGATGGGCGATGTTTCATTACGCGCTGCCGGTGAGTTCGGCGCTGCTGCGGGCGGGGCTGATCGAGCGGCGGGACGGGCTGTTTGGGCTGGAGCAGCCGGCGATGGGTCCGGTGATCGTGCTGACGGTTGTGTTGAATGTGGCGGCGCAGCTGGGAGATCTGGTCGAGTCGCTGATCAAGCGCGGGGCGGGAGTGAAGGATTCGGGAACGATCCTGCCGGGGCATGGCGGGATGCTGGACCGGATCGATGCGCTGCTGTTTGCGGCTCCGGTGCTGTGGTATTACGCGGCGTGGAGAGTGATGCAGTAGGCGCCATCCAAAACCGGAAGCATCGTAGAATAGAAGTGCTTCCGTCTTGCTGATAGATCCTTTCCCTATGAAACGAATTGCCATTCTGGGGTCGACGGGTTCGATCGGGCGCAGCACTTTGCGCGTGGCGGAGTCGTATCCGGAGCGGTTTGAAATTGCGACGCTTGCTGCCGGGAGCAATCTCGAGGCGGCATTTGATCAGGCGCGGCGCTGGAAGCCTCGGGTGATTTCGATGGCTGCCGAAAAAGACGCCGAGGCTTTGCTGGCTCGATTGAAGAAAGAAGGGCTTGGCAGTATTGAGGTTGTGCACGGGGCGGCTGGGACGGTGCGGGTTTCGACGCATCCCGACGTGGATTTTGTGGTCAGCGCGATTGTCGGGGTGGCGGGGCTCGAGGCGACTTATGAAGCGGTCCGCGCGGGAAAGACGCTGGGGCTGGCGAATAAGGAATGCCTTGTTGCTGCCGGGGAGTTGATCACGGCTGAAGCGCGGAAGCGAGGTGTTGCGCTGCTGCCGATCGATAGCGAGCACAATGCGGTGCATCAGTGCATGCGGGGCGGACGAATGGAGGAGGTAGAGCGGGTGTGGCTTACGGCTTCCGGCGGGCCGTTCCGGAATACTCCGCAGTCGGAATTTGCATCGATCACGGTGGAGCAGGCGTTGAATCATCCCACATGGAAAATGGGCAAGCGGATCACGATCGATTCGGCGACGTTAATGAATAAGGGATTTGAGGTGATCGAGGCGTGCAGGCTATTTCACATGCCGCCGAAGAAAGTGGAAGTGATTGTCCATCCACAGTCGACGATTCATTCAATGGTGGAGTTTGTGGATGGCAGCATACTTGCTCAGTTTTCAGTGACCGATATGCGGCTGCCGATTCTCTACGCGTTAACGTTTCCGGAGCGGATTGAGTCGGATATGCGCTTCGGGGTCAGTGACTTGCGTCATCTGGACTTCAGCCCTCCGGACCTGAAAAAATTTCCTTGCCTGCGCCTGGCCTATGAAGCGGCGGAGGCGGGCGGTGCCAAGACGGTGGCGCTCAACGCGGCGGATGAGGTTGCGGTGGCGGCGTTCCTGGAAGGCATCATACGGTTTGACCAGATTCCCAGGGTTATCGAGGATGTGCTGGCAGCGACGGATTCTACAGGCCTTAGCTCGATCCAGAAGGTCCTGGAGTCCGATGCAGAAGCTCGTCGGATCGCCCGGGAGCGCGTTTCAGTGGTAAAGCAGACGGCAACATCGTTCGTCTGATTTTGGAATCTAATTACTCGGAGTGTACGTACCTCACCTATGTCTGATTTCCTGACCTCGCTCGTTGCCGTAGTTGGCGTTCTCGGCTTCATGATCCTGATCCACGAGTTTGGCCACTATGCTGTGGCCAAGTTGCTTGGGGTCCGAGTGGAGCAGTTCGCGATCGGCTTCGGCACGCGGCTTATCGGATTCCGCAAGGGCGAGACGGATTATCGGATCAATGCGATCCCGCTCGGCGGTTACGTCAAGATGAGCGGCGAGAACCCGATGGATCAGCGGACTGACGATCCTCGCGAGTTCCTCAATCACTCCCGCTGGCATCGGTTCCTGATTGCGATTGCCGGGCCGTTCATGAACATTCTGCTGGCGATCGTGCTTCTCACGACCGTGTACATGGTGCACTACGAATATCCCGCGGTGTATGACGAGCCGCCGGTGATCGGGTGGGTGATTGCGGATTCGCCGGCTGCGAAAGCAGGTTTTGAAGCGGGCGACCGCATTACTCGAATTGGCGACGTGCAGAACCCCAGCTGGGAGCAGGTGGATTTGAAGCAGGCGCTGAGCCCACGACAGCCACTGGACGTGCAGATCGAGCGCGATGGAAAGATTCTGGACAAGACGGTGGTTCCCGAGGCTTCGGGCGTGGATGAGATCGGATTTGCAGGCTGGGCGCCGAAAGAACAGAGCGTCGTCATTACGGATCTGGTGGATGGCATGCCGGCGCAGAAAGCTGGCTTGAAGGAAGGCGACAAGATTCTGACCATGGATGGCAAGCCGGTGCCCGCGCTCGCCTCCATGATTGAGATGTTGAAGGTCACAAAAGACAAGCCAATCACCCTCACCGTCCTGCGAGACGGACAGACGAAAACATTTACGGTCCAGCCGGTGCTTTATGACAAGTCGTATCGCATCGGAATCGGCAGCATGCAGATGAAGGTCAAGACATTGCCCTTCACGGCGGCGTTGAGCAAATCGCTGCATGAGAACCGGCAGGACACGTTGCTGATTCTGGAATTGGTCAAGAAGATGGCGCAGCACAAGATGTCGATGCGCTCGGTCGAAGGGCCGATACGGATCGGCCAGGCCGCCGGAGAAGCGGCCAGGCGCAAAGGCTGGACTCCGCTGATGAGTTTGACGGCCGCCATCAGCTTGAACCTGGGCATCTTCAATCTGCTGCCCATCCCGATTCTCGATGGCGGAGTAATTTTGTTTCTGCTGATCGAGGGCTTGATGCGGCGCGATATCAGCCTGAACATCAAAGAACGCGTTTATCAGGCGGCGTTCGTGTTTCTCGTTCTGTTTGCGGTGATGGTCATCTACAACGACCTGATGAAGACCATTCCGGGGCTGGCGGACAAGCTGCCATAGAACTCACGAGCGATCAGAAGGATAGAGGCGGCGGTTAATCCGTCGCCTTCTTTTTTGGTGAGAATTGTTGATTTTTGATTGTTGATTGTTGAATGAAAACACTTGGCCGTCTGCGGGCGGGGTTTATTCAACAATCAAAAATCAACAATCAACAATTTTTGCAGTATCGACCGGGCGGAAAGTAGCTGAAACCGCGTGATAAACTAGAACTTCCCTATGGCTACGATTCAACGCAGGAAGACTGTTACCGCCGTGGTCGGAGGCGTGCGGGTGGGGTCGGATGCACCGGTTGTGGTGCAATCCATGACAAATACCGACACGGCGGATGTGGCGGCAACGGTGCAGCAGGTCGCCGCTCTGGCGCGCGCCGGCTCGGAACTGGTCCGCGTCACCGTGAACAACGATGAGGCCGCCGCGGCGGTGCCGAGAATCGTCGAGCAACTCGATAAGCAGGGCGTGCGGGTACCGATCATTGGGGATTTTCACTATAACGGGCACATTCTGCTGACGAAGTATCCGGAGTGCGCGCGCGATCTGGCGAAATATCGGATTAATCCCGGGAATGCGAGCATTGGGCGCGGCGGGGATTCGAATTTCCGCACCATGGTTGAAGTCGCGGTGAAATATCAGAAGCCGGTGCGGATCGGGGTGAATTGGGGGTCTCTCGATTCGGCGCTGCTGACGCGGATGATGGACGAGAATTCGAAGCTCGCGGAGCCGAAAGATGCGCGCGAAGTGACGATGGAAGCCATGGTCGTCAGCGCGTTGAATTCGGCGGAACTGGCACAAAAATTTGGGCTGCGGGCGGACCAGATCATCCTGAGCGCGAAAGTGAGTGGAGTGCAGGATTTGATCGATGTCTATCGCGCACTGGCAGCGCGGTGCAGTTATCCATTGCATCTTGGACTGACCGAAGCGGGAATGGGCGCGAAGGGCGTTGTGGCATCCAGCGCGGCGATGGGTGTCGTGCTACAGGAAGGGATTGGAGATACGATCCGCGTCTCGCTGACGCCTGCTCCCGGCGGAGATCGGACGGAGGAAGTTCGCGTTGCACAGCAGATTCTGCAATCGATGGGCATTCGCAGCTTCACGCCGCAAGTCACGGCGTGTCCGGGCTGCGGACGCACGACCAGCACGTTCTTCCAGGAGATGGCCGAGCAGATTCAGTCGTACCTGCGCGAGCAGATGCCCGCCTGGAAGGGCCGTTACGTTGGCGTCGAAGAGATGAAGCTTGCTGTCATGGGATGCGTGGTCAACGGTCCCGGCGAATCGAAGCACGCCAACATCGGCATTTCCCTGCCCGGAACGTTCGAAGAGCCCAAGGCTCCGGTGTATGTTGACGGACGGCTGTTTACTACTCTCAAGGGCGACCACATTGTCGAGGAGTTCATACGGATTCTCGACGAGTATGTGGACTCGCACTACGCGGCGCGAGAAGAAGTTCCGGTCAAAGCGTAAAAGCCAGCTCCGACGCAGAGCTGTGCTTCCAAAAATCTACTCCGCCAGCCCGGGGAAGCGAACCCAGGGGCTTAAAGCCCGCATGATTTGTGGATCCCGGCGGCACGGCTGGAAGCCGTGCCCTTCCCAAAACACGCTCTCTAGTGATTCTCTTTCCGCGGAATAGCCAGTCGCGCGGACCGGCCATCACGTTCTATGTTCCTGTGAGCAGGAAGATCGGGGACTGCGGCGGAGAGATCGGGACCGCGGTGCCTGTATCGGTTGTGGCACTTGTGTCCGGAGCGGAGACGACTGCCTGGAATGAGGTTCCGGTCAATCCCGTCGCGGACACGGTTACGGTAAGGCCATTCAAATAGGTAACTCCAGCCGAACTGGTCAGGCCGGAAATTGCCACGCGATTGCCCGGGACGAAGTTGTTCACTGCCTGGAAAGTTGCCACACCTGAAGCGATCGAAAATGACGTGATGGTGGCGATACTGGAGCAATTCGCTCCGCTGCAACTTCCGAAGGGCGCGATGATGTTCGTGATCAGCGTGTCGGGGGTATTGCTGCCGCCAGTCGAGATGGAACTGGTTGTGGTGTTGATGTCAGCGATTGATCCGGCATCGCAGATACTCACGTAAACGTGGGTGCTATCGGCTGCCGAAGCCGTGAACATCCGGAACCGCGTGCTCCCCGGAGTGTATGTTGCCGTCGGCGCGCAGGCAGGAACCGGAGGCACAGCGTATTGTGTCGGCGCGTATTGCGGAGGCGTGAGGAGCGAGAGAGATGGAGCGGGCGCTAAGAGCGTTGAACTCGGTGTTTTTGGCGTCATGCTGAGCGCGTTGAAAACCGTCAGTCTGGGCACTATGCAGGGAGAGGTTGTGCCGACGTTGGGGTCGGTGCAGTTCGGTTCGGACGAATAGCTGGCGACGTAGAAACGGCTGCCATCGGGCAGGGCGGTCACCGATACCGGCGAGCAAGCTTCGGCGCAGGGCGGATTGGATCCTGCCGTCATCACGATCGTGGACAGAAGCGAAGGGGTATCGTTCGGAGTGCCGCTGGGGTCGAGGCCTCCAGTCGCCGAATAGACGTAAACCGTCCCTGTGGCGGGATTCGTGACATAAATGCGGTTCAGGGTCTTGTCGTACAGGATGAAGTTCGCGCCCGCTCCCACGGAGAGATTCGTTTGACTTGGCAGGATGGTATTCGTGGCGACATCGATGGGAACCAACGTCCCGGCCCCCTGGGCGAGAACGTAGAGGCGCTGATTATCGGTACGCGCCACAGCCCAGACGGGCGTGCCTGGGACCGAAATCGTCGCAAGCGTCGTCAGATCCACCGGAGAAAGATCCATCACGGTGTTGTTTCCCTGGTTCACGACATAAAGATTGAGGGCGTCCGGCGTTTCCGCAAGAGCGACGGGATGAGCGCCCGGAGTGAGGTACGCGATATTGGAAATCGAGTTTGTCGCGACACTGAGAGAGGCCACTGAGTCCGTGCTGCTGTAATTGCAACTGGGCCCGTTTTCTTCGCCGTAGTTGGCGACGAACACAGTTGTCGTTTGAGTAGTAGTTACGAAATCGGGAAGATAGCGGCAAAACAGGGGTACAGGGATAACGGCTTCTCCGCCGCTGGCAGGAGCTAATCCGGTGATTGAATCAATGTACTGGAGGGTCGTGCCATTCACGGCAGTGATCGTGAAGTTCCCGTTGTATCCGCCGTTGTTTGCGCCCGAGGTGATGACGTTGGAAATTGTGACTTGTCCGTTCACCTGAGCCTGGCTGAGCGGAGTGCTCAAGGTGACGGTGACCAGGTTGCCCGCCTCGCTGATGGCGGTAATGCCTGATAACTGCCCTGGTCCGAGGTTGGGGAAACTGAAGATCGTAGGCGTTCCCAAACCCGTTGCGATCGTGCTGTCCGAGGCCGGGGTGAATGCGGTCACGATGTCATTGTCCCCGGTGTTGAGGCTGCCGGCGCTGGTTACGAAGATACGAGAATTGTTGGGGAGAGTAGCGATGTGTGTGGGATTCTCCCCCATGTTCGCAGTGCCGATATTGGTGTCGCCAGATACGTCGATCTGCAAGACCGTGCCAGGATTGAACTGGGCGTTGCTGCTAATGCCAAACACCGCATGAAAGTTCGCTGGGTTTGGAGGCGTGGGATTGACGGGAAGAACCACGGGGCGATAGACGTCACCGCACGATATGCAGATCACGGTTGCGACAGCGATTGCGGCCAGCCCGCCCACACGTCGAAAACTCATCGGCACTCCGAAGTGAAAGTTCTGGTTCAGATAACGGAAACGGATATTGTATCGGTTGCGGGAGTAACGCGCTAGGCGAGAAGGGACTTTCCCGGTCTAGCTTTAGCCAAGATGCAGCTGATCGAGCGCAGGGATGCCTCGGGGGCGTTCAGATTGCACGTGCGGTTCGGTTCAGCCTCTGCGGCGGCGGGACTTCCCCGTGGCAGCGGGTTCTGGTTCTTCCGACTTCGCGGTAGCAGCAGGTTTTTTCTTGCCTTCCATCTGCGCGAGGCTTTGCTTCAGGGCCGCCATTAGATCGACGACTGGGGCGAGCTTCTTCGGCTTTTCGACGGCGGCGACTTCCCCGCCCTCGAGCTTGGTCTCAATCAGCTTTTTGAGATTTTCCTGGAAATTGTCTTTGTACTTCTCGGGGTCCCACTCGTCGGCTAAGGCCTCGATCAACTGGTGGGCGACTTTCACTTCGGCTTCCTTGAGTTCTACATCTGGCGCGCCAAAGCCTTCGACTTTGCGGACTTCGTCGGCGTAATACATGGTGTGCAGCATGAGTCCGCCTTCGGTGGGGCGCAGGAAGACGGTGTATTCGCGATTGTGCATGGTGATCTTTGCGATGGCCACGTATTCGCTTTCTTCGAGAGCCTTGGTCAGCAAGGCGTAGGGGCGTCGTCCGGCTTCCTCGGGCAGCATGTAGTAGGAAGACTCGAAGTAAACCGGGTCGACGTCGGCCGCTTTGACGAACTCGAGGATCTCCATGGTCTTGGCGGTCTGGGGCTCGATCTTCTTGATCTCGTCGGGCTCGATGACAATGTATTCGTCTTTGCGGAACTCGTAGCCTTTGACGATCTCGCTGCGATCGACAACGACGTTTTCGAGCGGGCAGATGTACTGCTGCTTGACGCGCTGCTTGTCGGGACGATGCAGCATGTTGAAGGAAATCCCGGAGCTGCGCGCGCCGGAAAAAAGGCGCACGGGCATGGAGATGAGACCGAAAGTTAAGTGGCCTGACCAGACCGACGACGGCATAGTTCCCCTCGCAGGTTTCCGAAGCGCGGTCCCCACGACCGGCCGGATGAAATCGCTAAACTCAATGGCACAGTGAGTTTAGCCTAGAACTCACATTTGATGCATCAAACGCGTGGCGTGGGGAATCGAAATTCGAAGCCGGAGCGAATGGGGTCGCCGGCGAGACGACACTAGGGGTTGTTATTTACCAGGTTGATTCCTTGCATTTCGTGCGAGATTTCCGGCAGCAGAGTCTTTTGTGCTCGCGAGTTTAGACACCAACATCTGAGGAGAAATCATGGAAGATCTGCGGTATCCGATTGGGAAGTTCAAGTACGACGGAGCGGTCACGGAAGAACAGAAGCAGTCCATGTTGAACGACATTGCGCAGACGCCGGCGAACCTGCGGAAGGCGATCCGGGGCCTCTCTGATGCGCAGTTTGATACGGAATATCGGCCGGGCGGGTGGACGGTGCGGCAGGTTGTGCATCATGTGCCGGACAGCCATATGAATTCCTACGTGCGGTTCAAGTTGGCGCTCACAGAAGATGAACCGACGATCAAGACTTATGCGGAGGATCGGTGGGCGCAGTTGGCTGATACCGGTTCGACTCCGGTGGAGATTTCGCTGACGTTGCTGGATTCTTTGCACGACCGCTGGGTGCGGCTGCTGCGGTCGCTGACTCCCGAACAGTGGAAGCGAACGCTTCGCCACCCCGAACTCGGCCCGATGAACCTCGAAAAAACTTTGGCGATTTATGCGTGGCATGGGAAGCATCACGTCGCACACATTACGGAACTGCGCAAGAGAATGTCGTGGTAACAGCGGCGCAATCCCAATAATTTCAGTTCTGCCATGTCACCCCCGGATACAGGCTGGGAACGCGGTAGGCACGATACGCGTTCATGGGTAAAGGAATGTCCATCTTCCAAAGTACAGAGGGGGGTGACGTCTGCGTCACCTCCTGGACTTCGGAAGCCACCGTCGGACTCGGAGGCGTTTCCATCGCGTTGACGTCGAACTCGACATTCCCGTTGGGCAATTGATTGACGCTTCCTCCCCAGACGCCGAAGTAACCCGGTGCATCTGCCCAGAGGAGGTTGGCGACCATGGCGCTCTCGTCAGCCTGAAAGATGGTCGCGCGCGAATAGCAGTTGGGCGGCCCCGGAACCTCGCAAATCGTGCCGTTGGTGTCGAGGGGACGATAGTCGCCGTTATCCCAAATGGCCAGAGCGGTGACCGAGCCATTCTGACTGATCAGTGACGGGAAATGCTGGAACGAGAACCAGAGACTGGGATCGTCGGTCGGAACGCCATTGTTGGTTAACGCGAAATCGCCTTGATAACCGAGCTTCCATAGAACATTGCCTGTTCCTGCTCCGTTGTTGTAGTCGATCTTCAGAATCCACGACTGGTGGCGCATGGAGAGCAGCAGGTCGCCGTCGTTCGGCAAATAGACGATCGCGTTGCTGTGCGTCCAGTCGGGGAGTCCGTAGAGATGGCGGTTCACATCGAGATGATCGAAGCCATCCCAAGCCCAGACGGGATTCCAGTTGGGATCGAGATCGATGAGAGCGTCTCCGACAACCTGTGTCGTACCGGGATATCCCGGGAGGTCGGTGAACGACTTCAGGACATTGACCAGAACAATTACGTGTCCGTTCGCGAGCGGCATAAAGTCGTGATGGTAGCCGGTGGGCACAAAGTCGTAGCCCGCGGCTTGCATTCGCTGTTGCAGCACGGTGATATCGAGTTCGCGAATGTTGTTGCCCGCGAGATCGACTTCGCGGATGAGGGAGTCTCCGCCCTGATTCGCTATGCTGAAAAGGAAGTGTCCGTTGGGCAGAAGTTTGAAAGTGTAGGGGAAGTATCCGGGATCGACGTTGTAGTACCAGATTGGATTGCCGTCTCGATCGGTGAAGAAGGCCTGGATTTGATTCGAGGTGGGCGCGATGGTGTCGACGAGTTCGACTCCAGGATTCTCGGAAGCAGACGGAGATGGATCGGGCCGGGTCACCTGGAGAGCAGGAAAGGGCATGGATGGAGGGGCGCCGGTCGTGAATGTCGAATCTGGACTGGTGTCCGTGGTTCCGGAGCACTGGCGGTCAGAGCGCATGTGGTAGGTGGTCGCTGCTCGCATTCCGGCGACTTCAATTGTGAGCGGCTGGAATGCGGAAATCGGGTACCACGAAGTCGTGCGCCCGTACGACGTGTCGGTGCCGAATTCGACCATGACCTGGCCGGAGCATCCGCTGCCGATGGTGTATTGGGCGACAAGAGGGTTCTGGGTGCCCGCGATAGATACATGCAGGATTGAATTCGGGCGATCTGATGAGGAATTCCCGCATGCCGCAAGAAGCGCGGATAGGGAGACGATCGCGAGGAAAACTGCCGGTTTTTTTCTTCGGGCTCTTACTGCAAGTTGCTGGGCAAAATCGAGCGGCGTGCCGATCAAACAGCAGCGGCGCATAGACACTCCCGACTACTTTATTTCCGCTCGACAGCGTGCGCCCGCCCCATTCGATTACAGATTGTTGCCGCCCAACATTGTGTCGAATCTGCGCCTGAAACGCAACCGATAATCCCTTTGTTGAGCAAATAGCCGCATCGATTTTGTAGGCGCTTCGCGGTATCGGCCAGGATTCGTTTAGTGTTACTCTATTGCTTCCGAACGACTGTCATCCCCTGTCCTGGGCCATCCGTCAAGCCCCGCGGCCGGGGCGCATTCTTAAGAGTTCGTCCAGACCTGGCACTGAAAAGGGGAAGAGGAGCATACGATGCGAATTGGCGTTTTGACCGGCGGAGGGGATTGTCCGGGACTGAATGCAGTCATCCGTGCGGTTGTGCGCAAGGGAGTCTTCCATTATCACGACGAGTTCGTTGGCTTTCTCGAAGGCTGGCGTGGGCTGGTGGAAGATCACAGCATGGCGCTCGATCTTGACGCGGTGAGCGGCATCCTGCCCCGCGGCGGAACGATTCTGCGCACCTCGCGCACCAATCCGTCGAAACGTCCGGACGGGTTTGAACGCTGCATCAACACGCTGACGAAGCACAAGATTGACGCTCTGGTTGCGATCGGGGGGGACGACACGCTTTCCGTGGCGCAGAAGTTGCATGAGAAGGGCGTGAATGTGGTCGGAGTCCCCAAGACAATCGACAACGATTTGGGCGGAACGGATTACACCTTCGGATTTGACACAGCGTGCAACATCGTCTGCGAAGCGATTGACCGTGTGCACACGACCGCCGAAGCTCACAATCGCGTGATGGTCGTAGAGGTAATGGGCCGGGATGCGGGATGGATTGCGCTCTACAGCGGGATCGCCGGCGGGGCCGATGCGATTCTGATCCCGGAGCGGCCGTTCGATGTGGATAAAGTTGCGGAGTCGATCCGGCAGCGGCATGAGCGGGGACGCTATTTCTCGATCATCGTTGTGGCTGAGGGAGCGAAGTTTGCAACCAGAGCCGGCGCTCCGGCCGCGCAGGAGATGGGCAAAGACGAATTCGGACATGCCAAGCTCGGAGGCATTGCTAACATCCTGGCCCGCGAGATCGAACAGCGCACCGGATTCGAAACGCGCGCCGTCGTGCTTGGGCATATCCAGCGCGGGGGGTCGCCTACCGCGTTTGATCGCGTTCTGGCGACGCGTTATGGGCTGGGTGCGATCGATATGGTGCATCGCGGCGAATTCGGCCGCATGGCCGCCCTGCGGGCGAACAAAATTGTTTCCATTACGCTGAAAGAAGCCATATCCAAGAACCGCGTGGTTGACGACGATATCATTCAGGTCGCCAGCGGACTGTTCGAAGAGATCGGCGCGAAGGAAGCTGCAGGAAAGTAATCTGCGGGCTGAATCTCCGGACCCTTCGCACTATTGCAGGCCGCGTTTTTCTTCTGCCTGCGGCATGAAATCGCGCTGCGCTCTTCCTCAACTCAATGCAGAACCTCTACGCCCGGCTCGCTCCTTCCCTGCTCGTGATTATCGAGACGCTGCTGACGCTGGCGGGAATCGCGCTGGTCTTTCTCTCCCACATCCGTGGGAAGCGCAGGCGTGGGTCGCTTCAGTGGATAAGAGTCGTCTTCAGTCGTCTGGCGCGGCGTCGAGCCCTGTCAGTCTTTTTCGTCGGAGCGAGCGTGATCGCGGTTCGCGTGGCGCTGATTCCTGTGCTTGGAGTTCCGCAGCCGCGATGGAATGACGAGTTCAGCTATCTTCTGGCTGCCGACACATTCGCGCACGGGCGGCTGACCAACCCGACACATCCGATGTGGATTCATTTCGAAAGCTTCCACATCGTCCAGCGTCCGACGTATATGTCGATGTATCCGCCGGCGCAGGGGCTTGTGCTGGCCGCGGGACAACTTCTGGGCAATCCCTGGATCGGACAACTTCTGATCACGGCATTGATGTGCTCAGTACTGTGCTGGGCGCTCCAAGGATGGCTGCCTCCGCCATGGGCGCTGTTCGGCGCGGTTCTTGCGGCCTTGCGGCTAGGAATTCTCAGCTATTGGATGAATTCGTACTGGTGCGCTTCGATCGCGGCGCTGGGTGGAGCGCTAGTGATCGGCGCGTGGCCGCGGTTGCGCAGGAGAGTTTCGCCGGGTGCTGCCATTCTGATGGCGCTTGGCCTTGCAATCCTGGCGAACAGCCGTCCGTATGAGGGATTCGTTCTCGCTATCCCCATGGCAGTTGCCATGCTGATCTGGCTCGTGAAGCCTTATGGACCACGGTTTCGGCGGAGCGTGCCCCGCGTCATTGTGCCGATGGCATTCGTTCTTTTGATGGCGGCCTTGGGCACAAGCTATTACTACTTCGCCGTCACGGGAAATCCGTTCCGAATGACGTACCAAGTCAATCGTGAAACTTATGCGATGGCACCGTATTTCCTTTGGGAAAAACCAAGGCCGGAGCCGGAATATCATCACGAGATTTTCCGCACGTTTTATGAATGGGAACTCAGCCGATTCGAAGACAGCCTGACTCTGAAGGGATATCTGAAAAGCACCGCCGTGAAGGTGGAGCAATCGTGGCAGCTCTATGTCGGGCCTGCGATGACTCTTCTTTTGTTGGCACTGCCATGGGCGATTCGTGATCGGAAGCTACGACTGCCGTTGTTGGTTTTGGCATGTATGGCGGTGGGATTTTCGCTGCAGACCTGGACGCTGCCCCATTATCTTGCGCCCGAGACTGTGCTTCTATATCTCGTGATTGCGCAGTGCGCGCGGCATTTGCGGTTTTGGAAGCGCCGGGCGAGGCTGGGACAGGCTCTGGTCGTTCTGATCCCGATTGTTGGCTGCGCGCTGATCATCCTTCGCGTCACGGCTGTTGTGGCGCACGCTCCGATTGAACCAGCGTGGCCGCGCGGCAATCAGCAGCGCCCGAGAATTGTGCATCAGTTGCAGCAATTGCCCGGGCCGCAGTTGGTGATCGTGAACTATGGGCCCCATCACGATGTCGATTGGGAATGGGTCTGGAATTCGGCCGACATTGACCGCTCGAAAGTTGTCTGGGCCCGCGACATGGGCGCCGCTAAGAATCAGGAAGTTCTGGATTACTTCAAGGATCGAAAAGTCTGGCGACTGAATGGCGATGATCCGGTTCCCGAATTAAAGCCTTACGAAGCGGCAATAACGAGTGTGCCGAAACCGTGAGTTTGATAGAGTTCCCCAGCATACGAATCTCGTGAACCCGAAGAAGAAATATCATCCATGGATTTGGTTGCTGCTGAGCCTGTGCGTGAGCGCTGTCGCGTGGTTCTATGCACACCAGATTCTGGACCCCTGGGCAGATGCCCGAGATGCGCAAAAAGGCGGCCTCAAGGCGCAGATGGGAGATATCTATCCGCGGTGGGTCGGAGCGCGAGAGCTTCTGCTTTACCGGCACAATCCCTACGGACCCGAAGTGAGCCACGAGATACAGATGGCTTACTACGGCCACATCGTGACGGAGGAGGAATCGCGGACTCGCGTTGTGGACGAACAGCGTTTCGTGTATCCCGTGTACGTCGTGTTTTTGCTGGCGCCGACGATCCACATGGATTTCGCGACGGTGCAGAAGTGGGCGCCATTTGTGCTCGGCGCCTTGGCGGGTCTCAGTGCACTGTTCTGCGTGGGGCTGCTCGAGTGGAGTTTGCCTCCGACGATGGTTGCTGCTCTGGTTTTGTTTACCCTCGCTAGTCCGCAGATCGGGCAAGGAATTCGCCATCAGCAGTTTGCTTTGCTCGTGGGATGTCTACTCTTCGCGGGAGTGTGGTGCGTGCACAAGGGACACCTGATCACAGGAGGAGTGGTGCTGGCGCTCTCAACCATCAAACCTCAGATGGCCCTGTTGCCGCTGGTCTGGTTTTTGATCTGGACCTTGGGAGAGTGGCGGTCGCGTTGGCGATTGCTGGCTAGCTTCGGGTCAGCGTTGGCGTTGCTCGTAGTCGGCGGGGAGATCTTGTTGCCGGGTTGGATCCGTGATTTCGTCGCGGGCATGGCGGCTTACCGGAAGTACTTTCCTACCACGTCGGTATTGCGCCTCTTGCTTGGAGACTGGCTTGGAATCGCTGTTTCAGCTGTCATTATTATTTGGCTTTTGATTTATGGCTGGACCCGCAGAAGAGTAAGAGGAGAATCCCGCGACTTTAGTTGGGCCTTTGCCGCATTCCTGATGGTCACGGTGATCACGTTTCCATTGTTCACGCCCTTTAATCAAGTGCTGCTGATTCTGCCGACGCTTCTGGTCGCGCAGGAATGGGCGAGCTTACAGAAACTTTCGCGGCTGGCGTTCGCGGCTGTGATTTGCTGGCCGTGGATTACATCACTTGCGCTGCTGCTCTGGAAAATTCCAGTGAATCCGGCGAATCGGATTCCGGTGATTCCCGCGATCGCAGCATCGCTGCTGCCGCTGCTGCTCCCGGTCGTACTGTTTATGCGAAAGCGCGATGTGCTGAATGATATTGAGGGAGTTTGAATGTCGGGGACAAGGAATGTCGATTCCTGGCTGACAGCGAGGCGCCTTCTTGCTCATGCAGCTCTGCTCGGCGTCGCCCTTTGGTCGATTTACATATGGACGCTCGCGACGCCCGGACTGCGTGACCGCAATGGAAATTTGAAGGGCACTGACTTCCTTCACTTTTACACGCTGGGCGCGCTGGCTGATGGGCACCGCGGCGCAGATCTGTACCGCGTCAGCGCGCAGACGGCGCTGGCGAGCCAACGAGTTCCGCAGTCGGCGGGGATTCGGTATCTGCCGTTGTATCCTCCGCAGGTTTCGCTGCTGTTTGCGCCATTGGCAACACTGCCTTATGTCTGGGCACTCGCGCTATGGTGGTTCGCTGGCGCTTTCATCTACTTCGCATGCTGTTATCTCGTCTGGCGGGCATCTGGAAATTTGCGTCAACATAGAGCGACGGCGATTCTTGCCGCACTGGCCTTCCCTGCCTTTTTCAACCTGATCGCCTGGGGACAGACGTCGGCTCTGGCGCTTCTTTGCTTCACCGCGCTGTTCTTCGCGCTACGAGGCCGGCATGAATTCGTGGCCGGACTCGTTCTCGGATGCTTAATCTTCAAACCGCAACTGGGACTTGCGGCGGCGGTGGTCTTCCTGGCGATCGGCGCGTGGAAGATTGTTTTGGGCGCGATTCTTTCCGCATCGGCGCAGTTGGGAATCGGAATTCTCTACTACGGAATGTCGCCGCTTCGGCAATGGATGAGAATTCTGTGGAACGTTCCTGCGCTGTCGCAGTGGCTTGAGCCTCGGCCTTATCAGACGCACTCCCTGAGGACATTCTGGTCGATGATTGTGCCCTGGAGTGCTGTTTCGGCGGTGCTGTACGTAATCACCGGCATTCTCGTACTGAGCGCGACAATTAGTTTATGGAGACATCGCTCAGACGTACCGCTGGCAGTGAGATATTCTGCGCTTTTGCTCACGACGGTGCTGGTTGCGCCGCACCTGACCGTCTACGATCTGGTGATCCTTGCTCCCGCATTTCTTCTTCTGACGGACTGGCTGATTCAGCAGAAATCAGTGAAGAGCGGCATTGGAACGCTCCTTTATCTCGTTTACGTGCTACCTCTGCTCGCCCCCTTGACACGCTGGACGCATGTTCAACTCTCCGTGATCGCGATGGCGGCGCTGCTCTACGTGCTATGGCGGATCTCGCGGAGAAACAGCAAGGTTCCCGGAAATTTTACTCAAATGCAGCCTTCGGAGGCTGCGACTCTCTAGAGACCGGGGTTCAGCGGGATGCGCCGAAAAGAAAAGTGAGCGCCTCGGGGAACCGGCGCGCCCACGCCGACTCGTGGTGCGTGGCTCCGTCTTCGACTGCTAGTTTCAGACGCCGATCGTCCAGCCCGGCGCGGCGCATGATCGCGGCTAGTTCTCTTACGTCGTCCACCATGCTTTGGTCGCGATCCGGACGGCCCGCTTCGGCTGTTCCGGTCGCGAGATAGACGCGCTCTGGCCAGTTGCGAACTCCGCGGCTCTGGCGAATGATCTGGCGGTTCGAAGCCCAGAGAGATGGGCTCTCGAGCAACAATCGTCCAATCACCCCGGGACGCGCGGCTGCGGTGTAGAGCGAGATGAGGGCGCCGAGCGAAGAGCCTCCCAGGCCGGTATTCTCCGGGCCGCAGGCGACGCGGTAATGGCGCTTCACGAACGGCATCACCTCTTTCAGCAGGAAATCGGGATATCGACTGCCCTGCACACGCACAATTACCGGCTGCAGGGACCGGTGCGGCATGTATTCGCGGATGCGATCTTTGGACGCGTTGTCGATGCCCACGATAATCATGGGCGGAATGACGGCTTCGCGGATGAGGCGGTCGGCAGTCTCGTCCACCTGCCATTCCACGCCCGTGAAAGAAATTGCCGGCTCGAACAGGTTCTGGCCATCGTTCAGATAAAGCACCGGATATTTTCTTCCCGCATTTTCCGGATCGTCGTAGCCGGGAGGCAGCCATACGCGGAGGAAACGAGTGTTGCGAAAAATGCGGCTCTGGAATTCGTGCAGACGCAAATCTCCAACCGCCGACTCCGCACGAATGACAGGAGGAGTCGTTCGATCCTGGCTTTCAGTTTGCTGGATTTCTTCCATCAGAGGGATGCGCTCACAGCGCAAGGCTCGAATCATTTCGCGCCTCGATCCTCGTGATCTTAACCTTTATGATCAGAGCAAATACGCTGATCAGAAAAATCAGAGCCTGCGAACTCAGACACAAAATGCACCAGGTCATCAGCTGATATTTTTCAATGTAGGTGAGGTACAGAGCAAACGCGAAGCCAATGAGCGCGGCGACGAGGAGGCGGGTTGGCGTTTCGGCGCGCGATCTCCAGACGGTTGCAAGCAGGAATAATAGGGCGTATCCCGCAACACCGATGGCTGCGACCGGAATTCCCGCGATGGTTGACCACTCGCTCCGATTCACGATGTCGCAGTTGAATTGCTGGTTGAAATCGCAGTAGGTCGTATTAGATTTCGCGTAGTGACGCTGGAGTGACACGCCGGAAACGATCGCACCTGCAAGCGAGAGAATGGCGACGATCACGAAGAACGCGCGGGTGCCGGCCGAGAGTTCGATCACGGGAGTTTGCATCCGGTCTTGTCGCTGATGGCCTCGAGAGATAGAACGCCTTCCTTCGGAGGCTCATCGCCGAATTGCCAACTGGGGAACAATTTCACTCCGGCAATCTTGCAGGGGGTGGCCAATTCTCGGGAACCTTTGATCGCACACTCGACGTAGGGAACGTAGTGAAAAGCGTCGCCAAACATCTGCTTCTGCTCGATGCAGTGCGGGCACCAGTAGAGTCCATACATCTTGGCCTGCTTCGACGCGAGGCACTGCGCGAAGTGATCGTACTTGTGATTGCGGTAATACCAACCCGCAAAGTACGCGCCGACCAAAAGGACTGCGACGATCCCGTAATTCAAAAACTTTCTCGTTGTCCCCGAGCCGGGGGTATCGCTGCGCCCTTGCCTTTTTCTTCTCTCTTCAGACATATTCCTCTGTTTATACCATGACAATTACGCGACAACGTTCAGCGCACCTGGGAGCACGTCGAGCTCCTCGCAGTGGAGTGTGAGGACTTCGCCGTCGACCATCACGTCGACCGGATTTTCCAGCCGGAACTCAATCCGCTTTGCGGCTTTCCGTTCGGCCAGAGGATGCTGAATGTGCGTGCCGTCGTAAAGACCGGGAAGATTGCGAATCAGGCCCAACCTGCCGATCGGCCCCCAGCGCACGTACTCGATCAGCCCGTCGGCGACCTCGGCCTGAGGAGCGATCATCATCGTGCCGCCTGTGAATTTGCTGTTATTGAAGGTCACGAACAGGCAGGGGCGCGTATCGAACTCGTTCTGGTCCTCAACCCGCAACGGAAAGGGCCGGCGATTGAAACGCGCGAGTGTCAGGAAGATCGAGGTGAGATATCCGAGCTCTCCCCAGGAACTGAAACGGCGTTCGCGGAGCGTGGCAACGTCCGCGGAAAAACCCATGCTCAGCAGATTGATGAAGTGAATGACTCCCTCACGATGACGGAGGCGGAGAACGTCGCACGGACGGCTTTTGTTCGCTAAAAGGGATTCAATCGCGTACTCAACTCCTTTGTCGC
Source organism: Candidatus Sulfotelmatobacter sp. (assembly GCA_035277905.1). Taxonomy (GTDB): domain Bacteria; phylum Acidobacteriota; class Terriglobia; order Terriglobales; family Acidobacteriaceae; genus Sulfotelmatobacter. The sequence goes on from DATEJO010000002.1 coordinate 19,362, forward strand.
TGAAATCACGCAGAAAGGAATTGCCGGTTCCGAGCGGCAGGAATCCTAGGGTTGGACGCTCTCCATTCTGGGCAGATGGGAACAATCCGTTCACGACTTCGTATGAGGTACCATCGCCGCCCACGGCGATGAAATTTCGAACACCGCGTTGATAGGCCTCGCGTGCGATCTCGGCTGCCTGGCCGGGAGCTTTCGTCGGCGCGACATCGATATTGAGTCCCGCCGCACGCAGGCGGTCGAGGGCTGGATTCAGCAGGGCGCCTCGGCGCCCGCCGCCAGCGGCAGGATTCACAATTGCAAGATATTTTTGCCCCAAGGTGTGGTCCCAGTCGACTAGCGAGTTCTACGCGATCACAAGGCGACGACTGCGCTCCGATCCGACGACTTTCCGATTTCTTCTGCGAGGACCTGGCGCTTAATCTTCATCGACGCAGTGCGAGGAAAATCTTTGTCCCAGATCAAATATCCGCCGACCCTTTTGAAATCAGGCAGACTCCGGTTCCGCGACGAGATATCCTCAAGCAATTTGCTCTCGAATTTTTGATTCTGCTCGAGCCGCAGGACGATCACGAGAGACTCGCGGCCAAGTTCTTTTTTCGGCCAGATGTAATTCGCCGCGAAGATTGCATATTCCTTCACCGGCAGGCCATCGAAAACTGTCTCAATGTCCTCGGGATAAATATTTTTCCCGCCCTCGGTGACGATCATGTTTTTCTTGCGCCCGAAGAGCTGCAGGTGGCCGTGGCGTTCGAAGCGTCCCAGATCGCCCGTCAGAAGCCAGCCGTCGACGATTGTTTCGAGGGTAAGTTCGGGATCATCGAGATAGTGAGACATGACCGTCTTGCTGCGGACAGCGACTTCGCCCACGCCGTCAGCATCGGGATTCAGAATGCGGATTTCAACGCCTGGAAGCGGCTTGCCGACAGTATCGGCGCGAAACGGCTTCAGATCGTTTAAGGTCAGCGCCGTTCCGGCCTCGGTCAGTCCGTAGCCGTTCACGACCGGGATGCCGAGATCGTAGAAGAATTGCATCGTTGAGGGCTCCATGAATGCGCCGCCTGTGATCAGGGCGAGCAATTCTCCGCCAAGGCCGCGGTGAATATTCGAGAGCAGCATGCGGCTTAGCTTGACGTTCGGACGGCGGCGTGTGAACGCGCGATTAATGCCAATCATCGAATTCAGCAGGCCGCGCTTCCATGAGGGGAGTTCGTCGAACTTGGCCCGCAGGCCCCGCTCCAGATTCTTCACGATCATGGGCACGAGCGAGACATATGTGATGCGGTAACGGACGAAGGCGTCGCGAACGAACTCGGGTCTGAGCGTTCGAAGGTGCACTACGCACGCCCCACAAACGAACGGGCCGATGAAGCCCACCATGAAATCGATTGCGTGGTTCGTGGGAAGAATGCTGAGGTAACGCACGCCCGGCCAGAAGGGATACCAGGCGGTCAGGGAGCGGCACTGTTCGAGATAATTCTCGTGGGTCAGAACGCAGCCCTTGGGACGGCCTCCGGTGCCGGAGGAATAGACGATGCAGGCCACATCGTCTTTCTGGCGCATGACAAAATCGGGAGCACCCTTGCGTTTGAAATCTTCCCAGCGGAAAGCGCCAGCCAAATCCGCGCCGAGCGGTGCCTCCGTCACGAGGACAATCTTCGTGCTGATCTTCTGGAAGTCGGGCGCCTGCATGATGGCGCGCCAGAGGTGGTATTCGACGATCAGCACCTTGGCCTTGGAATGAGCCAGCAACTGCAGGTGCTCATCGGCCGAGAGCTTGTAGTCGAGCGGAACCACAACGCCGCCGCAGTAGAAGATGGCGTAGGCCGAGATCAGCCACTTCGACTGATTGGTCATGATGATCGCGGCACGGTCGTTCGCGTCGAAGTCGGCGTCTTCGAGGGCGCGGGCCAGCGGAAGCGCGATCTCTTTGAAATCGGAATACGTGAGGCGGAGTTTCTCGCGGTCGCGCTCGGCCTCAATCAAGCACACCTCGGACGAAAACTGATCGAGTGCGTCGCGCAAGGCCGCGCCTAGACAGGTGTATTTGCGAAGATCGAGCATGCCGAATTCGCCGAACTTTAGATTGTAGATTGCGGATGGGAAATTCGAACATCGCGCTGCATGGGCGTTCCTCGGCAATCAACAATCAGGTACGGCTGTCCAAACACCTTTTTTATAGCCGAGATTGAATTTTTCCGGCCAATGTGCGGAAATCGGTGACTCCCTGCAACTCGTAGTCCGGCAACTCGACGTGGAAATGATTTTCCAGTTTCGTGAGCAGATCGAGCGTTTGCAGGCTGTCAATGCCGAGAGTTTTGAAAAAATCATCGTCCGGAGACAATTTCGCCCGCGGAACTTTGAAGTGGGCCGCGGCAAGATTCAGGATTTCGTCGAGAGTGCGGTCGAGTGTCTGCATAATTGTTTTGCGTGCCGATCAGGGCAAGTATGGCTGAGCGTCGGTGCTTTCCACAAATTTCTTCAGGCCTGCTCTTACTGCGGGTCGGCTGAACAAGTCGCAGAAGATGTCGATCTCGCGCCGCAATTCGTCATAAGGAATCGGCTTGATGAATGCCTTGGCGGCCGCCGCCGTTCCGCGATCGAACTTGCCGATTTGAGCAGCGGTGGCGCGGGCAGCGCGCAATGCTTCGCCTTCCGAGACGACCTGGCTGACGAGACCGATCTGTTGCGCTTTTGCCGCGTTGAAACTGCGCCCGGTCAGCAGGAGATCACGGACGACAGCATTGCCGAGATCACGCTTCAGGCGCGGGATTCCGCCGAATCCTGGAACCAGTCCCAGCCGCAGCTCCGGGAAGCAGAAACGGGCCATCTTGTCGGCAATGATCAAGTCGCATACGAGGGCGAGTTCAAAGCCACCGCCGAAGGTTACGCCGTGAACCGCCGCGAGGGTCGACAACGGCGACTGATCAATTCGATTCAGCACGCGATGGATGCGCTCCAGAAAATCGCGAACGCCTGCAACTGCGTCTGATTTCTCCATGGTCTCAGAGCGCTGGTAGAGTTCGCGCAGGTCGGCACCGGCACAGAATCCGGATTTCAGTTCGCTGTGGATGATCAGGGCGTGAGCATTTTTTTCAAGGCCGTCGAGGGCGGCGGCAAACTCTTCCAGTTCTGTGAGGGAGAGCGATCCCAACTCGTTGCAGGGCGGACGATGGAGCAGGAGTTCGACGACTCCATTTTTCAGCTCCCACGACAGTGCTTGTCCTTTGAATTCGTGCAAGTCCGATCCTTTTTGGCTTCTTAAACCGCCTGCCTCACCTGGTACATGCCTTCGATTTCGTCTTTCATCCTCGCTGAAATCAAATCGCGCTTTAGCTTGCCGTTTGCGGTCAACATGCCGTTCTCGATCGAAAAAGCTTCAGGGCGCAGACAAAACGCACGCACCTGCTTATAGTGAGGCAAGTGCGGATTTACAGCGTCCAGGGCTGATTGAACTTGGTCGCTGGTCACGGTGCCTGTAACTATAGCTGAAAGATATCCTCGGCCATTGCCTACGATTACGACCTGCTGAGCGCCGGGAAGTTGGCGGGAGATTTCTTCCTCGATTGTTTCCGGGGCGATTTTATGACCGGAACCTAAGACGATCAGATTCTTGATGCGACCCACAATGCGCCACGTTCCAGTCGAATCGATCTCACCCTGATCCCCGGTATGAAACCATCCGTCCCGCAGAACCTCGGCCGTCTGTTGCGGGCGATTCCAGTATCCGGGAAAGACATTGGGGCCGCGAACAATGATCTCATCATTATCAGCAAGCTTCATCTCGATGCCGGCGATGGTCGGGCCTACTCGCCCGGGAACTGGATTTTGCGGGTCATCCATCGTGCAAATGCCCGTGGTCTCAGTGAGGCCATAGACTTGCAACACAGGGATTCCGAGCATGCGGAAGTAGTCCTGCGTCTCGGGAGGCAATGGAGCGGAGCCGCAAATGAGAGCGCGCAGATTCATCCCAACCATCTTTTTGCGGATCGCGGGAAATATGGCAGCGTTGGCCAACCACAGCCAGAATCCTCCTCCGCCCGAGTGCCCGCTCTTGTGCGCCCAGGCTGATTTGGCTCGCGAGTAGACGGTCATCACGACGCCGCCTTTTTTCGTGATCTGTTCGTCGACGGCCCGGCGCATTCGCTCCAGCAGTTGCGGAACATTCAGGAAGTAGTGCGGCGCCACTGCGGGCATGTCGTTTGGGATCTTCGTCAGATCTGTATTGAGAGTGACGAGGCTGCCGCGCAGCACGAATGACAGCACGGCGATCCAGGACGCGCAGAAATTAAACGGCAGGTAATGGAAAATCTTGTCTTGACCGCTTCGTCCTCCCATCAACTGGTCAAGACGAACTGACGTGCACCCCAGCATGAAACCGACGTTCGCCGCTGTGAGCACGACACCTTTTGCTTCGCCTGAGGTCCCGGACGTATAGATGATCGTGACTGGATCCTCGTCTCGCACTTGCGGGCGATCGAGCGCAACCCCTTCGATGCCGGCGAAGATTTCATCGAAGAGGAAACGCGGCGGGGATTGCGGCCAAGCTTGCTCAATGCCGGCGCGCAAGGACGGATCGCCGCAGCAAACCAAAGACGGCGTGCTGTCTTTCATCATCGCAACCAATTCAGCGGGCGCTTGGCGTGAATAAAGAGGTACAACGATTAATCCCTCGGCGATCGCGGCAAGGTCCAACGCGATCCAGCGAATGCTGTTGGCGGCGAGAATGCCGCAGCGGTCGCCTTTCTTGAGGCCCTTCGAAGCGAGGAAGGTGCGAGCTTTGCGAATCAGTTCGAGAAATTCCGATCCTGTGACGCCACTGATCTGGCCGTCGCGAATCTCCTGCAGCACCACCGTACTGGGCGTGGCTTTCAGTTGCGAGAAGATTTCTCCGACGAAGGGCATGTTTGAAGTTGCGACTGGATCAGCTGTACGCTGCGACCAACTGCCGCAGCGAGGCATTCATGGGCGGAAGATAGTCTTCCCAACTCCACTCGCCTCGACGCGTTGGGAACTCGGGATAACGGCGCTGCACTTCCTCCTCGAAGAAAACTCCCATGCGCGCCATGACTTTTAGATTTTTGACGACGGTGCGGGCGATGCCGTCGGCGATGCGCTCGCCCTCGGTCGCCAGCTTTTCCAGTGCCGCAAGAAGTTTGGATTCGAGATCGGGATCGTCCACCGTCATCAGCAATTCCTGGTGTCCGCGTTCGCGCATCAGATTGCGAATGCGTTCGTCCATCGTGATTCCTGCAGAGGGTACAAGTCCCGGCATGGAAGTAACGATACCGTGATAGCGCGATGACGCCATCATGTGGCACGAACGCAGAATGCTGACCAATTCGTACATATTGTATTGATCGGAACTCAGCACGGGGACTCCGCCGAGCCTTTCCGAGATGCGCTTGGCAGGTCTAGCATCCAGTCGCTCCGTCGCCGCCAGAATTACAAAAACGTTGCGCTGTTTGCGGAAGGCATCCACGGCGTTCCCAATCGAAGTCAGATAATGCTGGTACGCGCGATCGGCCGCCGGGCCGGAGTTGTGGAAGTAAACGGTACGGTAATGGCTATCTTTGAAGGCGCCCGTCAGACTATGCACCGCGTACTTCGCGACAGACGCTCGCACCGGCCATTCGAACGGATTGATGGGACAGACGACAAGCACTGGAGTGTGACCGTCCCAGCCAAGCTGCCTCAGAACCGACTGTCCGTATTCCGCAGGCCTGGGCTCGAACGTCCACGCCGTATCGGTTCCAAGTTCTGTGGGAACTCCGAGTTCGCGAAGAATCGTCCGAGACTCCTCGTTGCGCGTGATGACCAGAGAATTCTTACAATAGCGGCCGCACATCTTCGCGACCAGCGGATCCATATGGCCCGCCTCAGCGCCGTATCCGACAGAGAGCTTGTTTTCGACGGCTGCGATTCCGAGGGAACCAATCATCATCGTTGTCAGGGCATTGGCGAATTTGCTCTTGAACATCGATCCCTCGCAGGCAACGACTCCGTGATGTTTCCGAACTTCGTCGTACAAAAATGGCGGGAAGATGTCGGGCAAATGTACTTGCTTGGTGCCCTCGAAATATCCTTTGGAGAACTCGAACACCTGGCTCATCACGCTAAAGTCGACGCGATCGGCTCTAAGGATATGGCGAATCTGGCGCAACATCTCCTCGACACGAACATCGGAGCCCATATTGCGCGTACCGTTGTAACCCGCGAACAGAAGCTTCAGCTTTTCTCCTGGCTGCCAGGGCCTGTTTCCGCCCAACATCCATCGGAGTTTCGCGCGCTCGATGTTGCTGCTGACCCAGGCTTCCAGAATAAAGTCCATCATGCGGCGCTGCCTCCACGGGCAGCAGGCCACGGCTGATAGTTGTATTCGAAGTTGTTTTCGCGGCTGAATTTTAATAGCGGAAAGCTATATTGCGAGAACGGGACGGGTCTTCGTCCCATCTCCGAGATTGCGCGGGTGTTGTCGAAAACCGTGTTCCAGACCAGATACGGCATAAAAACCTTCAGCAACGTGGCTCCCTGACCAATGGGTCCC
>DATEJO010000003.1:0-22562 GCA_035277905.1 Candidatus Sulfotelmatobacter sp.
TCCGACGGATCGCTTTCACAACTTGCGGGTTCTCCTATTGGACAAACGATCAACACCGCTCCGGTTGCGTTGCTGGTTGTCCCTTCGGGCAAGTTTCTTTACGCAGCAAACCAGGGAGCGAAGACTTTGGCCGGATTTTCCGTCGGGGCCAGCACCGGAGGGCTGACCCTGCTGACTGCGTCACCGTTTGCGACAGGGTCACAGCCGGGCTTCATTGCGAGCGATCCAAGCGGGAACGCTCTCTTTGTGGCGAACCAATCGGGTTCGGGCACGATTCAGTCCTTTACCGTGGACCAGGCAGGGACGTTAACTTCGGTTTCTACAACCGCAGCGGGAGGCATTCCGACTTCGATTGCGGTCACGCACTGATCTCCGCGTCCGGAGAAGAATGAGTACAGCAGTTACGGTAACTCTGTCCGAGCGTGGACTCGGAGGGTGATTGGAGTTGCGGCGAATGCTAATGTCGGAAGATATGTCTGCGACTCTCTCTTTTCCTCGCTGCCACACGGGATTTGTACATACATCCATGTTGCAACGCAATCAGTCCGGTCTGGAGCATTGGGACTAGTAAGGCGCGCGTTCCGTAGTTAGGAATGCAACCGGTCCTCACGTCGAATTTTTTTAACAACTGGGTGACAATTCTTTACACGCGGGTTGCGAGAATACGCTTGGTCGCGTATAACCCGCGAGGGACAACCGGAAGCAGCGCCTGCTCATCTAAATTCTCATTCGCGATGTCCGGCGGGTGGTGGCGCTGACTCCGCGCCGGGACGGGACCCACACAATGAAAATAGCCAGCGCCGCAAGCGCCTTTCCGAAACATTACTATCCCCAAAAATTTCTGCTAGAGAAGCTGCAAGAATACTGGGGCGACTCCCTGAAAAATCCGCAGATGCTTGCGCGGTTGCACCGGAATGTCGCGGTGGAAGGCCGCCATCTTGTGATGGAGCCTGAAAAATATTACGAGCTTGAAACCTGGGGCAAAGCGAACGACGTTTGGATCGAGGTGGCTCAGGAACTTGGAGAGCAGGCGCTGTGCCGTGCGCTGCATCATGCCGGGGTCGATCGGAGCAATCTCGGGGCGCTGTTTTTTACGTCTGTGACGGGGATCTCCAGTCCTTCGATTGATGCGCTGTTGATCAATCGAATGGGATTGCCGACGAATATCCGGCGAGTTCCGATCTTTGGCTTAGGGTGCGTAGCAGGAGCAGCGGGAATTGCGCGCGCGGCGGATTATGTTCGCGCGTATCCGTCGCAAGCGGCGGCTCTGGTTTCCGTGGAGCTGTGCTCGTTGACCATTCAACGCGACGATCTCTCCGTCGCGAATCTGATTTCCTCCGGGCTGTTCGCAGATGGGTCGGCGGCGGTGATCGTCACAGGAAGTGAACTGACCGCAAGCGGGCCGGAAATTCTTGCGACGCGATCGGTCTTTTATCCCGAAACCGAAGAGATGATGGGATGGAAAGTAACCGAGAAGGGATTTCGCATTACGCTTTCGCCGGAGGTGCCGGTGCTGATTCGCGAACATCTCGGCCAAGATGTGGACGCATTTCTCGCGGATCACGGACATAAGCGCGGGGATATTGGGAGCTGGGTGCTGCATACAGGAGGTCCGAAGGTGCTCGAAGCTACGGCGGCGGCTCTCGATTTGCACGACGGCCAGCTTGATGCATCGTGGGATTGCTTGAAGAAGGTTGGGAATCTTTCTTCCGCATCGGTGTTGGTAGTACTGGAAGACGTGATGAGAAACCGGCGTCCGGCAGCGGGCACGCTGGGAGTCCTGGCGGCGATGGGTCCGGGATTCTGTTCGGAGCTTGTACTTCTGCGTTGGTGAGGAATCGGGCGTTGGTGAATGCAACAGATGTATTCGTGATCGGAGGAGGACCGGCGGGTTTGGCGGCGGCGATCGCAGCGCGGCAACGTGGGTTCCGCGTGACTGTCGCCGATGGCGCGGAGATGCCGATTGATAAGGCCTGCGGCGAAGGGCTGATGCCGGACGGATTGGCGGCCCTGGAACGTCTGGGAATTCAGTTGCCTGTCGTTGAGGCATTCGCATTTCACGGCATCCGCTTTGTGGGATTGGAATCATCTGCACACGCGGCTTTTCCGGGAGGCGGATTTGGACTCGCCATGCGGCGCCCCGCTCTACATCGAATCATGGCGGAACGCGCGGCTCAGATGGGTGTGCAGTTGTTGTGGCGGACAGCCGTGACCGGAATCGAGCACGACCGAGTCCGCATGGGAAAGACTTCTGTGGGCGCGCGATGGATCATCGGGGCAGATGGACCAAATTCGCGGGTACGAAAGTGGGCTGGACTGGAGGAACATTCGAGACCTCGAGTTCGATATGCGTATCGGCAGCATTTTCGCGTTGCGCCGTGGACCGATCACATGGAGATCTACTGGGGCAAGGATTGTCAGGGTTACGCGACGGCGGTTGGTCCAGATCAGGTTTGTGTCGCAGTAGCTTCTCACAATCCGAGGCTCCGATTGGAAGAGTGCCTGCAACGATTGCCTCGTCTGAAGACGCAGTTGCGGGATTGCCGAGCGTCATCTCCAGAAAAGGGAGCACTGACGGGTAATCGAACACTTCGACACGTGTGGCGAGACAATGTGGTTCTGATTGGCGATGCGTCCGGAACGGTGGATGCGATCACGGGGGAAGGTCTCGGAATGGCGTTCGGCCAGGCGGTTGTGCTGGCGCAGTGTCTGGAGTCCGGGAACCGTGAGCGCTATGAAGCGGAACACCGGCGGATCGGGCTGCGTCCGCGGAGCATGGCGCGGCTCATGCTCATGCTGGATGGACGGCCTTGGCTGCAGAACCGTACGCTGCAAGCTTTCCGAAAACATCCGAATGTTTTTCGCAGGCTGCTTGCACTGCACATTGGGGCCGTGCCGCCGATCGATCTGGTTTGGGACGGATTAACTCTGGGATGGGGATTGCTGACCGCATAATGCCGAGGCCCACTCATATCGGATTGCGGGTGGTTGCTGCGGGAGCGCTGCTGTGCGGACTTGTCACCGTCGCATCGGCGCAGGATACGGATTTCCAGCTGGATCCGGCGCAGAGTTCCGTGAAGTTCACGCTCGGAGATGTGCTTCACACCGTGCATGGAACATTCAAGGTGAAGCAGGGCGCGCTCGAGATGCAGCCGACGGGAAAGATAACGGGGCAGATCGTCGTCGATGCGACCACTGGCGAGAGCGGCAGTGGAATGCGCGACCGCAAGATGCACAAGGAAGTGCTGGAAAGCGCGAAGTATCCGGAAATTTCGTTTCGCCCGGATCGGGTGGAAGGCAAGGTTCCGAGCCAGGGGAAAGCTTCAATTACAGTTCACGGTATGTTCAGCATCCATGGGCAGGATCGCGAGATTACGGTCCCAGCGGTTGTCGAGACAGCCGGCGATCATTGGACCGCCAACGTTCACTTCACCATACCGTACGAAAAATGGGGGATGAAAAATCCCAGCACATTGTTCCTGCGAGTCAGCGATACCGTGGATATCGATCTGCAGGCTGCGGGAAGCGTCGTGAAATCGACTGCCAAGTCGACTCAATAGCCGTCTTTCGGTGTGATGGATTTTCCTTCCGTGCATTGATAAGCGCGTCCGGCGGCAAGAGCTTTGTATTCCTCTGTGCGTCCACTAGGCCAATCGATGACAACGCGATCGATGCGCTCTTGCTTTTCGAGTCCGAAGGTAACGGGAAGTTCGGACTGTGACAGATAACTCGAGCCGCCTTTCACCATGCGAGTCTGCATCAGACCTCCAGCAAAGACGCGGACGGTTGCGCCAATGGCGTCGCGATTGGACTTCGTGCCGACGAGATGAAATCGGATGCTGCGATTTCCAGACGAGACATCGTTGCGGTAGAGATACGCGGGACCGTTGTTGGTGGTGATCAGAAGATCGAGATCGCCATCGCGGTCGAAGTCGGCGTAGGCGAGGCCTCGTCCCACCTTCGGCTGATCGAAGCTGGCTCCGACTTCGGCGGCAACATCGTGGAACATTCCCTTGCCGTTGTTCAGGAAAAGCTGCGGAGGCTGGGCATAACCAACGTTTCCTCGAATGTTGCGGACGGTCTCATCGATGTGTCCGTTGGTGACAGCGAAATCGAGCCAGCCGTCGAGGTTCACGTCGAGGAACGAACAGCCGAACCCCAGGCTGTTGCGGGACGCGAGTCCGACTCCCGACTGGGGAGCGATATCTTCGAATGTCTTTCCGCTCTCGCGATAGAGGCCGATCATTTCGTTATCGAAGTTCGTGATGCCGACGCCAGGGTTGCCGGAGTTGTCGAAGTCCGCGACGTCGATCCCCATGCCGGCTCGTGCTCTGCCTTCGGTGCTGAACGCGAGTCCGGCTTCAACGGCGGCATCTTTGAACGTGCCGTTGTGCTGATTGCGATAGAGCTTGTTCGGCTGCGTGTCGTTGGCGACCATCAGGTCGAGCCAGCCATCGTGATTTTGATCGAACAGCGCAACGCCAAGAGATTTGGAACTGCTGTCGAAGATTCCACTGGAGGCAGTGACATCTTCAAAAGTGCCATTGCCGCGATTGTGGAAGAGCCAGCAGGTCTCTCCGCGATAGGCTTCGGGAGTGCAATAGGATTTGTGCTTGCCGTCAAGACTGCAGAAAACGTCGCGCTCTGGGGACCACTTCACGTAATTGCAGACGAAAAGATCGAGAAGGCCATCGCGGTCGTAGTCGAACCACACAGCGGAGGTGCTGAATCCTTCGCGCTTTCCCAATCCGGAGGAGTGGGTCACGTCGATAAAAGTTCCTTTGCCGGTGTTGTGAAAGAGGCGGTTCTGTCCGACGCAAGTAATGAGAATGTCGGGCCAGCCGTCGTTGTTGTAATCGCCGACGGCAACGCCCATGCCGTAGAGTTCAACGTCGAGGCCGGAGTGCGAAGTAACATCGGTAAAGGTGCCGTCGCCGTTATTGTGGTAGAGCCGCAGCGTGGTGCGACTCTTTTTATGGCCGGGCCAGTCGGCTCCATTGATGAGCAGAATGTCTTGCCAGCCGTCGCGATCGTAATCGAGAAACGCGCAGCCGGAGCCCATCGTTTCAGGGAGGAATTTGCCGCCGAAGGCTCCGCTGTTGTGCTCGAAGTGAATTCCGGCCTGCGTGGTTACATCGGTGAAGCGAAAGCCGAGAGAGTCCGCGCGCGCAATCTGTGTGGACAGAGCATTGAAGCGCGAAAAATACGGCCAGGCAGCCAGACCGGCCATCGACCCCAGGAAAGACCGGCGATTCACGGAACGTTCACCAGCCCGGCGCGTATCGCGTAGACGACCAACTCCGCGGTCTTGTGAATTCCCAGAGTGTTCATGATGTTGGCCCGGTGAACGGCAACAGTGTTGGCGCTCAGATCGAGCGCGGTGGCGATTTCTTTGTTGGACTTGCCGTCGACGATCATCTGCAGGACTTCGAGTTCGCGCTGCGTCAGAGCGGCACTGCGTTCGCCTTTCAGGACTGAACGCTGCTCGACCTTGGGATCGAAGACGGTTTCTCCCGCGGCAACTTTGCGGATCGCCGCGCCGAGTTCGAGATCCAGAGCGTCTTTGAGAACGTATCCTTTGGCGCCGGCCTCGATCGCCTGGCGAACCCACGTGCTCTCGGTGTGCATGCTGAGCATGAGAACAGCAGTCTCAGGAGAGTCTTCGATAATCTGGCGAGTGGCTTGCAAACCGTTCATACCCGGCAAGGCGCAATCCATGACGACGACCTGCGGATGCAGTTCTTTCGCCAGCTTGATGGATTCTTCCCCATCGCCAGCTTCGCCGACCACTTCCATGTCAGGCTCGTCTTCCAGCATGCGGCGGAAGCCGCGGCGGACGAGGCTGTGATCATCCACGAGCAAGACTGTGATCTTCTTTTCCATAAGACTCTGCCTTCTCTCTCGGTACCGTCAGATGAACGAGCGTACCGCCTTCCGGAGGACGCGAAAAAACGATCTGTCCGCCCATCAGTTCGGCCCGTTCGCGCATCGCCACCAGACCGATGCCGCGGCGGCTCGTGCGCTCCGGAAATCCCGCGCCATGATCTTCAATTTCCAACTCCAGAGTGCGGGGCAAAAATCTCAAACGCACCCACACTCTTTTTGCGTTCGAGTGCCGAGCCACGTTGTTGAGTGCTTCTTGCAGAATACGATAAATGTGCACACCGGCAGCGCCATCCACGGAAAATGGCTCGCCCCGCTTTTCATAGGATATGGCAATTCCGGTTTGCCTTTCCACGGTTGGAATGTACCAGTCGAGCGTGCTCTCGAGTCCCGCCTCGTCGAGCATCACGGGATGCAGTGCCTGCGACAGGCTGCGGACTTTTTCCAGCGTGGACTGGACAGTTTCGAGCACTTCCTGCAGATCCGCCCTGAGCGAGGAACCTTCGGGCGCATGAGTACCGGCGCGGCGCAGCATCGATCCGATTGCGGTGAGAATCTGGCCGAATTCATCGTGTAATTCGCGCGAGATGTACCGCAGAGTCGATTCCTGCGTGGAGATCAGTTTCTGGGCGAGTTCGCTGCGGCGCTCGGAGATCTCGGCAAGGCGGGCGAACAAGCGCCGGTTCCAGCGGATCAGGGAGAGTCCATTCAGCAGGATGGCCAGCAGCGTCGCGCCCAGAAAGATGTACACCTGCCGCTGCACGCGGTCGTAGATCTGGACGATGCGTTGCCCAGCCTGTTCCTCATTTTCGCTGTTCTGCACTAACTGGCGGGCGACGGCGGTGCTGAGAGCGGCCTGACGTTCCTGCAGAGAGAGCTGAATCTGCTCGCGGGCTTCTTTTTCGTGGCCCTCGTGCGCGACCGCGAACATGCGGTCGACGGCGTCCCAGAACTGGGTAAAAGAGCTGCTGAGAAACGCTTTCTGCTCGGGAGTGCGGCTGGCGGCGGCGAATCCGGCTTCGAGCCGCATCGCATCATCGAGGTCAGTGCGAATGCGTTGAAACTGGGCGGACCAGGCGGTCAGCGGATACGGCTCGTCGCTGCTGACCATGTCGCGCATGGCGACGGCGAGCAAGTTGAGGTCGTTCTGGATCCGGAGCAACTGCAGGGAGTCTTTGCGATTGCGGTCGACGAGTTGGGTCTGCAGCTTGCGAAGCCCTGTGACCTGCCAGGTGATATAGGCCGAATAGGCGACCACCACTGACAAGGTTATGAGGAGTGCCAGCAGCAGGCCGAAGGTCGGCGAGCGCTCCTGAGAGACACGGGACACGCACCGAGCATACAACGCGGAGACCGGGAATGTCACAGGCCGGCGGTCCGGGCGCGGGGGGCCAAGATGTGTGACAATGCAATATTACTGAAGCCAAACCGGGCTTCCCGGAGTCCAACGGTAGATTGAGTTCCCAAGCCAAAGAAGTCCCAAAACCTCCGAAGATGCAGCGATTGAAGGCGGTCCTGCCGGAGGTCTGGAAGTTGATGCGCCCGCGCCGCGGCCTGCTCGCGGTGGGGTTCGTCCTGATGGTGATCAATAAGGTCGCCGGCTTCGTCCTACCGTATTCCTCGCGCTTTCTCATCGACAACGTGGTCACGAAGCACCAGACGTCGATGCTGCGTCCGCTGGTCTTCTCGGTGCTGTTTGCGACGTTGGTGCAAGGTGTGACGTCGTTTTCGCTGACGCAGCTTCTGTCGAAGGCGGCGCAGCGACTAATCGCCGAGTTACGTGAAGAGGTGCAGAAACACATCTCGCGCCTACCCGTATCTTTCTACGACGCGAACAAGACCGGAGCGCTCGTTTCGCGGATCATGAGCGACGTGGAAGGTGTGCGAAATCTGCTGGGCACGGGATTGGTCGATTTCTCCGGCGGGATCGTGGCAGCGGGCATTGCGCTGGTTCTGCTACTGCGCACGAGTGTCCCGCTGACGCTGATAGCGGTTGGATCGCTCAGTTGCTTTGCGGCCGTGCTGAACAAGGCCTTTGGCACGATCCGTCCCATCTTCCGTGAGCGGGGAAAGATCAATGCGGAAGTCACCGGGCGACTGACAGAATCGCTGGGCGGCGTGCGGGTGGTCAAGGGATATCACGCCGAAGCGCGCGAGGAAGGCGTTTTCGCGACGGGAGTGCGGCGCCTGCTCGACAACGTCATGCGGACTCTGACCGCGACCTCGCTGATGAGTTTGTCCGCCAGCGTCCTGCTGGGGCTGGTCGGAGCAGCGACGATGTACATCGGCGGGCGCGAAATGATCGGAAACACTCTGACGCCCGGCGGTTACATTTCGTACAACTTGTATCTCGTGTTCCTCGTCGCGCCGATTCTGCAGGTCGTTTCGATTGGAACCCAGATCACGGAAGCGCTCGCCGGGCTGGAACGCACGCAGGAGATCATGGCGGAACGGCCTGAGGATCAGGATCCGCGCCGATCGGCCAAGCTCGAAGACATCGTCGGCCTAGTCGAGTTCGAAAACGTCAGCTTCACTTACGACGGATCGCATGAGGTACTGCACGAAATTTCATTCCGCTCGCAGCCGGGCACAGTGACTGCTCTTGTCGGGTCGTCGGGATCGGGAAAGTCCACGACGATCGGATTGATTTCCGCGTTCTACATCCCGACCAAGGGAACGATCAGCATCGACGGCGTCGACCTGAGCACGGTGCGGCTGGATTCATTTCGTACGCGGCTCGGCGTCGTGTTGCAGGAGTCGTTCCTGTTTGACGGGACGATTCGCGACAATGTGGCGTTCTCACGCCCGGAGGCGAGCGAGGAAGAGATTATGCGCGCATGCCGGATTGCGCGCGTCGACGAATTCGCCGAACAGTTTGAGGAGAAGTACGAGACGGTTGTCGGCGAGCGCGGCGTGAAACTCTCGGGCGGACAGCGGCAGCGAATCTCCATTGCCCGCGCCATTCTTGCAGAGCCGCGCATTCTGATTCTGGACGAGGCAACGTCGAGCCTCGACTCCGAATCCGAACAAATGATCCAGCAGGGATTGTCGTACCTGATGCAAGGGCGCACGACGTTTGTGATTGCGCACCGCCTTTCGACGATCCGCAGGGCCGATCAGATCATGGTGATGGAACAAGGACGAATCGTGGAACGAGGAACGCACGCGCAGCTCTATGCAGCCCGCGGGCGTTATTACGACTTGTATACGCGGCAGCATGGTGTGGAAGAAAATCTGTTCCTCGCGCCTGGCGAGGGCGACGCGGTGCTAACCAACGGGAATGGCGGCAAGATTGGCGCGGCCAAAGAGGGCGATGCTCTGCAGGTCTTACGGGGAAATATCCGGTAATGACTGCCACGACGACGCCCATGGTTAACTCAGCACGCGGCACGGCCGCTATCCGCAGCGAGAATCTCTGCCGGCATTACCGCATGGGCGAAACCGTGATCCGTGCCGTAGACGGCGTCTCGCTTGAGGTCGCGTCGGGGGAATTTGTTGCGCTGCTCGGCAGTTCGGGATCGGGCAAATCGTCGATGCTGAATCTGATCGCAGGCCTGGATCGGCCAACCTCGGGAAGCGTCGTTGTGCAGGATCGCGATCTCGCCAAGCTCTCTCGCGAAGAATTAGCCAAATACCGTCTGCGTGTCGTCGGAATGGTCTTTCAGTCCTTCAACCTGATTGCCAGCATGACTGTGGCGGAGAACGTCGAACTTCCGCTTCGTTTCGCGGAGGTCGAACGCAGCAAGCGTGACACCCTTTCTCGCGAAGCCCTTGAGCGCGTTGGATTGCGTGCTCGCCTTCATCACCGTCCCAGCGAACTCTCCGGCGGCGAACAGCAACGAGCCGCATTGGCGCGTGCTCTGATCAATCGCCCAAAGCTCTTGCTCGCAGACGAGCCGACGGGAAATCTGGACAGCCGTACGGGTACCGAAATCATGAACATGCTCGCCGAATTCAATCGCGAACTCGGCATGACCGTTGTGATGGTGACGCACGAACGCGCTCTTGCCGAGCGATACGCACAGAGATTGATTTTTCTCGCGGATGGGAAGTTGGTCGATGATCGCTCCAATGCTCCGTCGAGTGCAGGAGGCCAGGCATGAAGATTCCTGATCTCACCGAACTCGCGTTGCGAAACCTACGGGAATCGCTGCTGAGAAATTCTCTGACGACCGTCGGAATTTCCGTCGGCGTGGCCTCGCTGGTGGCGATGCTCTCGCTCGGAACGGGCCTACAACAGCTGTTTTCGCGCCGGCTCGAAAAATCAGGCCTGTTCGATACGATCTACGTCTCGTCTCGGCGTGAAATGCGCATGGGGCGTGCCGAAGAACGGACCGGCCCCAACCCTGCCGAAAGCCGTGTTCTTGATGAGCCGTCGCGGGTCGAGATCGAGCACCTTCCGAATGTCGCTGAAGCTTATCCTGATATTCGCTTCTCGACCGAACTGCAGTTCAACGACAAGCCTCACTTGTCGATGGTTTCTGCGCTGCCGCTCTCAGCAAAAACCAACGATGCGTTCGAGGGGATGCAAGGCAGCTTTTTCAGTTCGGATTCCGCGCCGGAAGCAATCTTGCAGAAATCATTCGCAGAGGAACTTCTGGGCAAAGTTCCTCCTTTGGGAGCACCGGAGCCGACCGTGGCAGAGTTGGCAAAGCCTCTGCTTGGGCAGGAATTGACGATGAGTTACGCGCAGCGGGATTCTACTGCCGCACCCGTCGCTCCTGAAGCCGGAAAGAATGCTCTCGATAGCGAACTTGCCGCAGCGTCTTACTCGGTGATTTCTCGCGAACAGAAATTAAAGATCGTTGGCATCGCGGATCTCGACCCAGAAAGCATGCGCGGACCAACTCGCGCAAAGGTATTTCTCCCATTGAAGCTGGCCGAAAGCCTTCACGTGATGCAACCGACCGATCTCCGGGAGATTGCGCGCGGCGGAAATGATCAGGAAGTCTATTCTTCGATCAGCGTGCGCGTGAAGAATCCAGCGGAGATCAAAGGCGTCGAGGATTCCATCAAGAAGATGGGGTTCACCACGTTCTCCATACTCGATGCGAGCCAGAGCTTGCAAAAGGTCTTCAAGGTCCTGTACGCATTCCTGGGAATTTTTGGCAGCCTCGCGTTGGCGGTCGCGTCCATTGGAATCGTCAATACGCTTGTCATGGCGATCCTTGAACGCCGACGGGAGATTGGGATCATGAAGGCGATCGGCGCGAGCGATGGCGATGTGCAGAAGCTTTTCTTCGCCGAGGCTGGGGCGATGGGCGTTGTCGGCGGAGTCATTGGAGTCGTCCTCGGATGGGCAATCGGTCAGGTCATCAACTTCGGCACGAATATCTGGCTCAAAAGCCAGTCCATTCCTCCGGAACATTTCTGGGCCGTGCCGTTGTGGCTGGTCCTCTTCGCGATTCTTTTTGCTTTCTTCGTCAGCCTGATTTCTGGTCTATATCCAGCGGGGCGGGCAGCGAAACTTGATCCCGTACAGGCGTTGCGCTACGAATAGATTCATCAGCATGACCTCTCCCGTTTCGTTTCTCCGTTGGATTTTCCTCTGCCTGCTGATGTTGGGTGGATCGATGGCTGCGCAGAGCCGGATCGACTGCAGCGCGATCA
Organism: Candidatus Sulfotelmatobacter sp.; assembly: GCA_035277905.1. Taxonomy (GTDB): domain Bacteria; phylum Acidobacteriota; class Terriglobia; order Terriglobales; family Acidobacteriaceae; genus Sulfotelmatobacter. The sequence continues at coordinate 11,494 of DATEJO010000003.1, forward strand.
ACAGCCGCATTCTTAAGCAGGTTGTTCATTATTGCGTCTATTTGCCGTCAGGCTACGACGCTGGAGCAGCACAGAAAGCGGCGCGACGCTATCCGGTTCTCTATTTTCTCCACGGCCTCGGCGACAACGAGCAGACGCTGTTTAACAGTGGCGGCTGGACACTGCTCGACGGTCTTCGCAAGCAGCACAAGATGGGAGATTTCCTCATCGTTGCTCCCGAAGGCAGACGCAGCTTCTACATCAACTCCGCCAACGGCAAGGTGCAATACAGCGATTTCTTTCTGCGCGAGTTCATGCCCCACATCGAAGGCAAATACCGGGTTCACGCGGGACGAGCGAATCGCGCGATCAGTGGAGTTTCGATGGGAGGCTACGGAGCCCTGCGTTTTGCATTTGCGTATCCGCAACTGTTCTCAGCAGTGAGTGCGCAGAGCGCCGCGCTCATGACCGAGTCGCCGCGGGAGATCGACGCCGCATCGCAAAGCGGTAACCCGCTATTGGGAGTACTACGCCCGGTTTTCGGAATGCCCATCAATGTCCCGCACTGGAATGAGAACAATCCGCTTGTGCTGGCGAAGAAAAATGCTGCTGCCCTTCGCAGGATGGCGATCTATTTCAACTGCGGCCAGGACGACAACTACGGCTTCGAAAAGGGAGCGGCCGAGTTACATCAGGAATTATTGCAAGAGCACGTGAAGCATGAGTACCACGCATATCAGGGCGATCACAGCATTACGTACTTCCTCTCGCATTTCGAGGAAGTGATGGAGTTCCATTCCAAAGCCTTTGGCCTGTTGGCAGCGCACTGAGTTCCAGCAGCCTGATGTAAACTAGCCAGAAGCAATCGGTTGCGTTAGTCGCGTGCGGCCGCATTTTGGAAAACACGCCGACGCAGTTGATCCGCCGGAGAGGTGGCCGAGTGGTTGATGGCTCCGGTCTTGAAAACCGGCGTACCCGAAAGGGTACCGGGGGTTCGAATCCCTCCCTCTCCGCCATATCTTCCACTGCCAGTCCGACTAAAACCCTTAAGCCTTAACCAAGGCATCATCCAGCTATGGCAACGAGTCATAGCACGCCATCGGTGTGACGCTTGGAGGATTTTGTGGCGGCGTGGTCCAAGCCGGACTCTGATAATTGAAAAAGTCGCTCATGTCGCTGGTATTCGCCCAACCATCCCGCGCAGTGAGCGGAGACAGATTGAAACGCTTTTCGACGAATTTCAGCCATGCTGTGGTGTCGGTGGTTACATGCGAAACGTAGCCCGATTTTACGTACGGTGAAATCACCACCAGCGGCACGCGGTACCCGTAACGTGTGAAATCTCCGGGAGGATCGTACGGCGGAGTCGAGTGCGTGAGCGATGCGAAAGTGCAGCGGGCGTCCGTGGCGCTCGTGCATATATCGACGGGCTGAATTCCATCCGGGCTCGGCACATTCGTCGGCGGGGCCACATGATCGTACATTCCTCCACCCTCGTCGAAGGCGAAGATGATCACCGAGTCCTTCCATGACGGTCCATACATCACGGCGTTGATGAGTTGCTGCGTCTCGCTCACGCCATCCTGAATGTTGTTCAACGTGCCGTCTGGTTTTTCATCGGCATCGGGCTTCTCGAGGAAGGAAACGGCGGGAAGATTGCCGGCCTGCGCGTCCGCAATGAATTGCTGGAACGTGGGATCGACCACGATATTGCCGGAACTGCCATAGCGGCTCATGAAACCGGAGAAGGCATCGGCATACGTGTATCCAGCGGCCATTTGCGTGTAGATCTTCCACGAGACGCCAGCCGCCTGAAGTTCATCGAAAATTGTTTTGGATTGAATGAGTGGCTCGTTGCCCATGAGTGGATAGGCATAACCTCCGGAGGTCGCGCCCATCATGTAATAGCGATTGGGTTGGGTGCGCGTTGGCGCCGGGCTGAACCACGCATCCGAGGTGGCAAATTCAGTAGCGAGCCAATAGTGGTACGGAATGTCAGCTCCCGTGTAGAAACCCATGGCGCGAATACCCGCGGTGTCAGGTTCGCTGTTGGCGATGGCCGCGCTGGCGGCGCTTATCACAAAACCGTCCATCGTTGGGGTATTAGAGGTGGGATCTGAGGCGTTGAAGTCCCAATGTGAGGTGATCCAGTCAGGACTCAGTCCGTCGATGCATGCTGTCTTCAGATGGAATGCATTGACAGGCGTTGTGGGAACTCCGCTCGCGTTCGGTGACATGTTCATCGCGCTGCAGGAAACAGTCCAGTCGGAATTCGTTGCGCTGCAATTATCCGGCAGTCCATTGACTTCGCGGGAAAGATTGAATGGAGCGGCGCTGCGGTAGTCGTTCAGCTTGCCAAAATAAGAATCGAAACTGCGGTTCTCTTCCGCCAGGAAGATGATGTGCTGAATGGGGCTGGCTGATGGCGTAGGAGTCGGGGTGGGCGTGGGAGACGGATTCGGAGATGGACTTGGAGGCGCAGTACTGGTCATCATCCCGCCCGTACAGCCTGTAAGACTAGCCAGAATTGCTAAGGTGATGCATGCGCAAGCAAGACGAAGACGCGTGAGCGGATTCATACCGACCTCCTGGAACTCCGGATTCTTTTCCATCACAAAACTTCAACAGACGTTCGCTGCTTGGGCGCGATCACCTGCTGGCCTCATTAGCTACTTGCGTTTCGCGAAATCGAGCCAGATGCGGAATCATTGGCGTTACTTCGAACGCCATCTTGTCGCGCGCCGACTGCAGCGCCACCGGCTTGCTCTTGTTCAATTCGAGGTGGTCGTCCCACGGGTCAAGCTTGATGCGGCTGCCGAGGGGCAAGGCCGCGACTTGATTGACGTTGGCGACTTGCAGCGCAGGAGCCGATTGCAGCAGCGTGCTCATTCGCAGAACGCCATCCCGCTTGGCCATGCGGCTTCCGAATTGCGGAGTGATAAGACAAGGCAATTCTTTGGAACGCAGGTCGAGTTCGCGCAGGAATAGGCCGGCGCTCGCAAGCTTGTCTTTATAGGGGGAGTTTTGCAGGAACTCGAGCGCCTTGTGGTCGGCAGCTTCCTCTTCTTGCGGAGTGCGCGCGAGTTGAATGCGGGTGAAGCTGTCTTCATCCGGAAAAACCATGCGGTCGCCAAAGGCGTATTTGGTATCGAGCCGATGCCCGAGTGCAATGTGTCCCAGTTCATGTGCCAGAACCATGGCCAGTGAAGCCTCGTCGGGGAGAACATCCAGCAGTCCGCGGCTCACAACAATCGTGTGCCCGATCGTGAATGATTCCAGCGGAGTAGTCAGTAACACTCGTGCTCGAACTTCGGGCTGGATTGCAAGTTTGTTCGTAATCTCTAGGTTGTTGACAACCGTCTCGAGGACTTTCGAAACGTCGCCATCGGGGGCCAAAAGCCCGGCCCGCTGCAAACGATCGAGGACGTTGTCTTCCGCTTCGCGTTCCCACGCGTGTTCGCTGGCAATGGGACCGATCTCGTTGTCCGTGTCGGTCTGATCCGAAACGTTCGCATTCGGATCGACTCGTACATCGGTGAACTGATCGACATCGGAGGGAGCTTTCAGATCGTATCCCCAGAGGCGCGTCTGGCTACGCATCGACAGACTGCGGAACAGCGCATATTTCGCGTCGGATTCCTCGGTGTAGATGAACGCCGGAAGCCAGATGCCAGCACGGAGGTTGACCCGCCAGGTATCGAAGTGAAAGTAGAAGTTCATCCGGCGCTGCGGTGTATACGTCCCGTTGAAGCGGACGATCGTGTAGTCCTGATCCTCGACCCAGATACGTCCCAGAAAGTGAGGGCCCCTGACCTTTGCCTTAGGGGACACGTCGAAAACCAGCGTGTGAACGTCGCCCAGAAATTCCGGATAAAGAAATTTGAGATCGTAGTTGTTCTTGTCGAACGCCGTGATGTAGACCATCTGCATGAAACCCGAGGCGACATAGTTCATCTTGTAGAACCCATCCAGCTTCTCCAGAATCGAGCGTGGAGTCGGCATCGTATGGTTCTGGAACGAGACATCCTGGATGCCGTTCTTCATCACGAGGCGGCCAAGGAAATATTTGTCGCTCTTGGGGACCTGGCCGAGTTCCGCATTGGGCTTGAAGTTCTGGATGTACGTTTCCACCATCGGTGTATACGGTTTCAGGTCTTGCACGAACTTTGCTTCCCGATAAAAGATCCTGTCGGCAATCTGGCTGACTTTCGCGTTCTGTGGTGGCTTGCCCTCTGCGTATAACCCGCCGGCAGAGAAGAGGACGAGGATGACGGTGATCGCTTGCATGCGGTATCGGCTCACGGGAATGGTCCTCCTGTCAGATGTTTGTTTCCTCGAGGTCAAGGAAATGAGCGAAGGCGCAACCTGAAAAAGACAACACATTCCGGTGCCAGATTTTTGAACGGCACTCTCTCAATAAGGGGGGAGGGGACTCGCGATTGAAACTATCCCGGGTCACTGCTGAAATCTCCGCACGCACTACGCTGCACTCGCAGGATGCGCCACATCTTTCGTGCGAACTCTGAAGCGCATCAGTTGAATTCGCGCGATCCCGGTGCAATCGCACTCACGATGAGCGACAAATGAACATCGGAGAAGTTGAACCCGATGCCTTGGGGCGCCGGCGGAAAAAGAATTTTCGAGTTGTGACGAAGTACTCACGGCGTCGCTATGGATGAACAAAGAAACCCGGCGGGTTGCCGCGAGGAGACAAGAGTTTTCGCCGGTAAAGCGAATAGTAGGAACGCCTTAGAGACCGCTCGCGCAGAATCTACACCCTATTACCGATAAGCCAACCTACAAAGGACGCTGCGATTCTAAAGTTTGCTTTTCAAAGTTTGCTGGCAGGAGCGCCGCATGACAAAACGGGTCGGGATTGTTTTTGGGACAAGACCAGATGCAATCAAGATGGCTCCCGTTATTTTCGAACTTCGCAAGCGCTCCAGCGACTTTGAACCGGTTGTGATCTCCACCGGACAACACCGCCAGATGCTGGACCAGGTGCTGCAGGTATTCGATGTAACCGCTGACATCGAACTCGATCTGATGCGCCACAACCAGAGCCTGAGCGAATTGAGCTGCCGAATTCTCACGGCGATGGATACATTGCTCAGCGAGAATCCGCTTGATTGCATTCTTGTACAGGGAGACACCACGACAGCATTCGCCGCTGCCCTCGCCGCGTTCTATCGAAGAGTTCCTGTAGCGCACGTCGAAGCTGGGTTACGTACGCGAAACATTTTCCAGCCGTGGCCGGAAGAGGTAAATCGTCGACTTGCCGCCGTGATCACGCAGCTGCACTTTGCTCCGACTCCTCTTTCTCGCGACAACCTGATTGCAGAATCAATTCCTGAAAACGAAGTTGTAGTTACCGGAAACACGATCGTTGATTCAGTCGAGCGGCTTCAGGCGATGCGCATGCTCGATCAGCCGCTACCGGCCGGCGTTCCCGATGATGGCTCACCGATTGTTCTGATGACTTCGCATCGACGCGAATCATGGGGACACGAGCTCGAAAATGTATGCAACGCAATTGTTGATCTAGTGGACGTTTTCCCTGAAGTCCGCGTGATCTATCCAGTTCATCTCAACCCAAATGTTTCGACGACAGTGCAAGCGCTGCTCGGAAATCGCGACCGCGTTCATCTAATCCCCCCAGTCGATTATTTCCAATTCCTCTCACTTCTTCGGAGGTGCTATCTCGTGCTCACCGATTCAGGCGGTGTGCAGGAGGAAGCGCCGATCTTTCACAAACCTGTATTAGTCCTTCGCAAAGTAACGGAGCGGCCGGAAGCCTCGATGATGGGCATGGCGAAAATAGTCGGCACATCGCGGGAAGCAATTGTGCAGGAAGCATCACGGCTGCTAAGCAACAACTTCGCGTATCAGACCATGGCTTCGGGTGAATGCCCCTATGGTGATGGGCGCGCCGCAACAAGAATCGCCACCGCGTTGTCGCGTTGGCTCGAAGGTGAAATACCCGTTCTGCACGATTCGGACCAGTTCCAAGGGGCGGGCAGCAAGGAACAGGTCGCGGCTTGATTCAACCCGTCTGTTGAACGAGTCCTCGAGCATCGTGGTGACGGCATGTTATTAGCTCTGTTTCGTCTGACTCTGCTACTGATCTGCATTTACACGCTCCGTCACTATTGGTTCACGCTCAATCGTCTTTTTGGCCGTCAACGTCACCCATACATCGATATCGAAACTGCGGACTGGCCGGCTGTCACTGTGCTCGTCGCCGCTCACAACGAGGAAGCTGTTGTTGCCGACATTCTGAAAGCGCTCATGGAAGTTGACTATCCGGAGGACCGGCTGCTGATCATCCCGGTGAATGACAGATCGACAGATCGAACGCGGGAGATCATTGATGAATATGCGGAAGGAAATTCGCGCATTCAACCGTTTCACCGGACGGGCGGCAAGCCCGGAAAAGCCGCCGCACTCAAAGATGCGATGGAACTCGTCAACACCGAAGTAGTACTCATCTTCGATGCTGACTACGTTCCAGGAAAGTCGCTCATCCGCCAACTCGTGACGCCGTTCTTCGATCCGGAAGTGGGCGCCGTGATGGGGCGAGTCGTTCCGCTGAACGTGGGAAAAAAGTTACTCACGCGGCTGCTCGATCTGGAACGCTCAGGCGGATACCAGGTCGATCAGCAAGCCCGCATGAATCTCCATCTGGTGCCTCAGTACGGTGGCACGGTCGCGGGAATCAGAAAGAGCGCGCTGGAAGAGGTCGGAGGCTGGAACCAGAACGCGCTCGCCGAAGACACCGATCTTACCTACCGGCTACTGCTCTCGGGATGGAAAACGGTATATGCGAACCGCGCCGAATGTTACGAGGAAGTTCCGGAGCGATGGCCCGTACGAGTACGTCAGATCATGCGCTGGGCTAAGGGACATAACCAGGCCATGGTGAGCTACCTGTTTCAGACCACGCGGTCGCGGAAGCTCGGCACGCTTGAACGCATCGATGGGACTCTGCTGCTTGGTGTTTATCTGATGGGCCCCGTGTTGTTGTTCGGATGGATTCTCGCCGTGGTGCTTTTCTATCGCGGTGTGCAAATAGGCGGCGGTCTGACCGTGCTTGCGTTGGGCGCTTTTACCACGTTAGGAAACTTCGCAGCGTTCTTCGAAATTGCGGCCGCGGCTCGACTGGATGGATCTCGCGACAGAATCCGCCTGCTTCCCCTGACTCTTTTCGGATTCACGGTGAGCCTGATCAGTGTGTCCCGGGCCGCATGGCAGCAACTGCAGGAGGCCATCTTCGGAGAAAAAGAACTGGTCTGGCACAAGACAGAGCGCTCAAGGACTGCACCCGTGCTTGAGGACTCCCCCTTGCCCGTACTTGGAGAGTCGCAGTGATCGATTTCTGGGCGCCATTAGCGCTAGCGACGAGCACTGCGGCGCTACTGGCGATACCGGTAACGCCCGCTTTGTACGAGTTATGGAAGCGGAAGGATGCAGGACCGCTGCCGACATCTCGACACGACGGAGCAATCGATAATTTCGCGGACACTCTCAGGGCTGAAGTTGCAGCCATTCGTCCGGAATTGGACGCGTGCCGGAATAGGCGGGAGTGCTCTCGTGTCCGGCTACAAGGAATGAACGTGTTGATTGTTGGCGAAAAATATTTCGCGTTCTCTGACAGCCAAGTGCAGGACGTGGCCTTGATAGCGTGCAGCTGTGACACCACAGTTCCAGTTGGCGCCCTGATCAAAGCCGATGTCTACTCTGACGGGAATCTGAACTTGGAATGCGGCGCGGTGGCGAGAGCCGCCGTAGCCAGGGGAGATGTGACGCTCGGTGAACAAAGTACAGTGTTGCGCTGGCTCAGCGCCAATGGCGACGTCTATCTACGCGAGAACAGTACGGCCTATGGGAGGGTCTCCGGCGCCTCAATCCATATCTCTGCTGGATGCGGTTTCCAACGTCTGTTTGCAAGGACAATCCTAACGCTTGATGCGAGCGGACCAGCATTCGTCCAGAGTTCAAATCCCAAACCGAATCCAGCAGAGTTACACGAGGCTGCAAGTGGAACTCACCTCGCTCGAAGGCAGCGGACTCGCGCGGACGGCGATTTCAGCCTTCCGCCAAACGAGGCTCTGGAGGCGAACCTCATCGTTACTGGCAGCTTGCGCCTCGGCCGCAACTCGGGTTTTTGCGGCAGTGCGAAAAGTTACAAAGACGCGGTCTTCGAGGAAGGCGTAACTGTTCGGGGAAGCTTCGTATGCAGCCGATCGCTGCACATCGGCCCAAATTGCTTTGTAGCCGGCCCCATCATGGCCGAGGACGAAGTCATCATCGAGCGCGGATGCCGTATTGGTGCTCCGGACTCACCCACAACGGTTTCAGCGAGGAGGATTCGAATCGCTCCTGGATGCCAACTGCACGGAACGGTGTGGGCCCGGGTGCAAGGGAGCATCGAGAGTTAATGCGCCCAATCTCGTCAGCGCCCTTGCTGGTGGCGGTTTTCCTGCTTCTTGGAGGGACATCGGCCGTGTGCGCCGCGAAGTTTGAACCGCAAACGTTTCAGTCGCCGGACGGAGCGATCGTGCTCAATCCCGGCGGAGATTACGTCGAACCCTACTTTGCGACGAAGGCATTGATCGTCGCGCAAGATGGCGGTCTCGATGTGCGTGATTCTGCGATGGCATGGATTCACTGGGCGCTGCCGCGTCAGAGACAGAACGGACTGTTCCGCCGATTCTGCCGCAAGAACGGTGAGTGGAAAGACTGTGCGCCCGCCGATGCGGACGACTCCATGCTCGCGCTCTGGATGGAACTGCTTTATCGCGTCGCACCTGCAAATGGCATGCCGGCCGAATGGCAGCGCAGTGCGGACTTAGCGTGGCGGCAATTGGAGAAACTGCGAAATCGCCGGCTCGGTGTGTACCACATCTCCCGGCGGAATCATGTGGCGTTATTCATGGACAACGTAGAAGTCTACGCGGCACTGAAAGACATTGCGCAGGCACAGGCGCGATGGCATCAGCCCGAGGCTGCGACTACTGAGGCCCGCGCACAGGACCTCGGCCACGCAATCGACCGCATCTTTTGGGATCATCACAATCACAGATTCCGTCCCTCCATGCAGAAAACCACTCCCGCTTTCTATCCGGACGTTGTCGCGCAGGTATATCCCTGGCTCGCAGATATCAACCCGCCCGGTGAAAATTCCCGCGAAGCGTGGGAGCGATGGAGAGGCGCTTATGCCACCGGGTGGATCGAGCGTCGTTACGACACCCATCCTTGGGGCCTGGTGGCGATGGCGGCAGAGAAACTCGGCGACAACAATTCGGCCGAGTGCTGGGAATCGAAGTCGAATCCTCTTCGCGGCGGTTCTTCGTGGAATGTTCTGGAAGAGGCGGTATGGCAATCTCTGCGCGCACGGTATTCGCAAGCAGAATTGCTGGATCCAAATGCTTGTGAGGCTGTCCTGGCACAACGATGAAGAAGAAGCTGACGAGATATTTGTGTATTGGCGCGGCCGTGCCTCTGTTGGTCTTCGGCGCACTCGACTTCCTGCATCACAGCGAAGCCAGAGCCGAAGGCGTCGAAGCCGATACTTTGCTCGTCCTGGTGCCGGACAACGTCGCGCTGAATGCACCGGATGTTCAGGAATGGATCGATGCCGCGAAGGAAGAGGGACTGCACCTTGAAGCAGTGCACGACTCGACGTTTGTCGATCCACTGGCGAGCATTCATGCCGCAGGAGTGATTCTTCCCGATCAGCTTCATCGCATGGCGAACGATGTCCTCATCGGCGAGCTTTACCGATACGTGCAAAGCGGCGGCAATCTGATGGTCGTTTACGACGCCTGCACCTGGGACTTGAACGGCCGATTTCCTCCCGGCGATGCGCGGCTCTCCGATCTCGTCGGCGTGCATTACGCGCAATATGACCTCTATCGCACCACGACCATGGAACCGGCGCAGATCACCGGCACAATGGCGGCCATGAACGCGCTGGAAATTCCTCCGGGCAGTTTTGTGCCGCTTGCACCTGACGGCAAACTCGGCCTCTGGCACCAGGTTTCGGAGCGCGATCCGCAGAATGTCCGATACGCCTTTGCGAGTTATCAGTACGGAGCTGTCGATTATCCGATGTTCCGCACCACGGGAGATTTCGACGGAACCGTGCTGCTGCGATCCAGGCGCGGCCTTGCCGCGGGTTATCGGCAGGATGGCTTAGGCCATGTCTTATTCGTGAATCTTCCCTTGGGCTACCTTGCATCCCGCACCGACGGCCTGCTGCTGCATTCGTTCCTGCATTTCTTTGGCATCCAGATGCTCGCGCTGCCTCAGCTGGCGTCAGTCCCCGATGGAATCGGAGGGCTCGTGTTTAACTGGCACGTTGACGCACACTCCTCGATGCGCCCACTGAAGGTCTTGATTGACGAGGGAGTTTTCGAACGTGGCAAATTCTCCGTCCACTTCACCGCCGGACCCGATGTGGATCGCTTCGGCGACCACAAGGGACTCGATATTGAGCACAACCCGCAGGCACAGAAGTGGATCCATTACCTGCTGGCTCACGGGCAGACGATCGGCAGCCACGGCGGCTGGATTCACAACTATTTCGGATATCACCTCAGCGATTCCAACCAGGCGGAGTTCCAAAAATACTTGGAGTGGAACAAGGACGCGCTGGAACACGTCACCGGAACTCACATCGTGGAGTACTCCGCTCCGGTCGGAAATCATCCGGTATGGGTAACGAAGTGGCTGGAGCAACACGGCTTCATCGCGTACTACTTCGCCGGCGACGGCGGCATGGCTCCCACCCGCGTCTATCGCAACGGACAGCGCGACGCTCCCGGAATATGGGCTTTTCCGATTCTTCACATGGGCAAGGAAGCCAGCATGGAAGAGATGGGATTCGACGACGTACCGATTCCAGCCGTACGGGATTGGCTGCTTGCGATTACCAACTTTACCGCGCACGAGCACACGGCACGGCTCATCTACACGCATCCATTCGGGGCAGAGCGTTTCTTTGCCACCATAAAAACGTGGCTCGACAGCGCAGATTCATTCGAACGACAAGGCCGCTTCCGCTGGTACACCATGACGGAACTGGCAAC
>DATEJO010000004.1:0-6303 GCA_035277905.1 Candidatus Sulfotelmatobacter sp.
TCCACGTCTTCCAGGCGAAACTCAACCTGTTCCTTACCATCCAGCTTCCAGTGTACTTCACGTTCGCCGTGTGCATTGCGGATGCGTAGCCGGATGGTATCCCCGGCACGCAATTGCGCCAGCTGATAATTGAAGTCACCGCCTACGGCGCGTCCATTCATTTGAAGCACCGAATCGCCAACCTTCAGTCCGGCGCGGTCGGCCTCTCCGCCTGGCAAAATTGTATTAACGACGGGCGGCGAGCCGAAGGTTCGTGAAGCGGCGAACGATGGTCCCGCCATTCGGGTCTGTACCGAAACCAGCCGGAGGCCGACCGTCTTGAAGTAATCGTTCCAGGGAATCTCCATCATGCCTGCGACATACTGATCAAAAAACGATTTCAGGTCGGTATGGCTGACACGTTCTGCTGCCTCGCGGACACCCTCGGAGTCGGCGAAGAACTTCCCCTGCTTGGCATCGGCATTCATAGCCAGAAACAAATCGCGGAGCGATGCTGTGTTATGGCTGCCGTCCCGCATAGCCAGATCGAGCATCACCCCTAACAATTCACCTTTGTTGTAGTACGAGACCGAACGCTCCGGCTGACGGTAGTACGAGTATTTTTCCAGCCACGCGCTCAGGCTGGACTCTTCCGCGGATTGGGTCAAATGCGCGGGACGCCGCTCAAGAACCCCGATATCGTTCGCCAAGCGCCGCAGGTATTCCGGTTCATCCAGTAGTCCTGCGCGCAGCAGGGCGATATCTTGCACGGTATTGGTTACGCCCTCGCTGAACCACAACGCGTCGGAATAATCCTCTTTGGTGTAATCGACCGGTTCGAGCGATTGTGGACGGATGCGTTTCACATTCCAGAGGTGGAAGAATTCATGCGCGGTGACGTCGGAAAAGCTGGGGAAGTTGTCCGCCAACGTCTGTGCATTGATATCGATCGCGGTCGAATAGGCATGTTCCATGCCACCGCCGCCGGGCTCTTTTGGGAAGTGATAAATGAACGTATAGGTTTCAAAAGGACGGTCGTTCATCCAGGCGGTTTCGGCGTCGACGATGCGCCGGATCACCGGCAGCAACTTGTCCATCTCGTAGGTGGTCGCGTCCGCGTCGACGATGACACGATAGTGTCCGCCGCCTTGATCGAAATCAGACTCCTCGAATTCGCCGATTTCGACGGGCGAATCGACCAGTCGGTCGTAGTTATCGGCTACGTATGCTCCTTCCGCCTGATTGAGCGGCGTAGCCACATGCCATCCTGCGGGAAGGCTTTCGAAGCTGACGCGGACAGGTTCCGAGCGTTCGCGGACGGGATACATCAGGATCTCAGCAAGGTTGAAGAATGCGTGATGCTCGTTTAATTGTGCTCCGTAAGGTCCGGGCTGATCAGCGTAGATTTCGTAAATGACTCGGCTTCCAGCATCCGCTTCGCTCACCTCCCAAAGGCTCTTGCTGACGCTGCGGATGGGCAGCGCTTTGCCCGCGGAATTGTTGGCGCGCACCCAGAGAATGTACTGGGAGAAGTCACGCACCTGGTAAAGCGCGTTCCAAACCGGCATCTGCAATTGCTGCGTGGAGTCTCCGCCGGGAAGAACGATTTCTACATGAACCAGATGTTGCGTGGGATCCGCAAGAGAAACCTGATAGGCGACGGGATTCGTCCGGCCGGCCAGAGCGACGCTAGCCAGGCAGAGAAAAATCGCCAAGAGCCACTGCGGTTTGATCCGGATCACGCGTTGGCCGGGGCCTCCGCTGCGTTGCTGAGCGCTCGTAGGCGCTGAGGAAGCTTTTCGTAGATGCCCCCGAAGCCCCCGTTCGAGAGAATAGCGACGACGTCGCCGAATCGCAGTTCAGGCGCGATCAATTGCACGATGCCGTCGACTTCGGGAACGATGCGGGCGCGGCGGCCATGCTTTTGAATTTGCGCGGCAACTGTGGCGAGGTCGAGACGCTCGGCTTCGGGGATGGCGTCAGACTTGAAGACGCTGGCCACGACGATTTCATCCGCCAGCGCGAGGCTGCTCGCCAATTCGTTCTGCAGAACATTGCGGCGCATGGTGTTGGAGCGTGGTTCCAGAATCGCCCAGAGGCGGGCGCCAGGATAGCGTGAGCGCAGTGCTGTAAGCGTTCCGGCAATGGCTGTGGGGTGATGCGCAAAGTCGTCAATGATCGTGACGCCATTGACCGCGGCGCGCACTTCCAACCGACGCTTCACGCTTTTGAAAGTCTTCAGGGCGGCAGCAATCTCTTCCTTGGAGATTCCATAATGATGAGCCAAAGCTGCGGCGGCGGTTGCATTCCAGACGTTATATTCGCCACCCAGGGCAAATTCGAAATCCGCCCAACGTTCGCCATCTTTCAAGACCGTCCACATAGTGCGAGAAGGTTCGAGGCGCAGGTTGGTCACTCGCCACGACGCTTGGGATGATGCCCCGTAACGCTCGACGGGACAGAATGCGCGCGCCACGCACTTCTCGAGGCTCGCCCCGGTATCGAAGGCAACAATTTTTCCGCGGCGCGGCACCAGGTTGACCAGACGCCTGAAGGCCGTTTCCACCGCATCGAGATCTTTGTAGATGTCGGCGTGATCGAACTCGACCGAGGTGAGAATCACGCCGTCGGGAAAGTAATGAAGGAACTTGGGCCCCTTGTCGAAGAACGCGGTGTCGTATTCATCGCCTTCGAGGATGAAGTGCTTCCCTTGCCCGACGCGAAAGCTGCTGCCGAAATTTTCCGCGATGCCGCCGATCAGGAACGAGGGCTGTAGCCCGGCGGTGTGGAAGATCCACGATAGCATTGAAGTGGTCGTGGTCTTGCCATGGGTTCCGGCGACAACCAGAACTTCTTTCCCCACCAGAAATTCGTCGTGCAGGATCTGAGGCAGCGAGCAGAATGGGATGCGCTCGTCGAGAACATACTCAAGTTCCACGTTGCCGCGGGAGATCGCATTCCCGACGACGACCAGGTTGGGCCGTGGATCGAGGTTCTTGGCCGCAAACGGCTGCGAAACAGGAATGTTTAAAGAGGCGAGAAACTCCGACATGGGTGGATAAGCCGCGGCGTCGGACCCCGTCACGCGGTGGCCGCGATAGCTCAGCATGCCGGCCAGCGACGCCATTGCTGTGCCGCAAATTCCGATCAGGTGAATGTGTTTCTTTTCTGCCATGAGGAATGGTCAAACTTTCATCGATTGGGACGAAATCGCAGCCGGGACACTGGCCGCCTCCAGGATTCTAAGTTGTACAGCGGAGCGCGTCACCGAAAGAGAGGCCCGCACGCCAAACGGAAGTGTAATGTTCTTCTGGGAAACGTGCCCGGAGCGCACACCGTAAACAAGCGGCACTCCCAAGTCGCCGACAATGCGCAGAATGACCTGCTGCAGGCTGTAACCCTGGCTCTGATTCTGCACGCAGTCGAGCATCTCGCCGAAGATCAGTCCCCGCACCTGATCGAACTTCCCCGCCAGTTTCAAGTGCATGAGCATGCGATCGATCTGGTAGGGTTTGGCAGCAACGTCTTCAATGAACAGAATGGCGTCATCCGTATGAATTTCGTAAGGCGTACCCAATGACGCCGCCAACATCGAAAGGCATCCGCCGTAAAGAATTCCCTCGGCCGATCCCTCCGTGAGAGCTTCGACTTCAGAATTCAGCCCGATCGGCCAGCAAGCAGTTCCGGTGACCGCGGATTCCCAGGCAGGGCGATCGTAGCCATCTGGCAAGGCGAAGTCCTTGGTGACCATGGGCCCGTGAAAGGTGACGAGGCCGGCGTCGGTGAAATATGTCAGCAGGCTCGTAATGTCACTGTAGCCCATGAAAATCTTGGGGTGAGCGAGAATCTTCTTGAGATCCATGCGATTCAGCAGGTAGTTCGCCCCATACCCGCCGCGGGCGCACACAATCGCCTTGACCTCGTCGCGCTGAAACATTTCTTCCAGTTCACGAGCCCGGCGCTCCACAGTCCCCGCGAAATACAAGTCCTGATCGAGAATGGAATCGAAGTAGAAGGGCTTGTATCCCAGATTTTCCAGCGCCGCACAGCCCGCATCCAGCAACTCTCGCTTGATGTTGCTGGCCGGAGCAATAATGCCGATCGTGTCTCCGGGCCGGAGCGCTGGGGGTTTAATCCGCGTACTTGCGGGGATCGATGGCATCTGGAATGGATGTTAAATGAAAAACTGCCCGCGGCAGACTAGCTGCGCTGGTCCGCGAAGGAAGACTTCCCTTTCCCAGCGCACGATTTGGGCACCCCCCGGGCTCTCGACCCGCACCGGAGAGTCAGCCCGTCCGGAAGCGATCGCAGCTAGCGCGGAGGCACAGGAACCCGTTCCGGAAGACTGGGTTTCGCCCACGCCGCGCTCAAACAAGCGCACTTCCACGCTACTGCGGTTTATAACGTTTACTAGCTCAACGTTAATCCCATACTTGAAGTCGTGATGGGCGCCCACTTCAGCCGCCTCGGCCTGCCATCCCGGGGCAAACGAGTCGACGAAAATGACGTAGTGCGGATTCCCCATCGAAACGGGTATGCCTTGCACTTCCCGAAAAGCAAGCTTGATGGAGAACTCATCGCCCACCTGGGGCTCTCCCATGGCGGTTTCAAATTCAAATTGCTGCCCGTTGCGCATGATGAGAACACAAGTCTTCAAACCTGCACCCGTGCGAATGACCACTTTCTCTCTGCTTTGCTCGGCGCACAGATAGGCCGCGACACAGCGCGTACCGTTGCCCGAGATCTCTGCCTCCGATCCGTCGGCGTTGAGGAGACGAGCTTTGATGTCGGCATCGGTCGCGGGAAAGAGCCACTCCACGCCGTCTGCACCCACCCCGGTATGACGATCACAGAGACGTCGAGTAAGGCCGGCCAGATCGGCTGGAGCGTAGACGCCCTCGATGATCAGGAAGTCATTGCCGCAGGCGTTCGCCTTCACGAAAGGCAGCATGGGAGCGGAAGTCATTCCCACTGCACCGTGCCCAGGTCCGCAACGCTGGCGAGTGCGGAGGATTGCCGCAATCCGTGAAGCACCTGATCGTGCTCTTTTCGCCGGCCTTCGAAATCGAACTGCAAGCGCACGTGCTGCCGGGTTGTGGCCACCTGCACGTTCTGCATGATGGCATGCATCATCTCGAGCACCCGGTTCACTTCTTCGCTGATGGACTCAGTGCTTGGCCCGACGACTTCGTAGGTATGCACCACCATCTTTAGGTTGAACCATTGTTCGGCGCGCCCCAGCAGGAACAGGCAAAGGAGAATCAAAAGGGTGGCGAAGATGGAGGTCCAGTACAAGCCCCCGCCCGCGGCCATGCCGACCGATGCCACGACGAAGAGGGTTGCCGCCGAAGTGATGCCAGTCACCAGATCACCGCGGTAATGCAAGATGGATCCTGCACCAATGAAGCCGATGCCAGGAATGATCTGCGCCGCGATGCGCGTGTGATCTCCCATGTGCTCGAGGGCGAGCTGGTCCGACATGATAGTGAACATGGCCGAGCCGAAGCAGATGAACAGGTTGGTGCGCAGTCCGGCGGGGCGATGCTTGATCTCGCGCTCCAACCCGATGACTCCCCCCAAAATGGCAGCCAAGGAGAGGCGAACGATGCTCGAGCCCACGACCGACGACATGAAGTCGTGCCACATTGCGGAGATCGGCTGTATGGCGAGCATGCGGCTGAAATTGGCTGGATTTTATCACCGTAAAACCCCGCTGCTTGCGGATTGCGCGTTAACGGGAAAGATTACCGGCCGGTGTGCTGGGTGAGATAAATCGTGGCCGCGGGTTGACCGTAGGCGTGCAGCACTTCGATGGTGAAGAGCTTCTTTGAGTCAATTGCCTTCGACACGGGGTCCCCCTCGGAGGTGACGACGAAGTCCGCATACTTCGAGGGATCGGCAAGCGCCTTCTCCCAGAGGCCGTCGGGGTCGGTTGGGCGCTTCCACGGCCGATGATTGCCTTCGTTGATGACGTGCTTCAAAGGAATTCCCGCACGTTCCAGAGCTCCCACGTGATCGCCGAGATACATCAGGATGGTGGAGTCGGGCGGGAGTTGCTCCAAGGCCTCAGCCAGCTGGGTTTCGAGTGCCAGGCGTGTGCGTGAGTTAACCCAGGCTTCACGGAAGGATACCGATTGTGCCTTCCAGATAATTCCATAACTCGCTCCAGCCAGGAGCAGTATGACCACAGCCGCCGCTGACTTTGCGGTCGCATTGCGTGCCGCACGAAGTCCGAAGAACACCAACAGGGCCAGAAACGCGGCAAATGCTGGCAGCAACTCGATCCCGTAGCGGACGTTGTAATAAGAGAACGGCCACCACTCG
>DATEJO010000005.1:0-4233 GCA_035277905.1 Candidatus Sulfotelmatobacter sp.
CGGAGTCAGGAGCAGGCCAAGAGCGATGCCCGAGCCAAACATCAGCATCGAGTGCTTGTTCAGGATGCCGAGCCCGGCGATAGCTCCGAATGCTAGCCAAAGACGTGATTCGCCGGTATTCGCAATTCGTAAGACAACCGCCGCGCAAAGCATCCAGAAGACCGGCTCGAACGAGTTCATCGAAAAGAAATTGTCGAAAGTCAGATAGATCGGCGCCAGCAACACGATCAAAGCTGCCAATTGTTGCGCGAATTGGCGGCCACCAAGTTCCCGCGCGATCCACCCCGCGAGATACACCTTCGCCCCGGCTGCCAATGCAGGTAGAAATCTCAGCGCAAAAAGCGAATCCCCGAGCAGCCTGCGGCTGAGCTGCGCCAGCCACGGCGCGAGGGGCGCGTGGTCCACGTAGCCCCATGCGGGATGCTGGCCGCATGCTGCGTAGTAAAACTCATCGCGAAAATAGCCGTATCGGCCGCTGAAGGCAAAATGAACGGCGATAGCCATGAGGGAGAGGGCGGTGACCCAGCCGGATACCGGATCAAGCCGCGCAGTTGGGCGAAGTACTTTCTGCGCTCCAGCAGGAGCAATCGCCTGCGGAGATAGGAGTGTGGTTGCGTGCGCTTCGCTGGTCACCGGTCAATCGTTCCTAGCAGAGTCAATGCCCAAGTGGCGACGCCCAGGCCTGTGTGCGCACCAGCAACCAATTACGCACCTTCAGCGCGGTCTTGAGATTCCGGGTAGGCTGGTATTCCCACTCCGCGAATCTTGTACCCCGTGGTGCGGTGTTTTCAGTGCGCCTTGGGCGCCGCCGAGGCGCTTGCGACTCCGACTTTACCATCGGGTCGCGGAGGCAACACTAGTGAAGCCGACTTGATGGAATCCAGCTTCGGGAAATCTTTATCGAGGTAAGCCTTGCCTGATTTCGAAAGCGTGTCCTGGTTCGGGCCCGCGTCATCCCCGTAACCATTGTACAGCGCAGAGACGACCTTCATTCCTTCCTCATCGACCCTTCCGAAGGGCGCGAAGCCCATGCTATCCAGGCGTGCATTATCCTTCAAATTGATGAATACCTGCGTGGTGCGCGTATTGGGTCCCGAAGTCGCAAACGTTAGATAGCCCGCTTTGTTACTTTGCGTGACGGGGTCATCCGGAATTTCGGTGTGTTCCCATGCTGCCGATACCGGCGGGTAGCCGCTGATCCCAAACTGCACCACAAAATTCGGCACGACGCGGAAGAAGCTCGCATTGTCGTAGAAGTGATGCCTCACCAGGTTGTAGAAGCGGTCCGCACCGAGCGGCGCCCACGCGCGAGTTACTTCAACGGTGAAGTCTCCTTTCGTCGTTACAAAGCGCACTTTGTACGTGTCCGGGGCCTTCAGTTTCATCATCGAAGGCCTCAGCAAGACGCGATCATACGAGCTGCGGGCGGTGGCGGGCTTCGTTGTTCTCGTTGCAGGTTTGGATGGTCCTGCACTCGGCGCCTGCGCAAATGCAAATGCGGTGGCGAGCATTACGCCACCCAGAACTAAGCCGGAAAATTGTTTCATCGCGATTCTTCCCCGTTCGAGTGAAATGCTGTAGAGCTGGGAGGTGACTACCTGTAGGACGAGGCGTTCAGCTCGCGACTGACACGCTCAACCTCCGTCATCACACGAAGTGTATTTTCACCCAGAATTCCCTGTACGTCACGCGCGGAATAACCCTTTTTTAGCAATGCTTCCGTGATCTTCGGCAAGTCTGCAGCGCTTTCCATGCCGTACGGCATGTTGGCGCCGTCAAAATCCGAACCGAGCCCCACGTGCTCTGCGCCGACGAGCTTCACGGCGTGGTCGATGTGCTCGAGGATCTTGGTCCACTCGACGCGCGGTAACTTCCCTTGCGCGACGTTTTCGCGAGTCAGTCGATCGCCTTCCAGCAACTGGCACGCCTCATCGTTGTCGTCGGGGCAGCGTTTTTTCACTTCCGCCGCAATTCCCTTATTGATCTCGGGATTCTTCACTTCCGCGTCCAGAAACTCCTGGCTCAGGAAGCCGACGTGGTAGTTGATTTGAATCACTCCGCCGTGAGCTGCGAGATCCTTGATCATCTGGTCCGTCATGTTGCGTCCGGCATCGCAAATCGCCCGGCAGGAAGAATGCGAGGCGATCATCGGCGCTTTGCTCACGGCGAGTGCGTCATAGAAGGTCTTGTCGCTTACGTGCGAAATGTCGACGATCATTCCGAGGCGGTTCATCTCGCGGACGACGCCCTTGCCGAAATCAGTCAGTCCGTTGTGCGCGGATTTGTCGCCCGAGGAATCCGCCCACGCGGTGTTGCCGCTGTGAGTCAGCGTCATGTAGCGAACACCACGTGCCGCAAAGCCGCGCAGCACGGCCAGATCATCGGCAATCATATGGCCACCCTCAACGCCAATGAGTGCAGCGATTTTCCCCTGCTTCCGGGCCTCGCGGATTTCCGCCGCGGTTGTCGCCAGGGTCAGTTCGTTCGAATGACGCCGCACCGTTTCGCGCACGGCATCAATCTGGGTCAACGCGCGCTGGACGGCCTCCGCGCCGGTGATTTTGCTCGGAATCCAGATCGAAAAGAAAATTCCGCCGAGGTTGCCGGCTTTCATGCGCGGAATGTCAATACTGCCATCGGCGTGGCGAGCGCCGAAATCGAATTTCGGGTCGAGCAGCCGCTGCGTTGTGTCGTCATGCGTATCGATGACGATGGAGGAAAAATGCAACTTCTTCGCTCGCGCAGCTACGTCGTCAGCCCTTATTGAACGCGCCATCGCCATTCCTGCCAGAGCGCACGCTGCGGCAATCCATGCATAAGCCCTCTGGCCCATCTCAGTCTGTTCCACCCTGCGCCTTCAGCGCTTGACTGACTTGCTCCGTCTGCTCCATCACGCGCAGCAGGTTGCCACCGAGAATCTTCTGGATATCCGCATCGCTATACCCTTTGCGCATCAGCGCCTCCGTGATTTGCGGAAGGTGCGTGCAATCCTCCATGCCATCCGGCATCGAAGCGCCGTCGAAATCCGAGCCCAGCCCGACGTGATCCGCCCCCACCAGTTTCACCGCGTGGTCGATGTGATCGATGATGCGCTCCCAACCGACGCGCGGCAACTTGCCCTCCGCCGTCAACTGCTTCTGGATATCGTTCAGTTTTTTGCCGATGCATGTTTCGTCGTTGTTACATGCCTTGGTAATCGCTTCCATCTGAGCCACGACGCCTCCGGACAGCTTGTCCGACGCATCCTTATACGCCTGATCGATGAAGCTCTTTTCGTAGTTGATTTGAATCACGCCGCCTTTTGCGGCCAGTGCCTTGATCATGTCGTCGGACATGTCTCGCGGATGATTGCAGAGCGCGCGGCAAGAGGAGTGCGAGGCAATCAGCGGGGCTTTGCTCACATCGAGAGCGTCGTAAAAGGTTTTGTCGCTCACGTGCGAGATGTCCACCATGATTCCTTGCCGGTTCATCTCGCGAACAATCTCCTTGCCAAAATCCGTCAGGCCATTGTGTTCTGGCTTGGCCGTCGAAGAATCCGCCCACTCGTCGTTATAGAAATGCGTCAGTGTCATATAGCGCACGCCCAGATCGCCGAACATCCGAAGCACACGGATGTCGTTGCCAATCATGTGCCCGCCTTCTACTCCAATCAGCGCTGCGATTTTGCCTTCCGCGTGAATGCGGCGCACGTCAGCCGCCGTGCGCGCGAACTCCATGTCCTTCGCATTGCGCAAGACGTTCTGGTGAATCGCGTCGATCTGGTCGAGAGCCTTTTGCACCGCAGGGGGTCCCATGGTGCGGCCGTCTATCCACACGGAGAAGAAAATGGCGTTCATCCCGCCTTCTTTCATTCGCGGGATGTCGATGCTGCCGTCTGGATTGCGCTTACCAAGATCGAAATCCTTGGTGAAAAAACGCTGTGTCGTGTCGTCGTGCGTATCCAGCACGATCGAAGAGAAGTGCAACTTATGCGCGCGGTCCGCGATCGCATCGCCGGAGTTCGGGCGAGCCACTAAAAGCGCGGTTCCGATCAACACAGCCAAAACCACAATTCTGCGAACCCTGCCCATACGTCCTCCATGGATAACGGCTCAATGACAAGGCACAAGCACACCCTGAGGTCTGCCTCCACCGACGTCATCTTCTAAGGAACGGGAGATTCTACCCTATCAGCCAGCCGAGCAGCGCTTGTTTCCACGCCTGCCGGTTCACTTCGGCGAGAGATTCCGTTAG
>DATEJO010000006.1:0-3879 GCA_035277905.1 Candidatus Sulfotelmatobacter sp.
TCGGGCGCGTGAGCCGCGTTCTGGTGGTGGAAGACGAGGCGCATCTGGCGCAAGGACTTCGCTTCAATCTCGAAGCCGAAGGCTACGTTGCGGACGTCGTCGGCGACGGCGAATCGGCGACGGACCGCCTACTCAAAGAAAAAGAAAAGTTCGACGTGGTAGTGCTCGACATCATGCTGCCGGGCAAGGACGGTTTCAGCGTCGTGTCGGAATTGCGCGCAGCCCGCAATTATGTGCCGGTCCTCATGCTTACCGCCCGCGGGCGTCCGGAAGATGTGCTCCGCGGATTCGCTTCTGGCGCGGATGATTATCTCGCCAAGCCCTTCGATCTTTCCATTCTGCTGGCTCGGCTTCAGGGATTACTGCGTCGTACCGATTGGATGCGCACGGGCCACGCAAGCATTGCCATTCCCAATACGCCCGACGATCTCGGCAGTTTCTCGTTCGCCGGCAAGACGATCGACTTCGGAGCGCTCGAGTTGCGTTCCGGAGGAAACACGATTCATCTCACGTTGATGGAGTCGGAGTTGCTCCGGCATCTGGTTCGCAACGACGGCAAGGTTGTCTCGCGAAAGCAGATTCTCGAAGAAGTTTGGGGGCTGAAGGAAGACACGGACACGCGCGCGATCGACAATTTCGTAGTCCGCTTGCGCCGCTACATCGAGGATGATCCGGGCCACCCTCGGCATCTGCTCACTGTCCGCGGCGTGGGATACCGGTTCTTCGCGAACCCGAAATCCTGAAGGCTTTATGCCCGGCAAAGCTCTTCCAGCAGTGTCTCCCGCCGCTGCAGAGCCAGCCCATCCAGCCGCTGCAGCGCGACCACATAAATCGGAATACAAATCGCCGCCAGAATCAGGAATAACCCAACCGCCAGCCATAGATTCTGATATAGCCGCGCGATCGCAAAAACTCCGACGCCCAGGCCGACAATCACGATCTGCATCACGAAGCTGACCAACACTGTCGTCTGCGCGGCATTCTGACGCCCGAAGGTTGAAAAGTCGCGCTTCTTCGGAGCGTAGATCGACAGAATATTCCCGGCCGCAAAATTCAGAGGAGCGGCAAACGCCAGTGCGGCGATCGTGCCGATGGTCACCGCCAGATGCGGAGCCCCGTACAGATAGCTGACGGCCAGCCACGTCAACACGACATTCGCGACAAGGATTGCCGTGTGGGTAAGGTTCTTTCCCACAATAATCTGCCGAAACCGCACCGGCGACGCATAGAAGAACTGAATGCCGCCGCCATCGCCTCCAAAGCTGTTGTAGACGAGATTGGTCAGCACCAGCAGCGCATAAGCAGCGGCTCCGGGGAACGCCATATCTGGCGTGCGGCTCAGCGCGCTCGAGTGCCGGAGCGAACTCAGAGGCCCCAGCCGGAAAATGATCAGCATGAAAATTGGCATGATCAACGTGAGCAGCATCGGGCCGCTGCGCGCGAGATAACGCATCTCTTTTTCAAACACCGCCGCCACCGATTGCGAAAGTCCCGGCAAATCCCATCCGACCTGCGGCGTCTGCGCTTCCTTGATTGTCGGCCGCGCTGCAGTCTCGCTGAGATTTTCTCCCAGAAACTGTGCCCGGATGCGTACGTGCAGCAGATAGCCTGCCGCCGCAGTCATGATCGCGAGAAACAGCAGGGAAGTGAATGCAGATCCGACTTGCCCCCGAGAAGCGTGCGCGAGCGAAGCCGCCGCGAGCCCCGGAGGCAGCACCGCCTGCACTTCTGTCCCGACCTCAAACGTCCGGCGCAACTGTGGATGCGGTTGGTGGCCTAAGCGCTGCATCGCCGGACCGATCAGCTGAAAGCTCAGCATGACCAGAATAAAAACCACGCCAAAGATTTCGCGCGTACGCCGCTGCGCAAGCCAGCGTTCGATCCACGCAACGATCATCTGCATCAGCAACAGATTGAATAGCGCAAACGTGACGAGAACGAGAAGTGCCCATGGAATCAGGACTGGCCGCGCAATGGCGACGCCAAGAAACACTCCAAATACGAAAACGCTGCCAAGCGTGCTGGCCGGATCGAGATATCCGTACACCAGGCGAATCAGAAAGTAGGAGCTGTAAGCAAGCGGAAACCGCAATAGCTCCGACGAATCCGGATTGCTCGTGAAGGCGGTCGCCATCACCGGGAAGAGTTGCCAGAACAGTAGAATCGGCCACAGGATCAGCGCCAGATACTCGACCTGTCCTTGCGAGACGATATACCACGCTCCGCCGATGGCCCCGAAAAAGCCACCCAATCCGGCAACGGCGAAAGTCAGAATGATGAAAACGCGCGAGGCAAGCTCCGTTTTCCCACGGCGTGTTCTGAGTCCGTTGACGAACAGGCGCCAGCGCAACTCAGCGATTGCAGGAATTTGGCCAGGAACAACTGCGCGGTGTGTCATTTCGGAACTGTTCAATTCTTGCACAAGCCCACGACGCTGCTGCGAGGTGTCTGGAAATTGTTGATGCTGCACCGCTTCTCATCCCGCGGTCGCGCAGAAGGCGGCGCGCAATATTACAATATCTGGTCCGTGACTCGAATCACGGGAGCTGGTATGGCCGCGCACACGCAGCTGTAATCATCAGTGAAAAACTATAAGTTGAGTCGGAGGTGAATCTAGATGTCGGCACCAGAAGCAATGCCCCTGTTGGATAGCGTCACGCAGCCCTTGGCCAAAGTTCTGGAGCGGGCATTCGGGTGCCACCACAGGAAGCTGAGCCGCGTCTTCACCATTGACGGACACACCTACAAGGTCTGCTGCGATTGCGGGGCGACCTTCAAGTATTCGATGCAAACCATGTCCATCCGCCACCGCCGGAAATTGCTGTCGGCTCTGATGCATCTCCGTGCCCAGAGCCGTCGCCTAAGAATTTCCCGGCGAACACGAACTTCCGACTGAGCTCCTCAAAATCATCCCAGCCAGGACAGTTCCTGCTCGACCGTGCGGGATCCGCCCACGATTCGCAGGAAGATTTCTTCCAACGTCAGCTTCCCCCCCGAACCTTCCCCTTCGTCTTCTGAATGCGTAGGAGCCTGCGCCTCCACACCCGCTCGCAGCTCTTCCAGCGACCCTTGGGCGACCAGCCTTCCCTGATGAATGATGGCCAGATGGCTGCAAAGCCGCTCCACAATTTCCAGAACGTGAGACGTCAGAAAAATCGTCGCTCCCCGGGCGATCATCCTCTGCAGCATTGCTTTCAGAGTGCCGGCGGCAATCGCATCCACGCCTTCGAACGGCTCATCGAGAAACAGCACCTTCGGCCCATGTATAACCGCCGCAGCCATCGCCAGCTTCTTCTGCATGCCGTGCGAATAGTCGGTCACCAACTTCTTAGGCTGATCGGCCAGTTGCATGAACTCGAGCAGTTCGGCCGCACGCTTCGCGGCTGTTTCGCGATCAAGCCCGTACATGCGTCCGGCAAAGCTGAGGAACTCGGCTCCCGTGAGGCGTCCGAAAAGCGCCATGCCTTCGGGAACCACGCCGATCTGCCGCTTCACTTCCACCGGATGCGCGTTGAGATCGAGGCCCAGAATTTCGATTTTGCCCGAACTCGGCGCGAGCAAGCCGGTGAGCATCTTGATAGTCGTGGACTTTCCCGCGCCATTTGGGCCGAGAAATCCGAAAAACTGTCCCGGCGCCACCCGCAGATTAACGTTATCGACCGCGACCAGTTCGCCGAACCGCCGGGTTAGACCAAACGTGGAGATCGTATCTGAGGAACTCATCGAAGGTGCGAATGTAGCACAAAGATCGACGACCAGTCCGAGCCGGACAACTCGAACACGTCTGCGTATCGCCCGTGCAACGGGCCCTCTGCTGCTGGTTTTACATTTTTTTGACAATTGGCGCATTGCTTGCGGGCTATAAATCTACTCCGGCCC
>DATEJO010000007.1:0-9501 GCA_035277905.1 Candidatus Sulfotelmatobacter sp.
TCGGGGGAGGTTTTGTCGGCCTTCTCTTCGCCGCAGGCAGCGTGCTCATCTTCGTCCTGGGATTCCCGACTCTGTGGTATTTCGTTGCCCTGGCGTTCGGACTCGGAATCGCGATCGCTTTTTTCATGAGAGTGATCCGCAATCGCCAATCGCAGAGCTACAAGCCACTCTCGATTCTGACCTCCTCAGAGACGAAAGCCGTCAATCCGACAGAGCGGAAGCGCGCGCTCCGACATCTTCTCCCGAGACTGGCGGCAGCCTGATCGCGGGATGCATCCGCGAGTTTTGGCAATTTCGCCGCGCTGTGTAAACTACATTCGCGATGAAACCAGCCGCCCGGGCAGTCCGCCTCAACACCATCGTTCTCTGCCTCGCGGCAGTCGTTACGTTCTCGCTTCCATCGTTCGCCTCCGCTTATAACGGCCATCCCAAGCTCGTCGTGGTCATCGTGATCGACCAGTTCCGTGGAGACTATCTCGAACGTTATCGGGACCAGTTCGGAGACTCCGGTTTTCGTCTTTTCCTCGACCACGGCGCCTACTTCCCGAACTGCAATTACGACTACGTCAATACGCGCACCGCGCCAGGACACTCCACGCTCTTTACGGGCGCATACAGCAACGGCCACGGCATCGCCGACAACGAGTGGTGGGATGTGAAAAAGAAGAAGATGGTCACCTCGGTCGAAGATGACGACACGAAACTCGTTGGCGTATCAGGAAGCGAGCCCGGAGCATCCCCGCACAATTTGCTTGCCGACACCATTGGCGACGAACTCAAGCTCGCCACTCAGGGCAAGTCGCGCGTCTTCGCAATCTCATTGAAAGACCGCGCCGCCATTCTGCCCGGGGGCTTTGCGGCCGATGCGGCGTACTGGATCGATCCGAAAAGCGGAGCCTTCATCACCTCCACGTATTACCGCAACGATCTTCCGCAGTGGGTGCAGAACTTCAACCAGACAATTCCGGCAAAATATTGGGACCGCAAGTGGACCGACTCGGAAGGCACGGTTCTTCGCTCAACCGAGCACCGTCCGGGCAAGAACGGATCAGACGCAGGATTCTACGAAGTGATCGGATCGACTCCGTTCGCTAACGACTACGAGTTCGATTTCGCCAAGCAACTTGTGCTCTACGAGAATGTCGGCCGCGGACCCGACACTGACCTGCTTTCGATCAGCCTCTCGGCCAACGATATCCTCGGCCATCAGGTCGGGCCCGATTCGCCCGAGATGCATCAGATGGCCCTCGATCTCGACCACGAACTCGCCGACTTCTTCAATTTTCTCGGCCATCAGATCGGCCTCGCGAATGTGTGGATCGCGCTCTCCGCGGACCACGGCGTTTCCACTCTGCCCGATGCTGCGAAGAAGCTGCGCATTCCCGCCGCGAATCTCGGCAATCCGAAATTGCAGGACCAGATCAACGCCGCGATTAACGCAAAATTCTCGCCCGGCCACTCGACAACCTATGTGAGGCTCGATTATCCGCTGGCTTGGCTCGACGATGACGCCTTCGGCGCCGTTCACGTGAAAGAGCGCGAAGCCGAGAATGCGGTCGGTGAGGCCATGAAAGAAGTCGGCATGCGCGGCTTCTACACCAAGTCCCAACTTGCGGAAGGAGAAGTTCCCAACACGCCGCTTGGCCATCAATTCCTTAATAGCTATTCGCCGGAAGGCAGCTGGTACGTGATGGGGATCCCCAATATTTACTCGGTCGGTTCGGCCCACGGCACCGATCACGCTTCGCCCTACAACTACGATACGCATGTGCCGCTGGCGTTTTATGGGTTGGCGTTTCAGCCGGGCACCTACCGTATGAAAACGCAGCCGGTCGATCTCGCCGCCACACTCGCGTCGCTGTTGGGAATCAACGCGCCCACCCACGCTATCGGACGCGTGCTCACCGAGGCACTTGCCCCGCCGCATCACAGCGCACGAGCCGGAGAAAGCCAGCCATGAGCGCCAAATCGGCTTTGGATCTGAGCGTAAACATCGCCGGCATTGCGCTGAAGAATCCCATCATTGCCGCTAGCGGCACCTTCGGCTACGGAGTCGAGTTCGAAGACGTCGTACACCTCGCCAAGCTTGGCGGCTTTGTCGTGAAGGGCCTTTCTCGCGAGCCGATGATCGGCAATCCTCCGCCGCGCCTGTGGGAGACGGCTGCTGGAATGTTGAATGCCATCGGACTGCAGAACATCGGCGCCCCGGCGTTCCTCGAAGAAAAGCTGCCGCATCTCCGTCAACTCAAGAACATCGTAGTCATGACGAACGTCTTCGGATATACGCGCGAAGACTACGAACGCACTATCGAGATCCTCAATGAAGGGGAAGGAATCGCCGCCTACGAACTCAATGTTTCCTGCCCAAACACGCAGCAGGGAGGACTACAGTTCGGCAGCGATCCCCGCTCTCTTGACGAAGTTGTGACCACTGTCAAGCGCGTGGCGAGGCGTCCGCTGATCGTGAAACTCTCGCCAAACGTCACCAGCATCGCGCAGATGGCCTACGTTGCGCAGGAAGCCGGCGCAGATGCCTTGTCTCTTATCAATACTTTCATCGCAATGGCGATCGACCCGGAGACGCGCAAGCCCCGCATCGCCAACGTCACCGCCGGCCTCTCCGGTCCGGCCATTAAGCCCATCGCGGTCCGGATGGTCTATGACGCTGCGCATGCCGTCAAGATTCCGGTGATCGGCATGGGAGGCATTTCCACGGCGGCTGACGTGATCGAATTCATGCTCGCAGGGGCCACCGCCGTGCAGATCGGTACTGCCAGCTACTGGGATCCCTGCGCCACTGAGAAAATTGTGGATGAGTTGGAAAGGTGGTGCAACGAGCACGGCGTCACCCGAATCGCCGACGTAATCGGGGGCCTGGAGCTGGAGTAATTAGTAGCACCGACTCTCGCCGCCACAGACTGCCGATTAAAGCCTACCTGCCGCGGCTATACCAGATTGATCCCGGCGACTTGTAATTCTTTCCTTCGCCCCACACAGCATGCGTAGCGCCGTCGCTGTCGATCGCCAGGCTGAAGAAGTCTCCGAAGGGGAAGCGGAATCCCTGCGGCAGAATGTAATCGAATCCACTCGCCGGCCCTGATAACCGTGCCTCGGCGCTCCACGTCGCGCCGCCGTTGGTCGAATTCCGAAAATACGTGTTCCACAGAGGAATCTGTGGGCGAGCCGGATCCGTGGCCCGAGTATCCATCCACGCGATGCGCACATCGCCAGCCGCTCCGGCGACGATTGTGGGAAACGCGTGTTCCACGCTGGCAGCCGCGTCCGAAACGCCCGCCCGCGCCGACCATGTCGCGCCGCTCGTCGTGGAAGACGAAAAATAAATGCGCTCGGGGCCACCATTCGCTGCACCGGCGTTCCAAACCGCATACAACGCGCCAGCAGCATCGGATGCCAACGCTATCTGCGCCCCCAGGAATCCCGTCTCGCAGCTTTGGGCCTCACACTCCGGCGGAGCGCTCGACTGATCCAGCAACAACGTGCTCCAACTGTGTCCGCTATCTGTCGACCGGCTGATATAAATGCTTACCGGACGCGTGGCTAGTTCCTGCCGGGCATACTCAGTCCACCCAAAGAAAACGTTGCCTGCCGGATCGACCGTCGCACCCCCAGCCAACGACCACCCCGGATCCGGATTCGTGTTCACATTTACAACTGAAAAAGTCTGCCCTGCGTCATGCGAGGCAGCGACAAAGAACCGCTCCTCGTGATTGAAGCCGACGTACACATCGGCTCCGCGCACTGTCAGCACCGGCTTGTCGGCATCCTGGGTCCCGCGTTCCGCATACGAGAACGACCACGTCCGCCCGAAATCCAGCGACCTCGCCACAATGATGTCCCGCTTATTGTTCTGCAGCCACGATGCGTAAACGATCTGTTTGTCGGTGGGATCCACCACGATCTGCGGATCAAACTGGCCGCTCGGGAACGGAAGCATTGCTCGCGACGGCTGCCACGACAGCCCGTTGTCATCGCTGATCAGCAGCGTCATCGACGGAATTGTGCAAGCCGCACAGCGTGGCACAGGCCCATACTGCGGATAAAGAACGTACACATGCCCGTGGCCATCGGCAGCCATGGCAGGCTCCCACTGATCGCCGGTTTGGTATCCAAGCCGTATCGGTTCGCTGAATCCCGAGACCGCCATTGCGGCGCTGGTCGCAAAGAGACTCAAAAGCAGAAAGAACCCCGCCTTTTGCGCAAGTTTTTGCATTGCTTGGATTTGGCTGGTTGGAAAACTCACAGAAGCTGTCCTGCGGGAACCCTCACCGGACTTTACCTTGATTCCGGCGACCCCGTCAATTCCTACCCTCCTGCTCGGCCGATTTCTTACAAAGGTGTTACTTTCCTGGCATTTTGCCATCCAATAAGAGAAAATACACGATTTCGAGCGAGCCACAGAACTACTTCGAACCACAAGCGGTTACAAAGGTTTAGTGCCGCGGCCGCGATTCGGGGGCAAGACTTGCTTCCAAGGAGCACATCGATGGAGAAGGCTACGTTTGCAGCAGGTTGTTTCTGGGGTGTAGAGCATACCTTCCGGCAGATTCCGGGCGTGATCTCGACTCGCGTCGGCTACACCGGCGGGCATACCGACAGTCCAACCTACAAGCAAGTCTGCACCGACGGCACCGGGCACGCCGAGGCCGTGGAAGTCGATTTCGACCCCGCCAAGGTTCGCTATGCCGAGTTGCTCAAGGTCTTCTGGGAGAACCACGATCCCACACAAATTGACCGTCAAGGGCCTGACTGGGGCACGCAATACCGCTCCGCCATTTTTTTCCATTCACCCGAGCAGCAGGCGGAAGCATTAGCATCCAAAGAATCCCTTGAGAAGGCCCACCGCTACTCGAAGCCCATTGCGACCCAGATCGCTCCCGCGGTCACGTTCTTTCCAGCGGAGGACTATCACCAGCAGTATCTGGAGAAGCGTGGCTTAGCCAGTTGCCACGTCAAACAGTAGCGGAAGGTTGGCTGGCAGCCCGGGCAACCGGCTGGCGCGGGCGGAAGAAGAGCATCAGCACAAATCCGCCGATGTAGTACGGGTAGCTCTCCTGCGGGATGGCCCCCAAAAATCGCTCAATCAGGCCGAATAGCGCGAGGACTTCGCACAGGGCATACGTGGCGATAAACCCCGTTTTCCAGTGACTCAGGCTGACCGGGTCGTCGGGCTGGCTCAACAGGGTTTCTTCCGCTCGGAACACCATGGTCCGCCGCACGACAAAAATCACCCCAATAACCGCCACTCCAAGCGTCGTAAAAAGATGTGCCACGCCGATGTCGAGCGCGCGCCCGAAAGGCTTTAGGATTTGTCCCAACCCGGCGTAGAGAACAATGCTGGCCAGCATGGCCCGCTGGATTGCCCGAAGGAATTTCAGAGCCGTAACCATGGATTTTTGCGCGCAACGCTGAACGGACTATTCACCATTCTACGTCGGAATATTCCGCAAAAATATCGTTTTTACAATCTCAATGGGAGTGCATCCTTTGGTTTTTTCCCGGCCTTATGCGCAAAAAGATCTGAAAAGAAACTGGGTTATCGCCGTAGGCTGCATTGAGTACCGCGGGTTTGGAATAGAACGTCAGATCCGCTCCTAAACCCAACTGCCATGCCCTGTTATGGATCAGGTCGCGCACGCCGCCAAAGGTATACGCCCCGACGCGGTATGCAGGGTGAACCGTCGCCTGCGGGAAGAGTTCGTCTTTATCCACCAGCTCCAGCCGAGAGAACGCATAGTTTCGCTCGCGAAAGTTGAATGTGGATTCCAGCAGATAGCTGTTCAGGTTGGTCCCGGTGGCCAGCTTGTGAACGCGCCCCCAAACAAATGTACTCGCCCAATTCCCGGCGACCAGCGGCCGGTTGTATTCGATGGATGCCGTCTGCCGCCATTGATCCCCCGGTTCCAGCGCTTCGGGATGGATCAGTTTTCCAATGCTGTATTCCGCCGTCCAGTTGCGTCCCGGAGCTACGCTCGCCCGTGTTGACCACGAATCGAGCGGTGCCAACTGAATGCTCCATCGCTTCTCGTTCGGCTCGCGCCCGTTGAACGCCGAGGCCTCCAGCTTGATCCGGTCGATCACAATCCCGGTCGTGATCACACCGAAGCTGGTGTGCGTCGAATCCTGCAAGTGATGTCCTAACGGCGCCATCGGCAGCTCTGCTGCCGATGCCCGATGCAGATACGTCACCGGTCCCAGCGCTGGCTCGGCAGACGGTCCCCCGTAAAGCTCCCATGAAATTTTGTCGGAAAGCGGTAATGTGTACATCGCCGCCAGCTCTGCAAACAGATTATGGGGATGTTGATGATCGACTAGCGGCTCTCCGTGATAGGTCTCACCCGTCTGAAACAGTTCGGGAAATCCCGGATGCGGCGACGTCAGAGACTCTCCCGAAAACATCTGGCGAAACAGAATCGTCCCCGCGCCCAGCTGATGTTGCTCCATCAACATGCCCCAGTTCACCGATTCGGCTTTGCCTTCTCCACGCGCCCCAGCCTGCTGGTTGTAGTCAATGAAGATCGTTCCATGAGCCATCAATTCCCAGCCGCCTCGCATCCACATCCATTCATAGCCGGTGACTGAAGCCGGCTGCCACGCCGTCCCTGAGCTTTCATGCAGAGACGGCAGTGCGAGGGCCTTCTCCACGGGCATGTTCATCGACGGCATCGGCTTCCCCTGATGCTGATCACTGCTGCCCGAATTCATCCCGCAGTTGCTTTGCTGCGCCCAACCTTGCGCCATCAGCGCCATCAAGGCCCACAACAGGTACTTCATCCTGCGCATTGCCACACCTCAATCTTCACCAAAAGAGAAAAAAGGAAAAATGAGCAGACACCTCCGCCTACATTCATCTAGGTGTGTTCGAAAGACTAGATTCGCAGGGGAACCAAACCAGGGGGACTGTCGGATGGAGAAATCCGGGTCTGGCCGGCGTGAAGGGAAGCATTGAAAGCAAGATTCCCTGCAAATTGTTCAAAAGGAGATTCCGGAACGACTCGGTCAATCGAAAATGAGGTGCTCGCAGTCGCCCAGTGATGCCCGTTCACGCAGCATTGGTAATTCGTCTGAGCAGGAGATGGCGGAATCGGCCGCGAGTCATGACATCCCGCAGAATGTCGTTCATGCGCCACAAACATCACAGAGGTTTCCCCGACACATGCCGACGCAACCAGTGCCACGGCGAGCAGCAGGGCGAATACGCGTGAGTATCGAAGGGTTTGCAATTACGTTCCGGTAATCTTGATGCGAATCTCTTCGGGCAGCCGCTGACGTATTTCCTCGGGCAGACGGTCATGCACTCGCCGCGCACCCTCTTTCGCCGCATCGAGCACGGTAACCGGCGCCGGCGTTGCCACCGCAACGCCCAGCCAGATGAGCGCCGAGAGCGCAAATCCAAAAAGTGCGCCAATCTCGAGCCAGAAGGCATGGCGCGGGCTCAGGTAATGAATTACGGCAAAAGCAAGAAGGAAAATGCCGGCAGACACCGACGCGAGAGCGATCAGCCCGACATCGATCATCCTGTGGATTTTCTGGCGGCTGCGGCAGTATTCGCACCCGGCGAAGTGGCTTTCATAATCCCCGCGCATCTCCGGCGCAAGGCCGGATATGTCGTAACGCCAGCCCGCAAGTATCTTGCCTACGATTGGATCAATGCACTGCTGACTCATGGGGAGGTACGAAATCAGCCAAACACGTGAGCCCAACTACAGGCAAATCGGCTCTAAAGCCTCGGTCTGGGACGCTAATAGCACGCGATTCGTAAACAGCCCTCCTCGCGCGGCCAGCGCTCTTTCTGCCTCTCTCCGGGCTATTTCCGGATGATTGTTCTGCTCTGAAAGATGCGCCAGTACTATAAACGTTGCATTATTATCATAGTCGCTGGTGAAGAAATCCGCGAGAGCAACGTTTGAAAGGTGCCCCACCCGGCTCATCACCCGCTGCTTGACCGACCACGGATACGGCCCGACCCGCAACATTTCCAGGTCGTGATTCGATTCCACTACCAGCACATCGCACCCGCGCAAGTGATCGCGCACGCTCACCGGAACATATCCCAGATCGGTCGCGATCCCAATCTTGATGCCTTCCGCGCGGAATGTGAATCCGACCGGATCGGCCGCGTCGTGCGGAATCGTGAACGGCTTCACCGCAATGTCGCCAACCTGAAATGTGTGCCCCGATTCGAATCGCTCGAACTTTTCCAGCTTCGGCTTCTCGCCATTTTCATCGCGCATGGCGCGCTGCCAAGCCTGGTACGTCGCGCCCGTCATGAACACTGGAATCTTCAGCTTCTTCGCAAGCGTGGCGAGCCCATAAATGTGATCGGAGTGCTCGTGGGTAATCAGAATCGCCGAGAGCGAATGCGGATCCTGTTCGAGCGCCTTCATGCGCTTGAAGGTTTCGCGGCAGGAGATCCCTGCGTCAACCAGAATTCGGGTGCAGGCGCTGGCCACAATCGCGCAATTTCCGCGGCTCCCCGAAGCCAGCATGGAAACACTTACACCCATGCCCGCCAGCATACGCGCTGATCCTGTGGAATCGATAGTAACTTCTTAGTTAATCGATACCTTTTATCCCTTTAAATTCGTCAGACGAGGAATTCTCCCAAATCGGTTTTTCCCCGTGATATATTGCCGCCCGCCAGGAAAGACCGGGGCGACTTTTCGGCACAGAAGTCAGCTGTCCATAACCTTTGGAGGATGACTTATGCGTACGCAAACTCTTCGGAAGTTCCTTTCTGTTTCCGCTTTGGTTTTCTCCATCGTTCTGTTCACTGCCGCCGCATGGACTCAGGAAGCAGTGGTGTACAGCTTCTCTGACCCGAACGGCGATGTTCTGCCGCAGGCTGGCGTGATCTCCGACGCCGAGGGCAATTTGTACGGCACTACCTTTTACGGCGGCACCTACGATTTTGGCATGGTTTATGAGCTTTCATGGACCGCCAGCGGGTGGACGGAAACCATTCTGCATAGTTTCAATGTCGATGGCGTCGACGGATTCTACCCGACCGGCAGCCTCACTTTCGATTCCGCCGGAAATCTTTATGGCACCACCCAGTTCGGCGGCAGTGGAAATTGTTCCGTCGGCTTTGGCTGCGGAACTATATTCAAACTCTCTCCCGCTGGAAACGGCACGTGGAATGAAACCATCCTTCACGAGTTCAAGGGGAGCGACGGATGGCAAGTCCACGCCGGCCTGGTCTTCGATTCAAATGGCAATCTCTATGGCGCAACCGTGAACGGTGGAAAGTTCGGATGGGGTACCGTCTTCGAGCTATCTCCCGCGAAGAACGGCAACTGGACTCTCAGGAACCTGCATTCGTTCAGCGGCGGCATGGATGGCGGCGTTCCTTATGGCAACGTCGTACTCGACTCCGCCGGCAATATCTACGGCCTGACCTATGAAGGAGGCGGAGTAACCTCCGCA
Source organism: Candidatus Sulfotelmatobacter sp. (assembly GCA_035277905.1). Lineage (GTDB taxonomy): Bacteria > Acidobacteriota > Terriglobia > Terriglobales > Acidobacteriaceae > Sulfotelmatobacter. The sequence continues at coordinate 9,445 of DATEJO010000007.1, forward strand.
TGCCGATACGGATGCGGCACCGCGTTCGAACTCGTCCGTGGCCAGAACGGGCACTGG
>DATEJO010000008.1:0-5893 GCA_035277905.1 Candidatus Sulfotelmatobacter sp.
ATGACTTCCATACGATCCTGCAGCGCCGGAGGAATGGTGTGCAAGACGTTGGCCGTTGCGATGAAAAACACCTGGCTGAGATCGTACTCGACGTCCAGGTAATGGTCGACGAACATGTAATTCTGTTCGGGATCGAGCACTTCAAGCAGGGCCGCCGACGGGTCGCCGCGGAAGTCCATCGACATCTTGTCGACTTCGTCCAGCATGAAGACCGGGTTCTTGGTGCCGGCTTTCTTCATCATCTGGATGATCTGGCCGGGTAGGGCGCCGATATAGGTCCGCCGGTGGCCGCGAATCTCGGCTTCATCCCGGACTCCGCCCAGCGACATGCGGACAAACTTGCGCCCGGTCGCCTTGGCGATCGACATTCCCAGCGACGTCTTGCCGACTCCCGGAGGTCCGACGAAACAGAGAATCGAGCCCTTGGGATTCTTCACCAACTGGCGGACGGCGAGAAATTCAAGGATGCGTTCCTTGATCTTCTCGAGGCCATAGTGATCTTCGTTCAGAACCTTCTCGGCTCGGCTGATGTTGCGGATTTCTTTCGACCGCTTCTTCCACGGTACCGCCAGAAGCCAATCGAGATAGTTGCGAGAAACCGTGGACTCAGCCGACATGGGCGGCATGGCTTCCAGTTTCTTGAGTTCCTGGATCGCCTTGTCGCGCACTTCCTTCGGCATTCCGGCGGCTTCGATCTTCTTCTTCAATTCATCGAACTCGCTCTTCTCGCCGCGGCCGAGCTCCTTCTGAATCGCCTTGATCTTCTCGTTTAAGTAGTACTCTTTCTGGGCGCGCTCCATCTGGCGCTTGACGCGCGACTGGATGGTGCGGTCCATGTTCAGCTTCTCGATTTCGATGTCGAGCACGTCGCCAATGCGGCTCAGGCGCTCGGCCGGATCGAAGATCTCCAGCAATTCCTGCTTCTCTTCGATGGAAAGCTGCAGGTTCGCGGCGATGGTGTCGGTCAGCTTGGCCGGATCTTCCATCCGTACAGCCGCGATCATGGTCTCGTAGTTCAGCGATTGGCAGAGCTTGACGTATTGCTCGAAAAGCGAGGTGACCCGCTGCATGCCGGTTTCGATCTGCGGCGTGGTTTCAGTGGCATAGCGCGCCACCCGGACCGTCGCCTGCATGAAACCCTCGGTCTCGGTGATTTGCAGGATCTTGCCGCGCTCGATGCCCTCGACCAGAACCTTGATATTGCCGTCAGGCAATTTCAGGCTCTGCACGATGTTGACGATCGTGCCCACCTGGTAAATCTCGTTGGGCTTGGGTTCGTCGATGCTGGCGTCGTGCTGGGTCGCCAGGAAAATCTTCTTGTCGGCGGTCAGTGCCTCTTCCAGGGCGTGTACGCTCGATTCGCGTCCCACGACGAACGGGGTCATCATGTAAGGGAAAATGACGACGTCCCGGATGGGCATCATCGGCAGCTTTTTGGTCTCAAACTTCTCTTTGACGGTGGTCACTAGATTCTGGTCTCTCCGTTACTGGCTACCGGGTCTTAGCCCGCTTTTTCCATCATCGCAAGAGAGACATTGCGCTTTTCCACCATCTCTCGCGTGACCTCGAACTCCTTCACCTTCTTCTGGCTGGGGAGGTTGTACATCAAGTCAAGCATAAGTTCTTCCAGGATCATTCGCAAGCCGCGAGCGCCCACTTTTCGGGCCATCGCCTGCCTAGCTATTGCTCGCAAAGCTTCCTCGCTGAACTTCAACCTGACGTTCTCGAATTCGAACAAACGCTGGTATTGCTTAACGATAGCGTTCTTTGGCCGGGTGAGGATTTCGATCAAAGCGAACTCATCGAGTTCCTCTAAGGCGCCCACCACGGGCAGCCGTCCCACAAACTCAGGGATCAGGCCAAATTTAATTAAATCCTCGGGTTGGATGTCACTGAGCAGCTCGAAGTTGCGCTTTCTGGCGGAGGCGTTCGCCTCTTCCTTTTCCGCCTCTTCCCCGGTCTTAAAGCCCAGAGACTTCTTTCCAATCCTGCGCCCGATAATCTTCTCGAGGCCCACAAAGGCCCCGCCGCAAATGAAGAGGATGTTCGTGGTGTCGACCGGGGTAAATTCCTGGTGGGGATGCTTGCGCCCGCCCTGCGGGGGAACGTTCGCTATCGTACCTTCGAGAATTTTTAAAAGGGCCTGCTGAACGCCTTCCCCGGAAACGTCGCGGGTGATCGAGGGATTTTCGTCCTTGCGGCCGATCTTGTCGACCTCATCGATGTAGATGATGCCGGTCTGGGTGCGTCCCACATCGCCGTCGGCGGCCTGCAGCAGCTTGAGGATAATGTTCTCCACGTCCTCGCCGACGTAGCCGGCTTCGGTCAGGGTAGTCGCATCGACGATCGCGAAGGGCACATCGAGCATGCGCGCGAGGGTCTGTGCCAGAAGGGTCTTGCCCGTACCGGTCGGTCCAATCAACAGAATGTTCGACTTCGTCAGCTCAATGCCATCGCTTGCCCGCTGACGGTTCATGTAAATGCGCTTGTAGTGGTTGTAGACCGCGACGGCCAGCTTCTTCTTGGTCTGCTCCTGCCCGATGACGTACTCATCGAGGAAGGTCTTCACTTCCTGCGGCTTGGGCAGTTGGTTGGGAGTCGTGCTGGGCGGGGTGGCGGCGCGGTCGTCTTCGAGAATCGAATTGCAGACCGCCACGCACTCGTCGCAGATGTAAGCCCGTGGATAGTCGCTGGGGGACGATATCAATTTCGCCACAGCATCTTGCGACTTGTGGCAGAAGGAACAACGCAGAATTTCCTCGTTTCCGGTCCGGTTTTTCACTCGGCTTACTCCTTTTTAACGACCACGCACGCCTGTTCACTGCGCTCCGCGCTTGCAGTCGGTACACGCCGAGACTGCGAGGAAACTGATCGGCGAAGTCCCGATCATACCCTCATCTCGTCTTATAAATGATATCGTCGATGATTCCGTATTCCTTAGCTTGCTGGGCGTTCATGATGAAATCACGCTCCACGTCCTTTTCCACTTTGTCCAATTTCTGGCCACTGTGCTTGGCCAGCAACTGATTGGTAATCTCGCGCATGCGCAGGATTTCCCGGGCATGGATATCAATGTCCGTCGCCTGACCGGACAGTCCGCCCATCGACGGCTGGTGGATCAGGATCCGCGAATTGGGCAGGGCCAAACGTTTCTTGTTCTCCCCGGCCGAAAGCAGCAGGGCCGCCATGCTGGCCGCCTGCCCGATGCAGATCGTCGTGACGTCATTCTTCACGTACTGCATGGTGTCGTAGATCGCCATGCCCGCCGTGATCGATCCGCCGGGAGAATTGATGTAAAGCTGGATATCTTTCTCCGGATCTTCTTGGGCCAGAAACAGCATCTGCGCGATCACCAGGTTGGCAATATTGTCGTCAATCGGGGTCCCGATAAAGATGATATTGTCCCGCAAAAGCCGGGAATAAATGTCGTATGCCCGTTCGCCCCGCCCGGTCTGCTCAATGACCATCGGTACCAGCATCATCTGCTCCTTCACGCGTTCTCACACTCCCACCCGCCAACACCAGCAATACCTTCGTGGGAGAATCGAAAGTGGTCCGCTAGGCGGACTGGTGATAAAGAAAATCGAGGGTCTTTTCGTTGCGGAGTCTATGCCGGATTCTATCCAGCGCCCCATCACGTGTCAAACGAGCCCGAATCGCTTCCGGCGTCTGTTTTGACTGTCGCGCGAGTGCTTCGATCTCCCGCTCGATCTCCTCATCGCCGACCTCGATGCGTTCCTCCTCGGCAACCTTGTCCAGCAACAGGGAAGCTTTCACTTCCTGCAAAGCCTGATCGCGTTGACCCGCGCGCAGGCGGTTCATGTCCATTTTCTTCAGGTCTTCGGCGCGCATGCCTTGTGCTGCCAGAGCCCGCAGACCGCGTTCCAGCCGGACATCGATCTGCCGCTCCACCAGCGCTTCGGGAACTTCGAAATCGTTGCGCTTCACCAATTCATCGACCAGCTTGTCTTTGGCGGCGTGCTCGGCGTTGTGCTCCCGCTCCTGCTCCATGCCTTCACGGATCCGCTGCCGCACGACATCAAGGCTCGTGAACTCCTCGCCCAGTTCCTTGGCAAAGGCGTCGTTCAATTCCGGCAGCGACTTCTGCTTCACTCCCAACACCTTGACTGTATAGGTGAGAGTTTTTCCCGCCAAACGCTGATCGGACGTGTCCTGAGGATAGGTAACTTCGAAGGTGCGCTCGTCCCCGGCGGAAGCTCCACGCAGATGCTCGGTGAATTCGGGCATGGTGTTCTTGCCCGCAATCTCCACCAGAATGTCATCCATGTGAACCGGTTTGCCCTCGCCATCCTTCGGTTCTCCGTTCAGCGAAACCTGGGCGAAATCCCCGTCCGCCAGAGGCCGGCCCTCGATGGAGTTGTAGGCGGCATGCTGCTCGCGCAGGTTGTTGAGCGCGTCTTCCACTTCCTGATCGGTGACGTTAACGTCGGTCTTTTCGGCCCGCAGCTCCTTGTAGCCTTCCACCTTGATCTCGGGCATCACTTCAAAAGTGGCTTTAAACCGCAGCGGTTCTCCATCGTGGATGTGGAGGTCCGTGACTCGTGGTTGGGAGACCGGGATCAAGCCCAGCTTGTCGGCTTCCTGGCGGAAAAAGCGGGGGACCAGTGCATCGACGACTTCAGACTTGATGTCCTCGGAGAAGCGCTGCTTAATGACGGAAGCCGGCACATGCCCGCGGCGGAATCCTGGCAGGCGCGCAAGCTTCTGATATTTCTGAACCAGAGTCTCAGTCTCCCGCGTCACGGCATCTGCCGGAATTTCGACCGAGATCTCTTTCTTAGTGTTGCTAGTCGTTTCGGTGGGACTCACGTTTTACCTTTCGCACTCAAGCCGTTCAGAATGGCGCCGAACAGTCCAACTTGAGTGTAAAGACATGGAGAGAGCATCGTCAAACGCGAAAAGGCCGTCGCTGGCGATTCGTCGTCGGCCGCTGGCCCAATGGGGAACTGCGGCGCGCCATCCCCGTTCCCGTTCGGGTAATCTGGCATCGTGAGGCCAACGACGAACGACCAACGACCAACGACGAAAGACAGCCTTTCGCAACTGAACAAAGAAGTGATCGCCTGCACCCGCTGTCCCCGCCTGGTGATTTATCGCGAGGAAATTGCGGTCGCCAAGCGCCGTGCCTACCGCGACTGGCAGTACTGGGGCAAGCCGGTTCCCGGATTTGGCGACCCTCAAGCCCGTGTGCTGGTGCTTGGCCTGGCTCCGGGTGCGCACGGCTCCAATCGCACCGGACGCCCCTTCACCGGAGACGCTTCCGGGAACTTCATGTATCCCATTCTGTACCAGACCGGTTTCGCCAACCAACCCAACGCCACCAACCGTGATGATGGATTGAAGCTGACTGATCTGTACATCACCGCCGCCGTACGCTGCGCTCCGCCTGACAACAAGCCGGCCCCAGGCGAACTCGCGAACTGTGCGCCATATCTGGACCGCGAGATTCAGATTTTGAGAAAAGTAAAGGTTGTGGTGGCCCTGGGGCGAATCGGCTTCGAGGCCTATTTGAACCACTTGAAGCGGAAAGGTCTGCTTACCAGCAAGAAATCGTTCCTATTTGAACACGGTGCCCACTACCAGATGCCGGACGGCAGGATTCTGCTGGCTTCCTACCATCCTTCGAATCAGAACACGCAAACCGGAAAGCTGACGAAGAAGATGTTCACCGAAATCTTTCTGAAGGCTGCGCGTCTGGCCGGGGAAAAGTCTTAAAACTCGGAGGATGCCGAGCAAGTCCGCAGAGCTCGCGGAGGAGAAGATCTCTCAGCGTTCTCTGCGGAGGTGCTCGGCGATCTCGGCGCTTTAAGATCGAGTCTGTCGGACATCACACATCAAAGCTTGGTCACCGTCACCACAAGTTGAAACTCGC
>DATEJO010000009.1:0-13241 GCA_035277905.1 Candidatus Sulfotelmatobacter sp.
TGGCTTCGGAAGCCGCGCCAGATCGGCGATCCAGGCGACCACGACAAGAATGTCCCAAGCGATTAGCCCGTACAGAAAACGCGAATCGACGAATGCCGGGCCAAGCCACACCAGTCCCACAAAGAGCAGCATGAAGAAGCGGTCGCCAAACGCCACGCCGATTCGTTTGTACGATCGGGTCTTCGCTTCGATTTCCGGTGGAACCAGCCGGCCCAGGTCGTTCAATCAGGATCCTCGTTTTGGTTTACTTCGGCACTTCGATGGCGCGGATCACTTCTTCGAGAACCTGATCGGGCGTGATCCCTTCCAGATCTGCCTCAGGCCGCAGGATCACGCGATGCCGCAGCACTGGCCTCGCCGCCGCTTTGACGTCGTCGGGGATCACGTAGTCACGGCCATCCATCGCGGCCTGCGCCTTCGAAACCGCCATCAGGCTCACGGCCGCGCGCGGACTCGCTCCCAGTGACAGCGACGGCCAATCCCGCGTCCGCCGCACGATCTGCACGATGTAGGTGAAGAGCGCCTCCTGCACGGTGACACCTTTGACTTCCTGTTGCGCCCGCTCGAGCAGACCGGCATCGATCGCGGCGAGATTCATCTTTTCCAGCTCGCGCGATTCGAATCCGTTCTGCACGTTCGCCAACAGCTGCACTTCGTCGTGCTGCGCCGGATATGGCACGCGCAGCTTCAGAAGAAATCGATCGAGTTGCGCCTCCGGCAACGGATACGTTCCTTCGAACTCGATCGGATTCTGCGTGGCGAAAACCGTGAAGAACTGCGACAGCGGATATCCCTTGCCGTCGATCGTGACCTGATGTTCCTCCATGCACTCGAGCAGCGCCGCCTGCGTTCGCGGAGGCATGCGGTTGACTTCATCCACCAGTAACAGATCGGTGAACACAGGACCGGGATGCAACTGGAACTGGCTGGTCGCCATGTTCAGGACGTTCGTGCCCACAATATCGGCCGGCATCAGATCCGACGTGCACTGCACCCGCTGGAATTGCAACCTCAGCAGATGCGACAGGGCTTTCACCGTGAGCGTCTTCGCGATGCCCGGGACGCCTTCCAGCAAAACGTGGCCGCGGCAAAGCAGCGCCGTGATGCACTGGTTGCGGAGTTCGTCCTGCCCGACGACCACCTTGCCCATTTCGTCGCGAATGTGTTGCACAAGTTGCGGAACTGCGTTCATCAAGCCTTCTCCTTGCGCACGCCATCGTACAACCTGAAGCGGACTGCGTATTGATCGAGTTCCTGCACCAGGTGCAGAGCCTCGGGGCCGTGCAAATACGGATCGCTCTTTGCCGCCTCGCACCGCCGCAAAATCGCGGCGAAGTGCTCGTCATTGAGCGAGAATCGGTCGCGTACCGCGGCTTCGAGATCATTGATCGGAACGTTGCTGCCAAGTCCCAACCGCCGCGTCAGCCAATAGCGGAAGCGCTGGTAGCAGATGTCGACCGCCACTGAAGCCGTTCCGGCACGTTCGTACAATCCGCCGAGCGTCTGCACAAATTCAAGCGGCGACAACCGCACATCGGTGGCCGGTTTGCACGTTGGCCCGCTGCGGCGCGAGAACGTCGCGAGCACGGCCAGTCCGAGCAGGGCCAACTGCAACACGATCCATTTGACCGGCGAATGCGCGATCGACAGCGCCAGCGTTTCGCGATATCCGTGGATGTATTCATCCCACAGAATCTGGCCCTTTGGATCACCCAGACAGGCCAGCATGAATTCCAGGTTGCCGTGCTCCTTCAGACCTGCATTCGTGAGCGGAGTCGCCGACGCCCACCAGATGACTTCTCCACGGCCATAAGGATACTTCACAACCACATTGTGATCGCCGTCTCGATAGAGCGGGTACACCGAAGAAAACGACGCCCACTGCGATTCGGGAGCAAGAACAATCGCGGGCGCTGCGCGCGTGATCGGCGAAGGCGACACCGCCGATGCCTTCTTCCATTCCATTCCGCCCAGCGGATCGGGAACCGAATGATTCTCCGGAAGAAACGTTCCGGCGTACATTCCGGTGGCGATGACGCGTCCGCCTTGCGTGATGAAATCTTTCAGACGCGTGCGCTCTTCGCGGGTGGGAGCTTCGATTGGATCGGCAATGATCAGCGTCTTGCCCTGCGCTTGCGGAAGTTGATCGATGGGCTTCTCCCAGCGGATGGTTGCGTATCCGGCATTCAGCAGCAACAGATATGCGGCTTTCGCGCCGCCGGAACTGGTCGAATATGTGCTGGGGATGTCGAGCTTTGTGCCACCTTCTCCACCGAGGACTGCCGCGCTCACGATCAGCAGCACGAAGACGGCAAGAGCGGCGAGCATCAGCTTTCGGTCGCGCGGATCGAGTTTCACCGGCATCCGAGTTTCTCCAGTTCGGCGAGAGTTTCGGAGAACGTTCCTTCGCTGGCATCGCGCTTTGCGTACCAGGTGAGCTCGAAGATTCGCGTGAGCGCGGCGAGAGTCTCGCGCTTGCCGGACGATGTTGAGATCAGGCGGAGATACTCACGCGGAGTGCGGGCGCGGTCGGGTTTCCAGAAACCTTGCCGCTCGAGAAACGAGATGCCTGCCCAGTAGGCTAGGTGGACGGCATCTCGCCAATCGCCTTTCGCGGCGGCGGCGCGGGCTTCCTGAAGCCAGATCGCCCATTCTTTCGCGGAGACTGGAAGATCTTTCGGGATGACTTCGGCGACTTCCTGTCCGCGCCAGATGCTGCGATAGGCAATGTAGATCAGCGCGAGGAGAGCCACTCCGACCAGGCCGTAAACGAAATATTTGCTGATGGTTGGAATCGTCGTCGAGCCGAACAGACGCCGCAAGACGCGGATAAGGAAGTCGATGATCCGAAGCTTGAGATGGTCGAGCCAGTTTGGACCGCGGACGTCGCCGAACTCAGGACGGGAAAGAATCGAGTTCAGCGCAGAACGGCGCGAGGAAACGTCGGCCGGCGGTTTTTCGAATCCATCGAGATCGTCGCGGAGGCTCTTGATGCGGGCGCGAATCGCCAGCGCATTTGTGACACTCTTGTCGGACTCGTAGCGGTGAACGTCGCGCTGCAGACCCTCAGTTGAAATCTCGAAATCCTGATTGCCGTCCCGGACGTGCCACGTCTCCGGGAGATCGTGCAAAGCGGAGGGGGTTGGATTGCCGGAGCTATCGAGTTGCTGAGTGGCAGCGCTGAGGCGGTCGAGTTCAGCGCGGTATTCTGCCGAAGAAAGGGAACCTTCCCCTGTCGCATCGGCGCGGCAAAACGCTGAAGCGAGAAGAAGAGCAATCAGGATGAAGGTCCGCCGAGCCGTCATGCGCCGACTTGTGCGGGGGAACCTGGGGCTGAGGTCGCGTCCAGAGTCGACATCATCAGTTGCAGATCAAACGCCTCTTTACGCACGCGCTGATCGTAGTACACGAGCGACAGTGCGATGGTGACGAGAGGACCAACCAGACACTGCGATACAAAGCCTGCGGACTGCGAAATGACCTGCCACATCATGGTGGCGCGAATCATGGCGCCTCTGGAGCTAGCTCCGGCCGCGAGCATGATCGGCCACTGCACCAGCCAGCTCATGCCGATACTCAACACCGCGAAGAGTATCCAGATGACGAAAATGCGGCCGCGGCTTCCCTTGGTCAGGTCCATGCTGCGCGACATGGAATCGAAAATGCCTTTGTCCTCCAGAACTTTGGCCTGGACCGCGAGCGACCACGTCAGGAACAAGAGAACACCAGGGACAATGAAGGCAATCAATGCTGTACCGGCCGCAAGAGTGATCAGCATCGAGAGAAAGATCACCCCGATGATGTGGCCTTTGACGCGAGAGAACGAATCGAAAACGCTCGCCGGCTGGTCAAGATGGACCTGCGAAACGGCGACGACGGTGGCAGCCTGCGCTATCGCCGAAAAAATCATGCTGATGAAAATAGTCCCCCAAGCCCAAGCCATCAGCCCGACAAAATTGGACATGTTTGGGCCATACGGGCGCGTGATGACTCCCCACAGTGCGAAGGCGAGCACCGCCAGATGCGGCAGAGCATAGATTCCGATGAATAATCCAAAGTGGTAGCGGTAGAGCGAAAATGTGCGGTCGAGCAATTCCCCGGTGGTGAGCGGCCTCAATGCGGTCGTCATAACGCCTCCCGAACGGTTCCAGGTTGCCGGGCATAGTAGCACAACGGAGAGGGCGACGCCGTAAAACCCGACACACTACAGTAACGATTACGATGCGGGGTTATCCGGGTGAATGTCTGCTGCTTTGCCGTTGTGGAAAGTAATGACCAACGGCTTGCCGCCATTCGCATAGTGGACCGTCTTTTCGTAATTGTCGCCGCCCGAATTCGGAATGCCCATGCCGACCGCGAAATCAGCCTGCTGTTCGCTCATTCCGGGCTTGACCTCGTGGTGGTCGATCGCCTGCCAGACATCGGCTGGCCAGTGCTTATAGAGGTCGTGCGGGTCTTCGATGAAGAAGATGTCATCGGAATAGATCTTGTATTCCCCGTCGGCCTCAACGCCGATCGGCATGGCATAGTCTTTGCCGTCCTTTTCGAATATCGCCATAACCTGCCGGTCCTCTCCCGGATGCGGCGGAGGCGATGCGATCACATCGATGATGTGCAGCTTTTCAATCGGCCCGAGCAGTCCAGCATCATGCGTAAAGTCCACGTGCCTGGTGGCTGCGTCGTAGCGATAGTAAGTGTAGTGATAGCCCTCGCGCACCCACGCGGGCTGCTGCGTAAGCTGCTTTGCGCTCTTGATGTCGTAGGGGTGGAGCTTCTTTGGATTGACATAATAATCGGCATTCGAGTAGCCGAGATCGCGCTTCTTCTGGGCCTCCAGGGCGGCGATGCGGTCTTCATGGCGGTTATAGAAGATGATCCCTGTGCGGATAGCGGCAATGACAAATATCGCCAGCAACAGGAGATGGATTTTCCGACGCGATTCGGGAGTCATTAGGAAGACTCTAGCAGACGGACAACTTGGGGTGAATCGGGTAGCATCAGTGTGCTCAGGTCCGACCCGGTATTCTGCGATCCACGGAGGGTTCTATGAGAAAGATCCTTCCATACCTCACGGTTGCTTTGATCTTGTGTGGGTATGCGCCCCGGATGTATGGGCAGTCGGGACCGTGTCCGCCCCCTCGCGCTTTGATGGCCACCGATGATCCAGCCTATCAAGATGCGATGGAGATGAAGACCGCTTTGGAATCGAGTGGCCTCGAAGTTCGCTGCGTCTTCCCAACGAAGTGGGGCAGCCAGTTCATGGTTTGGGAACACGGAGTGGCGCACAGCACAGTTGAGGGCGAGGCATGCATCCGAACTGTTTCCGGCGATATCGGCGTGTTGTTTCTTCCAAAACCGGGCAGTTTCAGCAGGTTGAAAATCAAGGAAGAGCGCACCCACCGCGGATACTTGTACCGCTTCTCCGGGATGCCGGGCCCATGGAAGGTACAGCAGGTCGGAAGCACCCACCGCACTTACTTTTTCAAGAACAATAACTACATTCTTTCGGTGAGTGACGACTCGCTGCGCGATCAGCTTGCGGCCGCATTGCACGTTTCGCCAGAGCGCATGTAGCGGGCGCACAGGGTGAGTCTCTTGTACACTGAGATCAGCGTGGGCTGTGGGCCCGCGCAACAGCCGGCGCGGACGCCAGCGATAGTGAGAAGGAATCCAGATGCCCGTCACCGAACAAGACGTAATGAGCGCTTTGAAGAGCTGCTACGACCCGGAGATCCCGGTCAACATCGTGGATCTGGGACTTATCTATAACGTAAACTTCGCGGCCGCCGACGATGACAAGCAGGACGTCACTGTCGATATGACGCTGACGGCGCAGGGCTGCCCCGAGCACGTGAACATCAGCATGCAGGTGAAGTCGCGGCTCGAACAGCTGCCTGGCATCCGGAATGCCGCGGTGAACGTAGTATGGACCCCGCCGTGGACCCCCGAGCGTCTGAGTCCGGAAGCCAAGAAGCAACTCGGGATCGACTGAGAGCCAGGCGGTATCCCGATCGCAGCGTAGCTTCGCATCGCCGGACAGCGGAGGCGGCTGTCCCTACGCGGCCTCGGTTATTAGACGCCGAATTCTTCCCAGACATCGCTGGCACTGCGGCCTGCAGCGTCGGTGATGCGTTTGCCGGCTTTGGAGGCCATCTCCATGACCTGCATGCCGCGCTCGAAGTAGTCGGGCAGCGCGCGCTGGACCTTCTCAAACTTCTCGGGATACTCCGAGGCGAGCACGGCAAGTCCGGCTCCCGTGGCCAAAACGCCTGCCGCATAGCGCCGCTTCATAAACAGGATGGCCGCAGCCGCAATGGAACCGAGCACCGCCGCTTTTTTCCAACTATCCATCTCGACCCCCAAGGGATGTCTCTTGATGCGATTGTACTCCAGACGATTTCAGCAGCCGGGAGTACCAGAGCGCACAATTCAGATGCAGTTGCGATCCTTTATACTGCCTGCTTTGTGGAGGGCTCATGTTTTTCATGCAAGCGCGCCGGTTGACGATCGCTGTTGCCATCCTGTCTTTACCCCTTGCCGTTTTCGGCCAGACCAAGCCTCGCGCCCGCGATCTTGGCGTTCCCTTTGATGGAACGCCGGGAACGTATAACGCAATCACGGACGTAAAAGGAGTCGAGGTCGGCGAGACGACCCTGATCTCCGGTGAAGGCAAATTGGAAATTGGCAAGGGGCCGGTCCGCACCGGCGTAACGGCCATTCATCCTCGGGGAAAAAATTCCAACGACGCCGTGTTCGCCGCATGGTTCACTCTCAACGGCAATGGCGAAATGACCGGAACCACATGGGTCGATGATTCGGGATTTCTCAACGGCCCCGTCATGATTACCAATACGCACAGCGTGGGAGTTGTGCGCGACGCCGTGATCGCGTGGAAGGTGAAGCATGGCTCGCCGGACATGGAAGGCTACTGGTGGTCTTTGCCGGTGGTGGCGGAAACGTGGGACGGCTATCTAAACGACATCAACGGATTTCATGTGAAACCAGAAGATGCGTGGCACGCGCTCGATACGGCGCATTCCGGCCCGATCGAGGAAGGTAACGTCGGCGGTGGAACCGGCATGATCTGCAATGAGTTCAAGGGAGGAATCGGGACGAGCTCGCGCGTGCTCGACTCGAAAGACGGCGGATATACAGTCGGAGTGCTGGTGCAGTGCAACTACGGATCGCGCGAGCAATTGCGGATTGCAGGAATCAATGTGGGCCGCGAGATTCCCGAGCATACGGTCTGGCAGAAAGATGTAGGTTCCATCATCGTCGTGGTGGCGACGGACGCGCCTCTGATTCCGACGCAATTGAAACGCGTGGCGAGGAAAGTCTCGCTAGGGCTGGGGCGCGATGGGAGCTATTCCGGCGACGGCTCGGGCGACATCTTCATTGCATTCTCGACCGCGAATCCAGGAGCGGTGGGATCGAAGGGATTGCATCAGCTGACGATGCTTCCCAACGATGACCTGGATCCGATTTTCCTGGCAACTGTACAGGCGACCGAAGAGGCGGTAGTGAACGCGATGGTGGCCGCGGAAACGATGACCGGGATCAACGGCCATACCGTGGTAGCGCTACCTCACGAGAGATTGCGCGAAGTCCTGAAGAAGTACAACCGACTGGTGAAGTAATTTGCCTAGGCTCTATAGGCAGCGCCTCCGCGGCGGTAATCCTCGAGTTGAATATTGAATCGCTTCAGCATGGATTGCAGAGTGGTGCGCTTCAATCCCAGGCGGTTCGCTGCGCCCTCGCTGCCCGACAGGACTCCATTGGTTTCGCGGAGTACGCGGATAATGTGATCGCGCTCCATGACCGTGAGACTGTCGAAAGAGTCGTCTGGCGGAGCCTGCAATTCCGCGGGGGGCGGAGCGAGAACGCGGCCCTTGGTCATGATGACCATCCGCTCGATCACGTTTTCGAGTTCGCGGACGTTCCCGGGCCAGTTCCAGTTGGCTAAAATCGTCAAAGTCTCGTCGGGCACCACGATGGTCTGCTTTCCCATGCGAGCGGCGTACTTCTGCACAAAATGCTCGACAAGGATTGGGATGTCTCCCATGCGCTGCCGCAGCGGAGGCAGTCCGATCGGAAACACATTCAGGCGGTAGAAGAGATCTTCGCGGAATTTCTTATCGGCGATGTCCTGCCGCAAGTCGCGGTTGGTTGCGGCAATGATTCTCACATCCACATGAAGCGTGCGCACGCTGCCCAAGCGCTCGAATTCACGATCCTGCAAGACGCGCAGCAGTTTCGGCTGGAGTTCCAGAGGCATTTCGCCGATCTCGTCGAGAAACAGCGTTCCTTTGTCGGCAAGTTCGAGGCGGCCAAGCTTCTGGCTGACGGCTCCGGTGAATGCGCCCTTCTCGTGGCCGAATAGTTCGCTTTCGAGGAGGCCGGAGGGAACCGCAGCGCAGTTCAGCTTCACGAACGTTCGATCGTGGCGAGCGCTGAGGCGGTGGACGGATCTCGCCACCAGTTCCTTACCGGTACCGGTTTCTCCCAGCAACAGAACGGTGGAATCGGTGGGCGCGACGATGCGAGCTTTCGCGAGAACCTCCTTCAACGGAGAGCTCAGGCCTTTGATATCTTCGAAACCAAGTTCTTCTTGGATCTCGTTCTCGAGATACTGCTTTTCCTGGGCTAGTCTGTCGTGAGCCTCCTGCAAGCTGTCGGCCAAGGCGCGGAGTTTCGCGATGTTCACGGCGGCGCCGGTGATGCCGATGATATTCCGCTCGGCATCGAAAAGAGGCTCGATAGAAAGGTCAAACGAATAGTTCTTGCCGTGCACATTGACTGCTACTTCTTCGCGCACCGGGCGGCCCGTCTCGAACACCTGGCGCTTTAACTCCACCAATCGTTTCACGCCTTTCAATCCGGCCAGTTCCTCGTCGGTTTTGCCGATCATTTCGCGTGTAGCGTAAATCTGCGAATTGTAGACCCACGTGAAGCGCAGATCACGATCTTGATTGAAAACCGTGATCGGAGAATCTTTCAGGGCGACCCGGAAGCGCTCTTCTTTGCGGCGCGTCTCTTCCTCAGCCAGCTTGCGTTCAGTCATATCACGCACGATTCCCTGCAATCTTCCATCGGGGAGTTGCTTGCCACAGACTTCACCTGGGAAACAGGAGCCGTCTTTGCGCAAGAAGGTCCAATCGCTGCGGACGGTGGCGCCCCCCGCAAAGCGAGCGACTTCCTCAGGAATGCGGCGGATATCGTCGGGGATCACGACGTCGGCGATCGATCTTTGCAGGACTTCTTCGCGGGTGTAGCCGAGCATTTCGGCGCCAACGGAATTGACGTCGATGTAATTTCCCCGCGCGTCGGCAACGAAAATGCCGTCGCTGGCCTGCTCCACCAGGGCGCGGAAATGCTGTTCCCGGTCACGGAGTGCTTCCTCGGCGCGGATCCGGCTCGTGATATCGACGCATGCGTAAATGGCGCCTCGCACCTTTCCGGCCGGACCGAAGAGTGGGGCGGCATTGCCGAGTTCGTATGTCTCAGTTCCATCCTCGAAAACGATTTTGGTCGCCACATCGTCGACACGGGCCCCTGTCGCGGCTGCCATCTGCATGGGGAGTTGATCCGGACCGATCTCCAGTTCGTTGCGAAAGAAACGAAACCGCTTCGCATCGCAGGAAGGGGCGTTGGCGGAAATGTTCGTTTCCGGTGCGACGCCGAGGAATTCCTGGCCTGTGCGGTTTGCTGTGACGTTCTGGCATTCCGGATCGTGCGCGATCAGGACGGAGATGGGGAGAGTATCGAGCAGGGTCTGGAGCTCCTGCGCCCGCAGCCGTTCGCGCTGTTCGCTTTCTCGCAGGGCGGCTTCGGTTTGTTTTTTTTCCGTTAGATCCTGGATCACCACGACGACTCGATCGATGCCGCCAGGTCCCTCGACCGGCAACTGAGATACAAATAGATCACGCTCGCCGTGGGATGGATGCAAACAACGCGCTTCGAACCGAACGACCTTGCCCCGAAACGAGTCCTCGAGTTTTTCGCTCAGTTCTTCATCGAAAGCTGCGGAACACAAAACATCGGAGGTCGAACGGCCGATCAGATCGCTCTTCTTGAATTGCCAATAGTCCAGGAAGGCTCGGTTGGCAACGATGAATCGACGATGCCGGTCTATTACGACTAACATCTCTTCCAGTCCCTCAAATCCCTTCTGGAAATCCTGCAAACGATGAGCACGGCCTCGAAACTCGGCGCAAAGACCGCTGATCGCAGTGCCCACTAATACAAATAGGAGGAGATGGACGACGTGGCGCAGGTTGCCGCTTTGCAGCGAATTCAATGGCTCATGGAACAGGAATGCCGAGGTCACGCACGATAGCACGGTAGCGAATAAACCTGGGCCGAATCCGCCCATGAGAGCAACTAACGTGATGACCGGATAATAGAGCACAAAGGGTTGAGTGAAACCCAAGGTGACGCCAAGGTGATGGCGAATCAAGGTGGCTACAGCGACGGCGACGAACGCGAGCGCGTAATTCGGAGGGGTCTTGCGCGCAAACCATTTTGCGGACAATGCAATGTGCTCCTCGATCGACGGAGCGTCCGCCGATCTGAATTCAAGATTTTCCCGGGACAAACCGCGCGCTATCGCAGGATGGAACTTTGTCTGCGTGGCGCCACAGCCTTGCAGGAACGTCCCTCCGCATGGGAGCGTTTCCGCCAAACGATGGTCCGCAGGCCCGGAGGGGGCGGCAGAACCATTGCTGGCATTCTCTGGGGCGCATGTTATGAGAGTCTGTGATTTGAGTCACAGGCGGAGGAATTTTTCCCAAAATGGTTCGGGATTTCGCGCACCGTATCTCTATTTGAAATAAAACGAAAAGAAGCAAAAGAAAAAGGCGAGCCATGGCGGCTCGCCCGATCTCTTGTTCGTGTCTTGATTAGTGCTGCGCCGAGCTGACCAGATTATTTTGCAGCACGTTGACTTCGACGCGAGCTGTGGTGTGCTTCGCTCCCATCGCTTCACCCGATGCGGGTGTGTTTCCCATGCTCAGTTCGTAGATGCGATACACAGGAATGCCGTGGGTGAGCACCAGATAGCGGACGACGGAGTCGGCCATCTTCTGCGAGCTGGTGATTGCGGCCTGACCATGGCCGGGAGCGAATCCACGGACTTCGATGATGTAGCTGCGCTGATCTTTCAGCGGAGTCGCCATCTGATCGAGCGCGTCTTTTGCGCTCTTGCTCAACACGGTCTGTCCGGGACGGAAACGAATCTCGGTCTGCGCGCTGCCCTTGTACTGATCGAGGCCGTTGACCATCTGCTCGGCGCTAGTGACTTTCGTCGTAGCGTCGTTGGCCGCGGTCTGCGCAAGCTGCGCTTTGTTGGCCGCGTCGCTGGCATGCTGGTCGGCAAGGCTCGACTTTTCCGAAGCCATCTGCAGGCCCTGCTGAGAACGCGAGTCGATGTCTTTGATGTGCTGGGCGTTCTCGCTGGTCAACTCATCGAGCTCGTTGATGCGGTCGCGAATGGGCTGGGTGTGGCGCTGCACATATTTCTTGGTGGCAAACGGATGCGTAACCAGATTGGCGAGGTTCGGATCATCGCCATCCCAGAAACCTTTGGGAGTGGGATCCTGCAGCGGTTCCCTCGTGCTGAGGTTCTGGTTGGCGGTTTGAGATGTGGAAGAATCGGAATTCCCTTGCTGCGCGAAGCCTGGGAGGATAAGCGCACTGGACAGACACGCCGCGATAAGTATGCGATTTTTCATTTTTCGACTTCCCCTGAAAGAACCTGGACTCGGGGGCCTGGGAGTAGGCCCAATTTGGGACGATTTATTGTGCCGCGAGATTGAATATTGCGCAAGCAAGAAGCGATGTTTGGCCCCGCTTTTTATGGGGTCACAACGCAGATTGGTGACTAAAGTCACTGCCTGGTAACCGCAGATCGCATAAATTTGCAAGCAATCTTGGGGTAAAGGAGGAAAAATGTCTGCCCAATCCCATTCTCTCGACGCGATCGAGCAGTTCCTGGCTCTGAAGCGGTTCGCCATGGTGGGCATTTCTCGCGACCCGAAAGACTTCAGCGTGTCACTTTTCGAAGAACTTTGCCGGCATGGATATGACGTAGTGCCGGTGAATCCGAAGACTCCGAACGTGCAGGGGAAGAGTTGTTATGCGCGCGTGCAGGATATTCAGCCTCCGGTGGAGGCGGCGCTGCTGATGACGTCACCGGCGCACACGGAGGCAGTGGTCGCGGATTGCGCGGCGGCGGGGATTCGCAAGATATGGATGTATCGCGCCGCGGGCGCCGGAGCGGTGAGCGAGAAGGCGGTGGAGTTCTGCCGCGAACACGGGATGGAGGTCATCCCCGGAGAATGCCCGTTCATGTTCCTGCCCCATGCCGGAGGAGTGCACCGCCTGCATGGATTCTTCCGGAAGATTACGGGGAGATTTCCGAAGCGGGCAAGAGCGTAGCAAGACAGAATTTACCGGCGAAGAAAAACAATGAGGCGCGACTCGATTGTTGAGGTCGCGCCTTTCCTGTTTCTAAATGCGTCTTACTCGCGGCTTACGAGAATTTCGTCTTCAGCGTGCACCCACCGCCGCCGCCAGTGAGTTTGCCGCAGGAGAGAGCGCTGGTCACGAAGACCTTTTCGAAGCGGAAACTCGGCTTTTCGTAGGGCTTCTTTGTGGTTGTCTGCTGCTGTTCCGTAGATGAATTTTCGTTCGACATGATTCCTGTGCTCTCCCTAGTTTAATCCTGATTGTGAGGCCTGGACGGCGCATCCGCCGGTGCCAAGTGGTTGGCATCCGCCCCCTAACGTTGAGTAGTAAACCTGCGACCCGCCGGGGTTGTTCGTGGTGTTGTCAATGATAATACCGCTCGTCCCGCCCACGGCGGGAAGGCCGAAGGATGGACTTGGGCCGAGGTTGTACCAAGAAAAGGCACCGCCGCCGTCTGGTGTCGATTGTCCCTCTCCCGTCGCCCAAACCGGCGCCGAGCCACCCGAAGTGCCCCCAGTTCCTTGAGCAATCTCGATATTGTTATTGCTGTCGATGACTTCGAAAGCGCCGTTGTAAAGAGTATTGGGGGTCCACACCGGGTCTGCCGGGAACGACAATACAGGCCCCTGGTTGCGCCAATGCACGCCATTGTCGTTGGTAGGGTCAAACAGGTTTGTGCCCCAAGCCGGCGGGGTTGTCCCGGAAGTTTGCCCGCTGTTCTCGCAGACCTCAATGTTCAGGTTACTGTCTAGTACTTCCTGGCCAAGGTTGTATTG
>DATEJO010000010.1:0-37816 GCA_035277905.1 Candidatus Sulfotelmatobacter sp.
TGCCAGCGCTCGAAACTCTGGCCGTCATCGCCTACAAGCAGCCGGTCACCGTGCCCGAGATCAACGACATTCGCGGCGTCGATTCGGGTGGTGTGATCGGAACGTTGCTCGACCGCAAGCTGATCACAACAGCCGGGCGCAAGCAGGTGATCGGACGCCCGATTCTCTACAAGACCACGAAAGAATTCCTGATGCGGTTCGGGCTGAAAGATGTAAACGAACTACCCAGCATGGAAGAATTCGAAAAGCTGGTGGCGGAATCGTTTCAGGCGGAACTGATCCCCGCCGAAAGCGCAGCCGAGGAGCCAACTGCCGCGCCTGCCGCAGAAGCGGCCCCGTCGCAGCCGGCAGAAACCGTGGCGGAAGAGGCTCCGGCGGGAGAAAAGGCCAGCTAGCCTCGGATCGAAAGATTCGGAGCCCGCCCATAGCCCGACAATTTTCGTACCCTTCGTCACATCTTTAGCGACGCACGTACAATCTCTCCATGCCTCTCGAACGACTTCAGAAGATCATTGCCGCCGCCGGCGTCGCTTCGCGGCGAAAAGCGGAAGAACTGATCACGTCGGGCCATGTGCAGATCAACGGCAAGACTGTGACCGAACTCGGCACCAAGGCAGACTCCGAGACGGACCACATTCGCGTCAATGGCAAGCTGCTTCAGGGGGAACAGCGCCACACGTATCTGCTGCTCAACAAGCCCAAAGGCTACGTCACCACCGTCAGCGATCCCGAGAAGCGTCCTACCGTCATGGATCTTGTGCGCGGCGTAAAGGGACGCGTATATCCTGTCGGACGTCTCGACTACGCCAGCGAGGGCCTGCTACTGATGACCAACGATGGAGACCTCGCGCATCGCCTAATGAAGGCGGCCTCGCACGTCGCGAAGACGTATCTGGTAAAGGTGGCAGGCACGCCGAAAGAAGAGTCGATTGCGAAATTGCGAGCTGGAGTTTCGATCGCCACCGATGAGGGCAAACGTGTCAGAACATCTCCTGCGGCAGTCCGAATTGTTAAAGAGTCCGCGAATCCGTGGTGTGAAATTACTCTGATCGAGGGCCGCAACCGGCAACTCCGGCGGATGTTCGAAGCTGTCGGACATCACGTGGAGAAGATCAAGCGCGTGCGTTACGGGCCGCTCACCCTCGATGTGCCTCCGGGAGAGTTTCGCTCACTCACTCTGAAGGAAATCGAGCGGCTGAAATCCGCAACCAGCGCAGTCGCGCGTCAGAAGAAATCTGTGGGGTGAAGTTCGGAGAATATGAGCCGCTTTTTTGATCTGGTTTCGAAACCGGCCCGCGAGATGGAAGGATATTTCCCTCCGCTACCCGGAGCGCAGAACGTTCCCGGCGTCCAATCGCGGCTGATCAGTCTCGATTCCAACGAAAATCCATTCGGTCCTTCTCCGCGCGCAATTCAAGCCATGCAGTTCGTCCTGGCCTCCGCCAATTCCTATCCCGAAGACGATTGCACCGAGCTTCGCCGCAAGCTTGCCGCCTACCACGATGTGCCAAGCGAGCAGGTGCTGGTCACAGCCGGCTCGACAGCGCTAATAGCGTTGCTCTGCCAGATTTTGCTGGCGCCCGGACTGAATGCGGTCACCAGCGAACGCTCGTTCATCGTGTATTCAATGGCGGTGCATGCAACAGGGGCGCAGTTGATCGAGACTCCCATGCGCGAAGACAGCATTGATCTGGGCGCGATTCTAACCGCCATCAACGAGCACACGCGCATTGTGTTTCTGGCGAATCCGAATAACCCCACCGGAACGATGCTAAGCGCGGCAGAGATCGATCGCTTCGTCGCGGAAGTTCCCGGACACGTGGTCGTCATTCTGGATGAGGCCTATTACGACTTCTCGCAGTATTTCGCCGGACAACGTCACATCCAGCATCCAAAATCGCTCGACTATCTACGCCAGGGCGCGACAGTGGTGGTGTTGCGCACCTTTTCGAAAGCTCACGGATTGGCCGGACTCCGCATTGGTTATGGTATCGGCCCCGCAGAGTTGCTGGCCTACTGCGCCCGAATCCGGAATACATTTTCCGTTTCCTCGGTAGCGCAGGCCGCAGCGCTTGCCGCTCTCGACGATCAGAATCACATCAAGCGTGTGGTCGCCAACAACGCCGCACAGGCACAGATTCTCGGCGTCTCCTTATCCGAGATGGATTACCGCGTGGTTCCAACCTATGGAAACTTCCTGTATTGTGACGTGGGCCAGGATGCGGCTTCCGTCGCCGAGAAACTGCGAGGCGACGGTATCAGCGTGCGCCCGCTAGGAGCGTGGGGTGCGCCAAGTTGCATCCGCGTCAGCATTGGAACGCCGGAGCAGAATCGAAGCTTCCTTCAATCGATGCAACGCTTGTCCGTACAGTCAAAGCGCGAACCTGCACGCTAACTCAATCGGCTGACGGTGGGGCTATCAACGGAGCGTAGATGACGCGATTTATTCCAGTCATATTGCTGGCATTATCTCTTCCCTCGGCGGCAGCCTCTCGTAAGCCGACAATGCATTCGACGAAAACCTACCGAACTCTCGACTGGAATACTTATCTCGACAAAGTCGAGGGCGCGTGGATGGGCAAGATGATTGGAGTAACCTTCGGCCAGCCCTGGGAATTTCAATATCAAAACACTCCAATCGGATTCGACATCGCCGATTGGCCGCTCTCGCCGACGCGTATGAAAGATTATCGAGCGCGCGCCGTGAACAAACCCGGCCAGGAGGATTGGGATCCGATTACCCGGGAAATCGACAATCAAAAGATCGTAATCATTCACAAGTTCATTGAGGATTCCGAAAGAGAGCACCCGAGTTTTGGCGCGCCTGACAATGACGACATCTACATCAACCTTCTTTTTCTATATTGCCTGCGGAAATACGGAATCGACGTCGATCCAGTAACTGTCGCGCACGAGTGGGATAAAAAGATCCGCAAAGTCTGGCACGCAAACAACGCTGGTCTCGAGAACATCCGCAAAGGAATCCTTCCTCCGAACTCCGGTAACCCGCGCTACAACCTCCACGCCGACGATATCGATTTCCAGATTGAGTCCGATGTTTTCGGAATGATTGCGCCCGGCATGCCGCAGGTTTCCAATCGCTACGGCGAGCGCATGGGCCACATCATGAACTACGGCGACGGCGTTTACGGAGGCATGTTCATTTCGGCCATGTACACGCAGGCGTTCTTCGCGTCGAACGTTCGCGAAGTGGTCGAGCGCGGGCTGAAGGCGATCCCCGCGCAGAGTCTTTACGCGCAATTGATCCGCGACGTGCTCCGCTGGCATGACGAGAATCCGAACGACTGGCTCAAGACGTGGCACCTCGTACAGGCGAAGTGGGGAGAAGCTGATCACTGTCCCGACGGCTACAAGCAGCCGTTCAACATCGACGCAAAATTAAATGGCGGATACGTCGTCATGGGCCTGCTCTACGGAAACGGCGACTGGTATAAGACGATGAACTATGCGACGCGTGCTGGACAGGATGCGGACTGCAATCCGGCCAACGCCGCCGGCATTCTCGGAACGCTGATTGGCGCACATGCGATTCCCGCGGAGTATCGCGATCCTCTCCACAATACTTACTGGAACAAAACTCTGGCAGGGCTGCCGGATTCCTACGAGATCGACGTTCTCGCCGAAGACACAGCACAGGTCGGACTGAAGGTTCTGCTGGCGAATGGCGGAAAAGCTGAAACGAAAAATGGGAAGCTCGTTTTGCTGATTCCCAATCAGGAACCGATTCCTCCCGCGAAGTTAGAACAGATTCACTGGGATGGCGACAAGCCGGTGCTCCAAGAATCGAAGCCTGAGTAAGGGGTTATGTGGGGAAGTGCGTCAGCCTTGCCCCGCCGTACAGCCCGGCGTCGCTTCCGAGCACGGCACGGGTGACGATCGTGAGGCGCGGCTTGTGGGACTTCGCGCTCTCCTTATTTTTCGGGTTTTCCGGATCAGTCGAGAAGTAGATGGGCGACCGCTCACGCATCTCCTGAAACATCGTCGGAGCGAACGCATCCCACGCGCTCGCCACACCGCCGCCAAGAACATACATTTCAAGATTGAGAACATTGACCATGCCCGCCAGAAGAATTCCCAGCGCGCGGCCGAAACGCCGGAAAATTTCGCGAGCCGCCGGATCACCTTGCATGGCCAGGTTGTAAACGGATTTTGCGCTGAACTCGGGATCCGCGCCAGCAGCCTTCGCCAGTTCCGGAGCTTGACCGGAATCAATCATCTCTCGCACCATCCGCACGACGGCCGAGGCAGACGCATATCTCTCCGAGCAACCGCGATTGCCGCATCCACACGGAACGCCCTCCGGCTCAATCGTCACGTGGCCGAATTCGCCGGCCATTCCAGTCATGCCGTGAAAGATTTTTCCGTCGAGAATGATGCAGCCCCCGATGCCGGTGCCCAGTGTGAACATCGCCATGTTGTCGACGTCGCGCGCCGCACCCAGCCATTTCTCGCCCACGGCATGCACGTTGGCGTCATTTTCGAGGATGATCGGCGCGCCTAATCGCCGTTCGATCTCCTGGCGCACCGGATAATCCGACCAGCCTGGCAGATTCGCGGACTTACAGACAGTGCCGGTCTCGAGATCAACCATGCCCGGGATGCCGATTCCTGCCCCGAGAAGTTTCCCGCCATTCTTGTACTGGCTCGTCAGGCGCAGGATCGCGTCGCACATTTCATTAACTACGTGATCGGCACCCAGCGAAATTTTCGTGCTGACGCTGATTTTTTCGAGAAGGCGACCGTCAGGTGTCACGGCGCCGATGCGCAGGTTGGTGCCGCCAAGATCGACGCCGATGGAGAAGTCGGGCATGGACCGTACAGGGTAACAGAAAAAATGATGAATGATGATTGTTGATTGTCGAATGAAAACCTTGATCCGATTGGCGCAGTTGGGTTTTTATTCAACAATCAAAAATCAACAATCAACATTATTTCTGGCACCGCGGGCAGTAGTGGCTGCTGCGTCCGGCGATGACGACGCGCTTGACGGGAGACCTGCACACGAGGCACGGTTCGCCCTCGCGGCCATAAACGCGATGTTGCAGCTGGAAGAATCCTTCTTCGCCGTCCGCATTCACATAATCCGAAACCGAGGAACCGCCCAGCGCGATTGCTTCTCTCAGCACTTCCTGAACAGCTAAGAAAAGCTTGCCGAACTGTTCTCGCGTGATCGTTGAGGCTCGCCGCCGCGGCCGGATGCCTGCTCGAAACAGAGATTCATCCGCATAAATATTTCCCACGCCACGCAGCAGCTTCTGATTGAGCAGAGCGCTTTTGATCGGCGTCTTCCGGCCACTGAAAAGACCGATAAAGCGTTCGAGATCGATCTCCAGGGGTTCAATGCCGCTGGCATCGAACTGTACATCGGCAACGCTCAGCCGCCCGAAGCGCCGCGCATCGACAAAGCGCAGTTCCCTTCCCGACGCCAGCTTCGCAATCGCGTGAGTGTGCTTGGCGACTTCCGCCTGCGGCTCGCAAATTTGCAGGCGCCCCGTCATGCCGAGATGAACAATCCATTGCGCCTGCGATTGCGCGCTATGGGCGGCAGCCTCCGCAGATCTCTTCGATTTCTTCTTCGCTTGTCCCCCGTTCGAACTCGTCCCTTCGCGATCGAGATCAAACACAATGTGCTTGCCCATCCGGTGAACCGAAGCGATCCGACTGTGCTCCAGCATGGACGCAATCGCGGAGGCAGGCGACTTCAGCGGCTCTTTCTTCTGGCCGAGCCAAACGGATTCGATCACGTCGCCGGTAATGCGCTTGGCGAGTCCGCGGGCAATCGTTTCAACTTCAGGAAGTTCGGGCATAGGTACAGGTTATCGCAGGAAGATAGCAGCTTCACTTCTTCAAAAACGTCCCCTGCTCGAGTTCACGAAATGCGTCTTGCAACTCCTTCTGCGTGTTCATCACGATCGGGCCGTACCATGCTACGGGCTCTTCCAATGGCTTGCCTGACACGAGCAAGAAGCGAATCCCATCTTCTCCAGCCTGCACGGCAACTTCGTCACCGCGGTCAAACACTACGAGCGAACGATTCTCCGCCTCGGCCGGTGGATGTGTATCGAGCCAGCCCACACTCTCGGTAGGCACGGCTAACGGCCCGGATGCATTGCAGAACTTGCCGTCTCCGCCGAAAACGTAGGCGAAGGCGTGACGCGTCGTTTCAACCGGCAGCGTCTTCCGCTTGCCCGGCGGCACGGAAATATCGAGGTAGATCGGGTCGGCGGCAATCCCATCCACCGGCCCTTTCTTGCCCCAGAAACTTCCACACACGACGCGGACGTGCGTGCCATCATCGTCAGTCACCTCGGGAATCTCGCCCGTCTTCACTTCCTGGTAGCGCGGCGCGGTCATCTTTAATGCCGACGGTAGATTCGCCCACAATTGGAAGCCGTGCATCCGTCCCGTTGGATCGCCCTTCGGCATCTCCTGATGAATGATGCCGCTGCCCGCGGTCATCCACTGCACGTCGCCCGCAGCGATCGCACCGCGATTGCCCATGCTGTCGCCATGTTCCACGGTTCCCGCCAGCACATATGTGATCGTCTCGATGCCGCGATGCGGGTGCCACGGAAATCCAGCGAGATAGTCCTGCGGAACATCGTTGCGGAAATCATCGAGCAGCAGGAACGGATCAAACTCGCCGGTGCTGCCAAAGCCGAAGGCGCGGCGAAGATGCACTCCCGCTCCCTCGAGCGTAGGTTTGGACTGAATCAGGCGTTTAACAGGGCGTATGGACATGGGGGATCTCCGTGCGATTCAAGCTCTCGTCGATCGCCGACAACAACTTGCGAGACAAAGTCGCGATCGATTATCGGCTTACCAACTTGTTAACAGCAAGACGATTGGATGCGGCAGACGGCCGCTTGGACGCAAGCCTGGCGCTCTCTGAGCTTACAGCGGAGAGAAGAAGAGATGTTAGTCTTTCAAGGGCACAACCGCACTGCCGTCGCGGCAGAGCGTAGCCACGCGTTGCAGATCCCCGTTGGCGCGCGGCACCGTCATCACCGGACCATAGCAATACACGGCGTGTCCGGTCGCGGCGAAATACCACCTGCCGCCCTTGCTGTGACGAGTCAACTGCGTCGAGGGTTCTCGCAAAGGTTTTTGCGGCGGCGCGGGAGAAAAAACCGGCAGACTTAACAACAAGGCTAGGGTCAGAACCTTCATTGTTTCCTGCTTTGCACTTCTACAGCTTCAATCCACAGAACAAAATAGGGTCACGCAATTACCGCTTCAGAGAGCCTTATATCTTGATCAAGGCTCTTCGGACATCCGACAAATCTGCTGCTGGACGCGAAGGCGCCGGCACCTGGACGTTCGGCTTTACTGTCTGCGCGTTCGCTTGAGCACCTGCCTGGGAAGACGGGGCTTGCTTCGGTGCAACCTGGGTTGACGGGGTACGGCTCGATGGATTCTGGGTAGACGGGGTCTGGGAAGACGGGTTTTGAACCTGGCCCTGCAGTTGGTGTCCCTCGAGGGCCTGGGCTCTCTTAATTCCGAAGAGCTCTGAACTGTCACGGAAGAGTTCGCGAATCAGGGCACGCTGGGAGTCGATGGTACGGCCCTGCTCCACAATCAGCATGGTCATCAGGCCATAAGAAATCAGGAACAGCACAACCAGCACAGGGAGCAGCGTGTGCTTCTTCTTTGGCTCTGGCTTCTCCGGAGCGGCTTGCGCAATGCTTGGCGCCTCAAGACTCTTAAAATCCCCGTGTTCTGCAGTCCCAAATTCAATCTTCAAGTGACACTCCGTGTCGTGCCTTGAGCCCTCAGGCACACATGCTAAGTGCACCCCGGAAGCCAATAGCGGGAAATCGGGTAAATACCTGAAAAAGCGCAGCTTATGGATGAGGCAGGGAGGTCTTCAGGAGGCCTTGAGTGCAATCCCATGCACATTATGAGCAACGAAGATTTGCTATAGAAACCCCTGCAGATGATTGGTTTCGTTCAGCTTAACCGGTCAGAGAAGACGTTACCCGCGGACATGCTCTCTTTCACGCCGCGATGGTTACTGCTGTTACTTTCCCGAATCATGGGAATCGCCTTAGTATCACAAGTTCAAACTTGCAGAACCCAAATAACTCCTCTTTCGCAAGGATGTGCATGAGAACGCGGTACGTCATTCTTTCGGCCCTTATCTGCTTCTTTTTCGCAGGCAAACTGGCAGTTGCTCAAAACCAGCAAACCTCCAATGAAGGACGCAAACTCGTCCGCAAGGTCGAGCCCCGTTATCCCGATATTGCCCGGCGAATGAATCTTGGCGGAACGGTCAAGGTGGTCGCTACGGTCGCTCCTGACGGAAACGTCAAAAAGGTCGAACCGGTCGGCGGAAGCCCAATCCTTGTAGAGGCTGCTGAGTCAGCCGTCTCGCAATGGAAGTTCGCCCCCGGCAGCGAATCGAAGGAAACAGTGGAGCTCCGCTTCAATCCGTAGAACCACGGCTGTCGGATTCTGAAGGTTCGCTTTTGTCCAGAAGCCGGACGCCGAAACCCGGACGCTATTTTCCCAGCACCAGCTTGGCAATCGTTGCCAGCTGCATGTTTGACGTGCCTTCGTATATCTTGCCGATCTTGGCGTCGCGCCAGTATTTTTCGACCGGATAATCCTTCGTGTATCCGTATCCGCCGTAGATCTCAATCGCCAGTGACGTAACCCGCTCCGCGACCTGCGACGCGAACAGCTTCGTCATTGCCGCTTGTTTGACGAAATTCACCCGCGCATCTTTCATGCGCGCACAGTTGTAAACCATCAGCCGCGCCGCCTCGATCTCCGTGGCCATCTGCGCGATCTGGAACTGGATTCCCTGGAAATCCGCGATCGATTTCCCAAACTGCTTTCGTTCGACCGCATATTTGCAGGCGAACTCCCACGCGCCACGAGCAAGTCCAATCATCTGGGCGCCAATGCCGATGCGGCCTTCGTTCAGCGTTTCAATCGCGATCTTGTATCCTTTGCCCGCCTCGCCCAGCACGTTCTCCTTGG
This sequence comes from Candidatus Sulfotelmatobacter sp., assembly GCA_035277905.1. Lineage (GTDB taxonomy): Bacteria > Acidobacteriota > Terriglobia > Terriglobales > Acidobacteriaceae > Sulfotelmatobacter. Next base: position 9,007 of record DATEJO010000010.1, read on the forward strand.
GCACGCGGCAATCTTCGAGGATCAGTTCGCACGTTGACGATGCCCGAATCCCCAGCTTGTCTTCCTTTTTTCCAACCGTGAATCCTGGGAATCCTTTCTCGACCAGAAACGCCGTGATGCCCTTGTATCCAGCAGCGGGATCAAGCGTGGCGAAAAGCACAAACAGGCCGGCTTCCTTGCTGTTCGTGATCCAGAGCTTGCGCCCATTCAAAACGTACTCAGAGCCTTTCAGCGCGGCCTTTGTCTGTAAGGCGAACGCATCCGACCCTGAACCAGCCTCGCTCAGCGCATAGGCCCCCACGGTCTCAGTGGACATCTTCGGCAAATACTGCCGCTTCTGCGCCTCATTCCCCCAGCGCAACAAGGCATTGTTCACAAGCGTGTTCTGCACATCGACAATCACGCCGGAAGATGCATCCACGCGCGACAGCTCCTCGACAGCCAGAATCGCCTCGAAAAACTTGGCGCCGCCCCCTCCGTACTCCTCGGGAATCTCAATCCCCATAAGCCCAAGCTGGAAGAAATCATGGATCAGGTCTTTTTCGAAGACGCCTTTCTCATCCATCTCCTTCACCAGCGGACGAACCTTTTCATCCGCAAACTGGCGGATATTGTCGCGGAACAAAATTTCGTCTTCAGTCAGGTTGGTCAGCGGGGCAGGAGGAGCGGCTTGCAGAGTCTCTGGCATGGGAGCACCTTCGTCGCGGAACGCGGAATAGGAAACTGATTATGGTAGCACTCCGCCTGCTTCCGTGAGCATCAGTGGAATCCGCAACTGTTCCCGCAACTCCTACGCACTCTGGAACATGCCATAGTGCAAGAAGTTTGCATTCCCGCCTAAGCTCCGGCATAATAAGAGTTTGTCTTGACCTCGCCGGACTCTTCCGGAACAAGGATATACGTTCGTGTTAATGATTCGTCTTTCGCGCACTGGTGCGCGCAAACAACCTCACTATCGCATTGTGGTCATTGAAAAGGCGCGCGCGCGCAACGGCCGTCCGGTGGAAGTCGTGGGAACTTACAATCCCCGCACCAACCCGGCCAGCATCGAGTTGAAGCGCGATCGCGTGGAGTACTGGGTTTCGAAGGGCGCGCAAATGTCGGAGCGTGTGAACAAGCTGTTCTCCAAGGCTCCCACCCCTGCGACCGCCGGATCGGCCGCCTAGACCGAAGCCGCCAACGTTGGCTTCCTGATTTCTCGTCCACAGTGAGAATTTATGAATGAGTCTTCCGGAGATGTTTGCGCGCTGGTCGAGATGATCGCCAAGCAGTTGGTCGACGCCCCCGACGATGTATTCGTCGAGAAGTTCGACGATGGCGTAATCGAGCTTGAAGTCGCTGAGAGCGACGTGGGCAAGGTGATCGGCCGCCAGGGGCGGACTGCCCGCGCTTTACGCGCTCTGCTGAACGCCGCCGGACAGCGCGCGCGTAAGCGGTACACGCTCGAAATCATCGAGTAGTGGGACGATGCCTTGGTTCGTATCAGGGCATCGCTTTAGCGATGCCGCTCCGCGCCCCTTGGGAAGAAAAGAGGGGCTTCAGCCCCGGAAACTGTGAACTCGGATTCGAGTGGCGAATTCATCACTTTGGCCCGTGTAGTAAAGACGCAGGGCCGTCACGGCGAAGTCGCTGCCGAAGTACACAGCAACGTTCCCGACCGGTTCCGTGAAGGAATGAAGTTGCTGGCGTTGGGCAAGTCCGACGATGCGCGCCGTGAGTTGGAAATTGAAGGCGTGTGGCCGCACAAGGGCTTGCTGGTGCTGAAATTCCGCGGCGTGGATTCGATCTCCGACGCGGAAGTTTTGATCGGAGCCGAACTGCAGGTCCCGCACAGCAACCGGGCCCAACTCGAGCAGGGCTGGAGCTACATCAGCGATCTGGTCGGATGCATGGTGTTCGATCACGGCCAGGAAATCGGCAGGATTGAAGACGTTCAGTTTGGCGCGGGCGAAGCGCCGCTTCTGATAGTCGCAGCCGGTAGCAAGAAATTCGACGTCCCGTTCGCAGAAGCGTATCTGGAAAACGTCAATGTGCAGCAGAAGCAAGTGTGCATGAATCTTCCGGAAGGCCTGTTAGAAATCAACGGCCCGATGACGGAAGAAGAAAAAAGGGAGCAGTTGGGAAAAGTTCGTAAGTAGCAGAACGATTCGCAAGTGGTCAGAAGCAGTTAAGACTTGCTTCCCTCTGCGTCGCCCGCGTCCTCTGTGTTGTGATTTAGGTTTTAGGCTCGCAAAATGAAGGCCGACATTGTCACGATCTTTCCGGACTTCTTTCGCGGACCTCTGGAACACGGCATTACCCGCCGGGCCTGCGAGATGGGCCTGGCGAAAATCGAAGTCCACGATCTGCGGCAGTTCACGAAAGACAAGCACCGCACCGTGGATGACCGCCCCTTCGGCGGCGGCGAAGGCATGGTCCTGAAGCCGGAACCGATCTTTGAATGTTTGGAGCCCTTTGGACTCGCATCGCGCGAGGAACGCCTGGCCGGTGCGGCCCGTGAAAGCGTGATCCTGCTCTCGGCACAAGGAGAGCGGTTCACACAGAAAGTCGCTGCCGAATCGGCGGCGCTTGATCGGATCGTTCTGATCTGCGGGCGGTACGAAGGCGTCGACGAGCGCATCGCGAATTTCCTCGCAGATCGTGAGCTTTCGATCGGCGATTACGTACTCAGCGGTGGCGAGTTGGGCGCAGCCGTGATCATCGAAGCGGTCACGCGGCTTTTGCCCGGCGCAGTAGGCAACGAAGCATCGACGCGGCAGGAGTCGTTTACGGCGCACGCGCCACAGGCAACAGAAGGTCCGGACTCGACGTGCGGGTCCGGCGGATTGCTCGATTATCCGCACTACACGCGGCCGGCGGACTTTCGCGGGATGCCGGTGCCGGAAGTGCTGTTAAACGGCAACCACGAAGAGATTCGGCGCTGGCGCAGGGAGCAGGCCTTAAGAAAGACGCTCCGCAACCGGCCGGACCTGCTGAAGGAAGTAGAACTCGGCAAAGAAGACAAAAAGATTTTGGACCGCGTTCAATATGAACGCGAGAGAAATTGAAGGAAGAAGATCATGTCAAATCTAATCATCGAAAAGCTGCTGGCAAAGACACAACGCACCGACATTCCTCCGTTTCGCCCCGGAGACACCGTCCGCGTTCACGTGAAGATCAAAGAAGGCGACAAGGAGCGCGTGCAGGCGTTCGAAGGCGTCGTGATCAAGCGCGACAACGGCCCCCAAGCCAGCTTTACTGTCCGCAAGATCAGCTTCGGCCAGGGTGTCGAGCGTATCTTCCCGATCCATTCGAAGGTCATCGACAAAGTGGATCTCGTCCGCTCGTCAAAGGTTCGGCGCGCCCGACTGTTCTATCTGCGCGGACTGCGCGGCAAGGCAGCACGGTTGCGCGACGTCGAAAAGACGGAAAAGACCGCACAGGCTTAATCGAATCGAGGGCGGCAGTGGCCACATTGCCGCCCGCTGGCTTCTCAGCCGGTGGAGTCCGCCTGCCCCGCTAGTGCTACACGATCCTCCTGATTCCTTTCGGGGTTCGATCCATCGTACGTTCCTTGCGGAGACGAACGTCGAATGCACGCCGAAAGCAACACCCGCCAGGAATCGCGCCGCCTTCACCTTGCCATCTCTTTCTGTGTGACGACTCTAGTTATGTTGTTGCTCGCCTCTTCCGGATGGACACAATCACTACAACGTCCACACAAGAAAGACGACAAGACTTCCGCGCAGCCCATTCCTGCAACACAAACGGAAGTCGAGCGCGGCAGCTATATTGTGAACAAAGTCGCGATGTGCCCCGAGTGTCACACTCCGCGCCTCGCCAATGGACAACTGGATCCGCAGCGTCCGCTCGATGGAGCGCCGGAATTTTTCCAGCCGCCGCATCCCGATGCCGACTGGCCGCTGAAAGCTCCGCGGATTGGCGGAAACCCTCCGGCTAACGATCAGGACATCGTCAAGCTGCTCATGACGGGGATATGGACTGACGGCAAGCCTCTGCGCCTGCCTATGATGCCGTTCCGCATGAATGAAACCGATGCACGCGCGGTGGTTGCCTATCTGCACTCGGTGAAACAGATGCACTGAATCGTCTGACCATCGCGCCGGAAGCAGCGGGTACGGAACATCACAACGCTAAACCGCGATGCGTGTCCGCGAGCTGCTGAACTCGAGTCCGCGCAGAATCTGCTTGGCCGCACGCTTTCCGCTGGCAATCGCACCGTGGACCGTGCCGTTGTTTCCCGTTGTGTCCATAGCCTCGCCCGCAAAAAAGAGCGTGTCATCCAGCGGTTCGGCAAGAATCTTCTCCGCTTCGACCGCCCCTACTTTTCCATAACTGTACGCCCCTCGCGAAAACGGATCCGACTGCCAATCATGGAAATACGCGCCTTCAAGCACACGTTCCAGTTCCTTCGCATTCATCTTGAAAATTGTGCTCAGGCTCTTCAGGGCTCGCTCGATGACAAACTCTCGGCTCTGGCCGGACAGCCGCTCCGCTGAATGAAACGGCGCCCAACCGGTCATCACCGGACTCTCCCGCGGCATGGTCGTCCACCACGTCGGAAAATATTCATCTTCCGAAAACAGAAAACTCATATCGGCCAGGTTCGATCTGTCCGAGCCGCGCGGCTGAATCTTTCCCCAGAATCGCTCCCGAAACCGCAGCACGATCCGGATCACCTTCCCCATCTCCATCTTGTCGAGCGCCTCGATTTTGCGCTGGGGCAATGATGGAGTGAACTCGACCGCGCACGCCTCACCCCTCCCGGCCTTCAGCACAGCCAAGGGCAATGTGATTAGCACCCGCGGAGCCTCCAGCCTCGACGATCCCGCCCGATCGTGAAACCTCACCTCGGCATTTCCCGGATGCCATTTCACCATCTCCACCACGCTCTCGGTTCGCAGCCTGATGCCAGCGGCTTCCATCTGTCTCTGGAAAACGTCCAGCAGGTCCGCGTACCCGTTGCGCGCACGGTACGAATGATCGCCGCCGATCTGCTCTTCAGCTCGCGTCTGCTGCACCAGCCAGTGAACGCCCACCAACCCAGGATCGGCCGCGTTGAATCCGCTTACATAATCCAGCGCGTGCTCCCGCACCTTGCGTTTTGTTTTCGAATTTCCGCAGCAGCGATCCAGAAATGCCAGGAACGACTCGTCTGGACGCGAGTCGTCCATCTTTTCGAGCACCTCTTCGACCTGCGACCAGAAATCGCAAGGCGAAAGCTGCCCGTCCGACACGCACCAGTTCTCCCCGCTGACTTCCGTGAGTTCGACTCCCGCGCGCTGCAGAGGATCGACTATCTCTGCCGGACGTCCGTGAATAAACTCCGCGCCCAGTTCGATCGGGACATCGCAGTCCGGAATTCTCTGCGTGAAAACGCGTCCGCCGATCCGCTCGCGCGCTTCCACAACGCACACCGGCACTCCCGCGTGCCCCAGTTCGCACGCCGCCGCCAACCCAGCCACTCCTCCGCCGATCACAATTACGACTGGATCCCCTGCCATAGCTTTTCGGAAATGCACTCCTCGCGAATGTCAGTCCACACCCGCGTGTGCGACCGATTCTTTGCCGTTAGGCCGCTTTCTTGCGCGGAACCTTCGCGCCCTTTTTGCGAGCTTCCGACAATCCAATCGCGATCGCTTGCTTGCGGCTCTTTACTTTTCCGCCTTTGCCACCGGGACCCGAACGAAGCGTCCCGCGCTTCTTTCGCCGCATGGCGCTTGCCACGGTCTTTCCCGCCGACTTCGAGTACTTGCGGCCCGACGACTTGCGTCCTGAGGACTTTCGGCCTGAAGATTTGCGCCCTGAAGATTTCTTTTTTCTCGGCATGTGGTTTCCCTCCTGAAGCTTAGAGGAGAGTTTCTCAGCCTAAGGTTGTGCAAATTTCAGCGCTAACTCGCTGCGAGCCAAGAGCAATTCGGCGGACTCATCTTACCGGAGCGTTTGCTTTCGGCAAAGTAGAAGGCGACGCGGAGTGGAGAGACCCCGTGTTCCATACACACTCCATCCCCGCGCCAATATGAATAAGGGTTAAGCCGCGCTCTTTTCTCCAAACCGGATCAACACCTTCGTATACCCCTCGATCCGCTTATCGAATTTCGAATACGCGTCCGGAGCATCCTCAATCCGGATGTGATGGCTCACGATCTTCCCCGGCTTTGCGCGTCCGTTGACGATCAGATCGCGCAAATATTCGTTGTACTTCTTTACCGGAGCCTGTCCGCTACCCATCGTTACTCCTTTGTCAAAGTAATCTCCCAGCGGAAAGTTGAAGATGCCCTTCTTCGCTTTCTCATCTTTCGCTCCGGGATCGGGCGCCATGTACACACCGATCATTCCGATATGTCCTGTTGCATTCACCACCTTGAGGCAGTTCTCCAGCGCCTGCGTTGGCTTTTCTTTCCCCGGATTTTCGTTGTCGCGCGCCTGATACCCGACCGCATCGATCGCGCAGTCTACGCCCTTCATCTTCTCCTCACCCGGACGCAAGCCCTGCTGAATTCCACGATTCTTTTTCCGCAGTTCGAAGATCTGCTCCACCGGATCGCCTTCGCTGAAGTTCACCGGAATCGCTCCCAATTCTCTGACCTTCTGTAAGCGCTCGTGCACGCTGTCAACCACATACACCTCGGCCGCGCCTTTCAACAGCGAGCAGCAGGCCGACAATAATCCCACCGGCCCTGCTCCGAATACGGCTACGGTTTTCCCCGGACTCACACACGCCAACTCGGTCGCGTGATAGGCAGTCGGGAAGACGTCCGACAAGAGAAGAAAATCATCCTCCCACTCGTCTCCTGGTTTTCCCGGCAGCTTCAGGCAATTGAAATCGGCATAAGGAACCAGCACGAACTCCGCCTGGCCGCCCTGATACGGTCCCATGCCCGCATATCCATAAGCCGCATGTGGCGCTTCCGGATTCATCGTCAGGCACGCTTCCGTATGTTGACGCAGGCAATTGAAGCAGAACCCGCAAGCAATATTGAATGGAAGAACGACGCGGTCTCCTTTCTTGATGCTTCGCACGGCGTCGCCCACCGTCTCAATCACGCCCATGATCTCGTGACCCACCACTGTTCCTTCCTCAAGCGGTGTACGGCCGTCGTACATGTGCAGGTCGCTGCCGCAGATTCCGCTCGACGTCACCCGCAATATCGCGTCGGTCGGCGCCTGCAACTCCGGTTTCGGACGCTCTTTCACCGCCATCTTATGAGTGCCTTCATAACTGACTGCTTTCATGATTCCCTCCAAATGGAATTTGAAGTAGGATGCGAGGCCCACCGGGCAGGATGTCGCCAGATGAACAGAGCGCACGCGGACGTGAAGATCAAATAAGAGCGGGAAGAGTGACCCGAAAATGCGCGATAAGTCCTATGGATTCTTCTTCAACAAATCGGCGACTTTCTTCAAGTCGCGCACAAATTCTCCGCGCTGTTGCTCACGCGCAAGGTGGTCGGGTGCTCGCAATATCGACGCCGGATGCGTCGTCGCCATCACTTGCGGCGCTAAATTCGACGGAACCAGCTGACCCCGGTCGCGCGTCACGCGAAAATCCTTCCCCAACAAAGCCTGAGCCGCACTCGCTCCGAGGCAGACTACCACTTGCGGCTTCACCACCTTCAACTCTGCATCGAGCCAAGGACGGCACGCCTCAATCTCCGAATGCCGCGGCTTCTTGTGTATTCGACGCTTGCCCCGCTGGGCGGCCTCCCACTTGAAGTGCTTCACAACATTCGTGACGTACACGTCAGACCGATCTACTCCAGCCTCGGCCAACGCCTCATCCAGAAATCTTCCCGCCGGTCCCACGAACGGATGCCCCTGCCTGTCCTCCTGATCACCGGGCTGCTCCCCGATAAACATCACCCGCGCCCGCGACGGACCCTCGCCGAATACCGTCTGAGTCGCATTCCTCCAAAGGTCGCAAGCTTTGCAGGAGTGCGCCGATTGCTGCAGTTTGGGAATTGTGAGCGTGCGCGGAATCAGAGTCGCGGCAGATCCGTCCGGCTCCTGCCGAGTCATGGCTGTCGCAGGTGCCGTTCTCTTTGGCAAGAAACACTCCAGACTCTTCGTTAGCGGAGATGTAATTTGGTTGCGCGGCCTAGCAACCCAGGTTGGCGGATCCGTTGAGAGTCGACAACCTACACGAATCACCCTACGCCGGAGCCAATTCAGTGCGGCATCCAAGCTTAGCTCCGCAAGTCCGACCGACCCCGGACTTAACAAATTGGACGGGAATCTCGCAAGAATTTCGCGTCCGGAATAAGGGTGATCAACTTCATGAAGAGAGCTCTGAACGGATGGGCACAGGGGAAGAAAACGCTGAAGCTGGCCACTGCGTTCATAACAATTTTATCTGCAATCGCTGCGATGTCGCAGCTAGCGAGAGCGCAAGACGACAACGAGGATCCGCCCGCACGCGTCGCGCGGCTCGGCTATTTGCAAGGCTCGGTTTCGTTCGAGCCTGCGGGAGAAAATGATTGGGTGCAGGCGGTTCCCAATCGCCCGATGACGACAGATGACAAGCTGTGGGCCGACCAAAATTCGCGAGCCGAGGTGCAATTGGGCTCGTCGATGATCGAATTGGCCCCGAATACCGGATTCTCTTTTCTGAACCTTGATGACCGCACCACACAGATGGAGATTACTGCAGGTGCCATCAACGTTCGCGTGTGGTCGCTTGATCGTGACAACGTTTTCGAGATCGATACGCCGAACCAGGCGTTTACTGTTACCGAACCCGGCCGGTATCGGGTGGAAGCTTCCGAGAACGGCGACTATTCGGTGGTAACCATCTGGCAAGGAGCAGGCGAATCCACAGGCAACGGTCAAACCTATACGTTGCATGCTGGACAGCGCACCACCTTCAGCGGAACCTCATCTCTGAATGCAGAAGTGGAACAGATTGGAAGTCCCGACGACTTCGATCGCTGGAGCGAGTCACGCTGGAGCCGCTACGATGACTCGCCCTCGGCGCGCTATTGTTCGCGCGATGTGGTGGGCTTTGACGATCTCGACGAATACGGCAGCTGGCGCGATGACCCGCAATACGGCCACGTCTGGTTTCCGCGCGTCAATGCGGATTGGGCGCCCTATCACGAAGGCCATTGGGCCTGGATTGATCCCTGGGGATGGACTTGGGTCGATGCTGATCCCTGGGGTTATGCGCCTTTCCACTATGGACGTTGGGCGTTCGTGGGCAACAGCTGGGGATGGGTGCCCGGACCAGTGAATGTCTATCCGGTGTACGCACCGGCGCTCGTCGTTTTTGTCGGAGGCGGAGGGCTGGCTTTTGGCGGCAACGTGGCTTGGTTTCCGCTCGGACCACGGGAAGTGTATGTGCCTTCCTATCGCGTCAGCCAGGCCTACGTGAATCGCGTCAACATCACGAACACGACCGTCAATCAGACGACGATTACCAACGTTTACAACACTACGATTATCCGCAACAACACCAACATCACGAACGTGACCTATGTGAACCGCAACGCACGCGGAGCGGTAACAGCTGTGCCGCAGCGTGCCTTCGCCAGCGCACAACCTGTCCAGCGCTCGGCAGTGGCGGTGAACTCGCGGCAGATCGCGTCAGCTCCTATCAGCACCCGTGCGGCTGTGCCTCCGGCGCAACAGGCCGTACTGGGAATACATGCCAATACAGCAAACCATGTGGCGGCACCGCCCCGTGCGATCGCAACCCGGGCTGTGGTTGCAAAAGCTGCGCCACCACCGAGACCTCCAGCGTTCGCCGCAAGACAACAGGCGTTGGCGCAGCACCCAGGACAGCCCGTGCCTCGGCAACAACTGCGACAGATGGCCTCCTCGGCTGCAGCGACCGCGGCGCCGCTGGTAAAACGCGCGCCTCCGGGACGGCCGGCAACGCCGACTCCGGCGCCCGCAAATCGGTCCGGCAATCCTCCTGCCCGCAATGAGCGGCCGGGAGCGAATCCGCCAACAGTGCGGCCGCAGCCGACTCCGCAACCTGCGCCGAACAACCGGCCGGAGCCGAATCAGCCCGCACCCAACAATCGTCCAGAGATGAATCGACCTCAGCCGAATCGTCCGGAACAGCCACCGGCGCGCACAGATCGTCCACCTTCCGCGCAACCGAACAACCGGCCGGAACCGAATCAGCCGAACAATCGTCCGGAAACAAATCGACCTCAGCCGAATCGTCCGGAGCAGCCACCGGCGCGACCGGAGCGTCCGTCATCTGTGCCGCAGAATAACGTTCCAGAGCGGCAGCCTGCGCCGAATGCCCGACCGGAAAACAATCGCGCTCCGCAACCGCCTCGGAATCAGAATCCGTCGCGGCCCGAAACTCCTTCTCCGGATAACCGTCCGCAACCGGAACGGCCTCAGTCGAGGCCGGCGCCGCCCCCGCAACATCCCTCTGCCAACGACCAGCGGAGGCCAGATCAGCGCAAGCCAGATCAGCGCAAGAACAACGAGGAAAACCAAAAGCCACAGTAAAAATCAATTCCCTGCGGGGCGCTTGTCTCTCATGCGCCCTGAATCTTCTCCTGCCTGTCACGACCTCAAGACTGCAATTGGTTCACCTGGTGTTCAACCGGCTCGAGCTGATGCGAAGGATCGACGAGCAGCCAGCTTGCCGCTCCAATTACACACAATGCGGATGCTACGAGAAATGAAGTCGTCCACGAGAACCGCGTCGCCACCCATGGAGTCACAATCGCCGTCAGTGCTGCCCCAATCTGATTTCCCATGTTCATCAGTCCCGACACGGAGCCGGCCGACACTCCGCCAATGTCGGCGGTAACCGACCAGAAAGAGCTTTGCGATAAATACAGCGCCCCCGCTCCACCCGCGAGCACGATGCTCGCTAATCGAGCGCTCGCGACCTGCGAACCAAGACCGATGAACACGCCCGCAAGGGCAATTGAAAACGCAGCGACTCCGCAACGTCCGATTCGCAGGCCTCTCCGCTTCGTGAGCCGGTCATTCAGCACTCCTCCAGCAAGGCAGCAGACCAGCATGGCCAGGAATGGCATCATGGTGTAGACCGCGCTCGTCTTCAGTTCCAGATGTCGCACTCTTGCGAGATACAGATAAAACCAGCTGAAAAATATCCACGCCACGTACCCATAACAGAAATAACTGATCGTTACGCCCCACACCTCCTTGCTTCGCAGAACACGTCGCCATGGGATTCGCAATTTAGCGCCGCCATCCGAATTAGAAGTCAACCCCGAACGGATCAGGCTCAATTCAGAAGCGGAAACTTTCTTATGCTCTTGAGGCGCATCGCGCGCGATCCTATACCAGACGGCAGCCGCGAAAAATCCAATGCAGGCGCACACCCAAAATGAAGACCTCCAGCCGTAGCGGAGCATGATCCGCGTAATGAGCACAGGTGTGAGAACAGCCCCGGCGCCGACTCCCGCGAAAATCCATCCGTTCGCGATGCCTCGTTCTGACGTTGGAATCCAGCGGGAGATGAACTGATTGGCAGAGGGATAGATCACCGCTTCGCCCGCGCCGAGAAGAAAACGCACCGCCATGAAAATGAAAACTGCGCCTGTCACCTTGGCCGGCACCATCGCCGTCAGCGACGTAAAAATGCCCCACCAAACCACGCCCGCCGTGATCACGCGCCGCGGGCCAAAGCGGTCCGCGAGTCGACCCGCCACAGTTTGAAACAGCGCATAGCCGATCAGCATCGCGCTGAAAACTTTGCCAAGCTGGACGTTATTGAGGTGATAAGCGTCGGAAATCGCGCCGCCGGCAATCGAAATGTTCACGCGATCGAGATAAGAGACGGCGCTTAGGACGAATAACCAAAACACCAACATCCAGCGCACGCGGGTCGTTGTTTCGCTCATGACCGGCGACGCTCCCGCACGATGTGCTCGTTTGCCACAGAGAGGAAATTGCCACGCCTATTGCCGTGTGATATTTTCGCGCTCATCGCCGTATCAATGAATTGCATTCTCGGGATCCTATGAACAAGATCAGATTCGCTGCCTTGTATCTCAGCTTCTTCGTTCTTTTCTTAACTGTGCCGCTTCGCGCTCAGCTCGATCTCTTCTCGAAAGAGCAGCGCATCGAATTTACACCAGAATGGCATGGCGACCGCTTTCCCGATGGTCGGCCCAATGTACCGGATGCCGTGCTCGGCGGTTTGAAAGATGTCACTGCCGACGAAGCCTGGGACGTTCTGCAAGAGGCCGGCTATAAGAATCAATTCGAAGGCGGCTGGAAAGTCATCAATCCGGGGGAGCGCCTTGTGGGCCGCGTGGTTACTGCCGTTTTCAGTCCTCGACGCCCTGACGTTGATTCCGTGATTCGCGCCAATGGCAAGAAAGAAAATCGCATTGGCGACGAAAACTCCTGGATCATCGACATCCTGAAACCGGGGGATGTACTGGTCGTCGATCTGTTCGGAAAAATCCGCTACGGCACGATCATCGGCGACAATCTTGCCACCGCGATTTACGCGAAGAGCCATAACGGATTGATCGTCAATGGCGCAATTCGGGACGTGACCGGCATCCAGGAGATGAAGACATTTCAGGTTTACACGCGAGGCGTGGATCCGTCGGCTCTGGAAAACGTCATGCTGACCGGAATCAATGTGCCGATTCGCATTGGCGACGCAACCGTAATGCCGGGCGATGTTGCGATTGGAGATCCCGAAGGAGTGACGTTTGTGCCTCCGCAACTCGCGGCGAAAGTGGCCGATGACACGGAGATGGATCATCTCGTTGACGAGTGGGGGCACATGATGCTGCGGGAAGGAAAATATACGCCCGGCGAGATCGATAACAAGTGGTCTCCCGAAATGGTGGAACAGTTCAATGCCTGGATCGAGAAGAAAGGTTCAAAACTGCGCATGCCGCAACGTTAACACCCAACCAGATTCTGGCGCTGAATTTGAGCTTCACAAAATCCATCTCTCGGCAAGTTTTCTTATTACAGCCTGCCAAATTTCTTGACGGCCTCCAGAATCGATTTCGTCTGCTCTATCACGGGATACATCGAGTGCTCTTTGAAATCCATCTGTTGCGCCAGGGTCAGCACTTTTTCAGCATCGGCTCGTGGTACAACCACCACCCCATCGCTATCTGCGGCAACAATATCTCCGGCGTTGACGGTTACCCCGTCGCAAACGATCGGAATTTGCGATCCCGCGAAGCGGTAATGATGAACCGAAGTGGAGGGCACGATGCCGGTCGCGTAAACGGGAAAACCGATTTTACGCAAGTAGGCAACATCGCGCACGCCGCCATCGATTACGGCTCCGGCGTATCCGCGGGCCGACATCGCGGTCCCCATTAACCCGCCCATGCCCGCGATATCGTCGCCATCCTCAACCTTCATCACGTAAACGGAATCGGCGGAGCCGTCGTCGATTGCTGCCAGCATGCCGTTCAGCGCCTTCGGATCGGTATTGCCCTCGTCTTTCTTGAGTAACACCGTCCGGGCGAAGCCCGCGAATCGGGTAGTAAAAATCGGCTGCATGTGATGGCTCATGTACATGCGCTTGCCCGTTAATTGTTCGAGCGCGTCGGAAACGGAAGCGACCTCGACGTGACGATACTCGGAAATCAGATTGTCCGAGGCGGGTGTGTTCGAGGGCTTTGGTTGCGCACGCAATGCCTGAACTCGGCTGAGACTGGTCCCCAGGATCGCCAGAACAGCGACAAAAATTGCACCTGTTGCGAATCTGATTCGCCGATTCGACTTGTTCACCATGGCCTCCTCGATTTATATATGTTCGCGGACTCTAACATCGTTTGCCGATCGCATGCAAAGACCAATTCTCGAAAAAGGATATCGAAAATGACAAGTGTGAATCAGAGTAAGCCGGTTCGGATCTTCTTGTTTGTCGCATTGATGATGCTTTGTGCAAGCCTCTGCGTGCTGCCTGCCTCTGCGCAGGAACATAAAGCCGTGAACCTGTCTGCCACCCGAGGCCTTCCTTTCAGCGACGGAATCGTAGTCGGCAACACGCTTTACATTGCCGGACAAGAGGGCACCGATGCTTCTGACAAATTAGCCGCTGGCGGCATCGGTCCAGAGACTACCGCTGCCCTCGAGAATATTCAGAAGGTGCTGAAGGAAGCTGGATTTCAATTGAAAGACGTGGTCAGCGTAACCGTGTATCTGGCCGATATCCACGAGTTCCCCGACATGAACAAGGTTTACAAAAGCGTGATGCCCGATCCGAAGCCTGCGCGCGCAACCGTCCAAGTCGCCGCATTAGTGAACGGAGCGCGCATCGAGATTTCGGCCATAGCGGTCAAGGGCAAATAACAGTTTTTGCTTCGACTTCCTTCAACGTTGGAATCCGCCCGAACAGGAGCAGTCATCGCGGAATGGTGCCCGCGATATTTTGCCCTCTCAGGTTGAAATTCCTTGTCCGACCGGGTAAGTTCTTCACCAAATTGAACTGATCGCCGAAAGCCTTGGCTTCTGGGGTAAAGCGTGAATGGGTTCGAATAGCGGCTCTCTCCGTTTTTTTGTGGTCGTCCTCCTGTTGTGTGTTGGAATCGCACTCACAGGAAGCTCTCAAACCGTAAATAAGCCGGAGGGCACCTCCGCCTCAACTGCAGACCAAGGCAAGCAGATTCTCGCCTCGAATTGCGCGTCCTGTCATGGCATAGACGGTAAGGGAAGCGAACGGGCTCCCAATATCACCGACAGTCCGTACATGCGACAGCTCTCGGACGCGCAACTCAAGGACATCATTTCGAACGGCATCCCTGGAACAGGCATGCCCGCGTTCCATTCTCTTTCTGACTCGCTCATAAGCGATCTGATTGCCTATCTTCGCAGCGGTGGGGGAGCAGGGGACGCCGCCAAACTTCCCGGGACTCCAAAAAATGGCAAAGCAATTTTCTTTGCTCAGGCTGGATGCTCGAAATGCCACATGATTGCAGGCCAAGGTGGATTCATCGCCTCCGACCTGACGGAATACGCCCGGACGCATTCTGTAGACCAGGTTCGCGAAGCGATTCTCGGAAGCAGTTCAGCCGAGAAGCGCACGAAGCTCGCGACGGCAGTCCTTCGCAACGGAAAGAAGTACGTCGGCAGAGTTCGAAACGAAGACAATTTCTCTGTCCAGTTGCAAAGCCTTGACGGTACGTTTCACTTCATTGCGCGGTCAGAGCTGAAGAAAATCGATTACGATCCGCAGCCGATGATGCCGGCCAGCATTGGCTCGTCCCTTACCGCGAGTGAACTCAACGACTTGATCAGTTATCTTCTGAGTGCGTCCGGGAACGCCAACCCACAGGCACGGGCCAAAGACCATGAAATGGATGATTTGGAAGAATAGAGTCCCGTTCCCCTCAATTCCAGCGTAAGGTCAATTTTTCCCAATGACAAAAAAACTTTCGCTCTATGTCCTAACCGTAAGCCTTTTATTCATCGGTATATCGTCAGCTCAGACCAAAGCTCCGCGGGAGTTTGCCCTGAAGGCGAACTCACCGGATTTCTGGCGTCTGATCGACCAAAAAGCCAAACTCACCAAAATCGCGGGCGGCTTCGGATTTACGGAAGGCCCGGTGTGGGACGAGGCTGGTTTTGTTTATGTCAGCGACGAAACCATCAACAAGATTTTTCGCGTGTACCTCGACGGCAGGAAGGAGGACGTCATTGCACTCGGCGATCCCGATGGCAACACCTTCGACCGTCATCATCGCCTCATTGATTGCGCCAGCGAATTGCGCGCCCTCATCGAGATTACACCGCAAGGTAAATACAAAATCCTGGCCGACCACTACGACGGCAAGAAACTGAATACTCCGAATGATGTCATCGGCGGACCTGACGGAGCTTTGTATTTTACGGACCCAACTCTGGATTTCGTAACTGGCGAGAAGCAGGAGCTTCCGTTTCAAGGCGTCTACCGGCTCGACGACGGCAAACTTCAATTGCTGACGAAAGATCTCACGCAGCCGAATGGCCTCGCTTTTTCACCGGATGGCAAGCGTCTTTACATCGACGACAGCGAGCAACGGAACATTCGCGTCTATGATTTCCTGCCCGGCGCTAATCTGAGCAACGGCCGCATCTTCGCCGAGGAGCCGGGCGGAAAGGGCGACGGCGTTCCTGACGGCATGAGAGTGGACGAGAGCGGAAACATTTTCGTCACTGGCCCCGGCGGCATTTGGATATGGGACTCGAATGGCCGCCATCTCGGAACCATCCTGATGCCCGAGCAGCCGGCGAACTTGAATTGGGGCGACAAGAACTACGGCACGCTCTACATTACCGCGACGACTTCCGTCTATCGGCTGGAAACGAAGACGCGCGGCTTCGTTCCCTACCTGACAAAAAAGAAGTAAGTCTCAAATCCGGATCAATGCGGAAGGGAGAAGCTGAAAAGATCACTTCCGGCAGCCACCGACACGTATTGCACTCCATCGACGGCGTAGGTCATTGGCGAGGCATCGATCCGCTGGCCCGTGTTGAAATGCCACAGAGGCTTGCCATCGGTCGCCTTAACGGCTTCGAGTGATCCAGCATCATCGGCGAAAAACAGCAATCCGCCTGCAGTCGTGAGTGTCCCGCCCCAGGAGTCGGCCCGGCCCACTTGCGGATACCGCCAAACCAGCTTGCCGTCAGGAACGGAATACGCAAGAAGAATTTTCTTCCCCGGTTCGTCCGGACGCTTCGTTCCCGTGTTGTAGTAAGTTTCTCCCTGCGTGAACGCTTTCGCCTTGGCGAAATAGACGTTACAGCTTTCCAGAGCCATGAAATAAAACAGCCCCGTGCCCGGATTGTAAGAAGGCGAGAACCAGTTGGTGGCGCCTTCAATTCCCGGACAAATATACGTTCCTTCCGCCGTGGGAATCCGCCCCGATAAAACGGGACGGCCGGAAGCATCGATTTCCTTCGCCCAATTCAGCTTCTCCACAAATCGACTCGCGTGGAGGAACTTCCCATTCGTCCGATCCAGAACATAGACAAATCCATTGCGGTCCGCCTGCACCATCAGATGGCGCGTCGCACCGTTTTCTTGCCTGTCAATCAATACCGGCGTCTCGGTCGCGTCATAGTCATACAGGTCGTGAGGCGTAAATTGGAAATACCATTTCAACTTGCCCGAATCAGCGTCGAGCGCCACTACGCTTGCCGTATACAGATCATCGCCAGGCCGGGTGTCGCCCACAAAATCCGGAGCGGCATTGCTGGTGGTCCAATACACCATGTTCAGCGCTGGATCGTATGTTCCCGGCATCCAGGTAGTGGCCCCGCCGTACAGATATGATTTACCCGGCCAACTTTCGGAACCGAATTCACCCGGACCTGGGATCGTCCAGAATCGCCATTTTTCTTTTCCGGTGAGCGCGTCATATGCAGCTACAAAGCCGCGAACTCCGGAATCGCCGCCGGAAGTGCCCACGATAATTTCATCTTTTACGGCCAGCGGAGCGCTGGTCGCACCGTAGTGCTTGGATTTCTCCGCGTATTCCACATCCCAGATCAAGCCGCCCGAACGGGCATCGAGACATAGCAAGTGGGAATCATCGGTTTCCACATAGACGGAATCCTTCAATACGGCAACTCCGCGATTCTTGTGCGCCGCCGCGTCGTCGAGCAATCCCGAGCTGATCGGTCGCTGATAGTGCCAAACCGCTCGGCCCGTGCGCGCATCCAGCGCAAATACATCGTTGGCGGAGGTAATGTACATAATCCCGCGAACTACAACCGGCGTAACTTCCAGCCGCTGTGAATTGCCGGGATGGAAAACCCACGCTGCCCGCAGCTGCGAAACGTTGGCAGTCGTGATTTCGCGAAGTGCGCTGTAGCGGCGGCCGCTGTAATCGCCGTTGTAAGAAGTCCAGTTCGCGCCTACGGGTTGAGCCAACAGGTCACCTGCACTGACAGCGACAGATGCAGATGCGGAAGCCTGACTCTGCTGAGCAACGCCCGACTGCCCGACTATCGATACCCCAAAAAAGAGAATGAATACTGCGCCCACCCATCTCATAATCAGCGATTGTCCCCAGTACCGATCCGCACTTCCTGCAGAGCGCCGCGATCCAGCCCGGAATTATCTTCCAAGTGTAGAGAAACGCGGGCCGGCTTTGCAGGCGGAGTCAATTCCGATCCCACGGTCACTGGCTCTGTCGGGCTGACGTCGGCGACCCGCATCGCTCCAATGCTCGCCCCGTGCTGATCATAAAAATGCGCCACCAGATGCCCCTCGAAGAAAACTCCGAATGAACCTGAGAGTTTCACTTTTTCTCCGTCAAGCGTGGCCTGCAGGGGCCGCATGACGACACCGGGATCCATCACGCCACGAAAGTCGCTGCCGGCCCGCGTCGGGAACCATTGCGTGTCGAAGCTGCAACTTTCTCCCGGGCGCAGCCGGCACATCGGACTGTTAAGCTCCGCCTCCAGATAAATTGGACTTGCATCCGAATCTGCCCCCAGCGTCGGAACTCCTTCAGAGTTCAAGTGCATCT
This sequence comes from Candidatus Sulfotelmatobacter sp., assembly GCA_035277905.1. Taxonomy (GTDB): domain Bacteria; phylum Acidobacteriota; class Terriglobia; order Terriglobales; family Acidobacteriaceae; genus Sulfotelmatobacter. Next base: position 27,441 of record DATEJO010000010.1, read on the forward strand.
CTTGACCGTTGGTCCAAAAAATCACCGAAGCTTTGCCGGGATATGTCTTGTCCGCTTCGTACTGAAATCGCTCGATCATGGCATAACGGCTGCTCCCATCGACAACAGCCAGCCACCCGGCGTGAGAATCCAGCCACAACTCAGCCGCCATGTGTGCGTAATGAACGGCAAACAACCCGTCGTCCCTGACCTCAACCGACGGATTTTCCGCCGGACCAAAGCGGACATGATACCGGTCCAGATAAGCGCTGGACGGATTGGCCGGCGTGAATGTCCAGAAATCACGATTCACCCGAGCCTGCTCGGGAGCGCTGTGGTCCGACGTGTCGTATTGCGATACAGATTGCATCGACCATTCCAGCATGTGGCCGGTCACGTTCTTCATCGTGACGTGAAACTGGATGCTCGGCGAGTCGGCGTCTATGCGAATGGTTCGCTGAAACTGGACGCCCGTCTGGGGGTCCGCCGGACCCGTAAGCTCGATTTCACACCGTTTTCCATCCGAAAGCTTTCGAAAGGTGAACGGGCCGTCATCGATCAAATCCGAGTTTCCAACCCAGTGCTGTTCGTCGTTGTACCCCTCAGGCAGGAGCCAGATCTTATCGCCGCCGTAGTTGAACCACTTGCCCTGGGTCGGCGGGAAATACTTACCCGCCAGCTTGGGATTGTTGAACAAGTAGGCGTGCCCATTGAACGTCACCTGCATGAGGCGGCCGCCGTTTTGCGGCACGATCACCAGCTGCACCCATCGATTGGAGAGCTGCTCCGCGTCCCAACCCTTGTATTTAGTGGCCTCGACGCGACAGACTTGATCGCCCGGCGGCGCCCCAGAATTCGGCGTTTGCGCGGACACAACTCCGACGCTTGCCAATGCAAGCGTGAAAAGAAAAACGTGCGATCGCATCAAATTTGCTTGAACGATATCCCGGATCATCATCTCAGGTCCCAGAAGAGGCTTTTGAGGGTAGCACGGTTGCCGAATTGTACAAAATCCTCGCGAAGCGTCTCATCCAAGGAGGAAATAAAAACGAAGAAAACGAAAGATTTCGATTGGAGTTGATGCAATCTTGTGTTATACAACTCCGCTGTGGGGCTCCAACGGGGACAGGCCTTTACCAGGGAAAATTCCGTACTCATTTGGAAGAGCCTGCTGATTGCATTGCTCATTTCCTCATCGTGCGCTGTTGGCCAAGATCGGAAGGTCATTCCTACGTGGCTGCATCGCTACGTGCCGGCGTTAGCCGACGGCGGCGACCTTTCGTCGGCGACGTGTAAGTACAAACCCATTTTTGGCGAGGGGGATGCATCGAGTAACTCGCTCCCGAGCGTTGCGCGTTTCGGCGAGGAGACCCTTGATCGCCAGGGCGCTTGCGCCTCAACCCACTACGACCGCCAGGAAGAGATTTACTTTGTCCTCGAAGGCAGCGGGGACCTTCAGTACGGCGACCGCACTTATCCAATCCGCAAGAATGATTTCACTTATATTCCGCCTGCCGTAAAGCATTCTCTCTCGAACAACTCGAACACTCGGCTGCAGGTTCTGATCATGGGTTTCAAAATCAAACCGTCGATTGCCATTGCCCAGCCATCGCCCGAACCCAAGATCGTCAATCTCGATAACGTCAAAGAACAGCCCGTCGAAGGTCACCCCACGTCGGTTCTGTACAAGCTATTGGTCGGTCCAAAGTCCGGTACCCGCGATTCCATCGATGACGCCTACGTCGTAACCAGTCTTTTCTGGATGGATTTTGCGCCGGGAGGCACGAACTTCCCGCATCATCACGAGACCGCCGAAGAAATCTATCTCGTCATCGACGGAAAAGGAACCATGGTTGCCGGAGGCGGAATGGATGGAATTGAAGGCCGGCATCCCGCCAAAGCCGGCGACGCATATTATTTTCGCCAGAATTGTACGGTCGGTTTTTACAACGAGAACAAACCTGGAGCAAAGGCTCATATTCTGGCCGTGCGCTCATGGGTTCCGCTGCCCAAAGAGGAAGACTGAAGCCGCGCTCAAGTTGATAGCCCTCAGTCAGGCGTACGAGCATTTAAGTTAGCGAAGATTTCGACAGGAGGATTGGTAATGCGCACCGGGAGTTCCAGACGTTCGTTTGTGAAGCTGATCGCGGCGGCGCCGCTGTTAAGTCAAATCGCAGCGCGCGAACTCTACGCCCAGGCCGCCACCGCCGTGGGCAAGGATCCGAGGCAGAACGTCTACACTCGGCTCGGCGTAAAAACCGTCATCAACTGCCGCGGCACCTGGACGTATCTCAGCGGATCGCTTGAATTCCCCGAGGTCCAGCGCGCACAGGCCGAGGCAGCTTTGCATTTCGTCAACATGTTTGACCTGCAGCGTGGGGTAGGCCGAAAGCTCGCGGAATTAACTGGCGCTGAGTCTGGCATCGTAACCTCCGGCGCTGCTGGCGCGATGGCTGCTGCTGCGGCCGCCTGCATTGCGGGCGCCGACGACAAGAATATCTGGCAACTTCCCGACACAACCGGCCTCAAGCACGAAGTGATTATGGTGGGCGGCCGCAGCGCCTTCGACAGTGCGATCCGCCTCACCGGCGCCAAGCTTGTTCTCGTTTATTCTCCTGACGAACTCGCCAGCGCCATCAACGAGAACACCGCAATGATTTACACCACCGATCTTGGCGACAAATTGGAAAAAGAGTTGGCCATCGCCAAGGATCACAAAGTCCCCATGTTGCTCGACGATGCCGCTGGCATCCCGCCGGTCAGCAATGCCAGGCTTTACGCAAAAATGGGAATTGATCTCTATACGTTTTCAGGCGGCAAGGGATTATCTGGTCCTCAGTGCAGCGGACTGCTGATGGGAAGAAGGGATCTGATCGAAGCAGCGCTCATGAATTGCAATCCGCGCGAGGGAGCGATCTGCCGCCCCATGAAAGTTGGAAAAGAAGAAATCATCGGATGCCTCACCGCGCTGGAAACATGGTTCAAGCTCGACGAGAAAAAACTCTATGCCACATGGAACGGCCGGATCGACCGCATTCGAAAACTCGTCGATACCGTCCCCGGTGTCACGACGAGTGTTTACGTCCCCGATGATGGCAATCGCTATCCGACGTTGAAAGTTTCCTGGGATCAGAAAGCCTGGAATTACTCAATCAACGATTGTGTTGACGAACTGCGCGCGGGCGATCCTGTTATCGAAGTGCTCGGATCTGACAACCCAAGCCTGGTGAAAGCGGTACGCGAGGGAAATCCGAATCACAAGGAGCCGAAGCCACCGTCGCACATCGAGCTGGTTTCGCTGACCATTCAGCCCGGTCAGGAAATTATCGTTGGACAAAGATTGCGCGCAGCTCTGGCGGCCGCGAAAAAGAAAGCAGCAGCTTAGGGCGAGCTAAGACTGATTTCGTTTGAAGATCATGCGTTTATCAGTGATCACAATCGTGTTTTGTTTCACGCTGGCGGCGCAGGCGCAGTTTCGCGCCATCACGCCCGCACAATTTGCCAGGGGCAATTCCGTCTATTCTCCCGGTGTCGATGCGGGCGATTACGTCTATGTCTCAGGACAAGGACCTCTTCGTCCCGACGGAACCATGCCCGAGTCGTTTGAGGCGCAGGTCCGGCAATCCCTCGACAACGTAAGAGCCGTCGTTGCAGCCGCCGGCCTGACTCTCGATCACGTGGTTTACACGCAAGTCTATCTTGACGACATCAGCCAGTATCCCGAGATGAACCGGGTCTTCGGCGAGTATTTCGGGAAAACTCGTCCGGCGCGGGCCGTTCTAGGAGTGGCGCGTCTTCCGCAACCCCATATTCAGATCAGCGCAATCGCGGTGCGCGATTTGACCGATCGCCGGGCCATCGATCCACCGAATTTCCAATGGACCGATTCAGCAGCCCCGGGGATGCAAACCCATGATCAGGTTTTTATTTCCAGCATGCCGGGAAGCGATCCCGCCAGCGGAAAAGTCCCCGATGATCCCGCAGCCCAGGTCGATTTCGCCCTCGACCGCATGCAGGACGTGCTCAAGGCAGCCGGTCTGCAGTTGAGCAACATGGTTTTCGTCAATCCCTATCTGACCGAAAAGATCCCGCACCGGACGATGAACCAACATTATGCGCAGCGTTTTGAGTTCGGCAACACTCCTGCGCGAGCCACCATTGACGTTGCGAGCTTGCCCGGAGGTATTCAGATCGAGTACACCGGCGTAGCCGTGCGCGACCTCAACCAGCGCCGCGCCGTTCGTCCGAAGAATATGCCGCCCAGCCCGACGGCGAGTCCATGTGTTTTTGCCGGAAATATTCTCTATTGTTCCGCGAAAGATGGTTTCATTCCCGGCCCGCACGGTGGAGTTTATGCCACCACGACATCGCATCAACTCCGCCAGACCATGCGGAATCTCCTCGACAATCTCGAAGAAGCTGGAATGAACTTCGACCAGGTGGTCGACACAAACGCTTATCTAGACGATTTGTCAGACCTGTCAGTGTTTGATCAGGTCTACAAAGAGTATTTCGGTCCCGTTCTGCCCGCGCGCACGACGATTCAGCAGATTGCGCCGACGGAGCGTAAGGCAGACCACGAGGACCACTTCCCGGGGCTGGAGCAAATTTCTTTTATTGCAGTTAGGACCGAAAAAAAGTAATCGCTGTGCGTAATCGCCCGGGTTCAGATTCTTCTTGCAGACGGTGAATTCGCTGTGGCATTGTAACCAAACTTCTGGGGTGAGGTGCATCGTGGGGATGAAGCTGCGTTTTGCGCTCCTGTATTCAATCGTTTCACTACTACTCTTCGTATCGAAGCCCGCATTTTCAGATGTAACGGGTTCGCTGACAGGTGTAGTGCGTGATCGCGGACAGGCCGTCATTGTCGGCGCGAAAGTTACAATCACGAACTCCCAAACCAATCAGAGTCAAACGACAATTTCTGCAGCCGATGGCTCGTATCACTTTCTCGCTCTCGCGGCGGGAACCTACAAGATCACCGCGACCGCTGCCGGCTTCCGGCCGTATTCCACCAACGAGATCACCGTCCAGGTGAACGATCAGTTGAAACTCGACATCACGCTCGACGTGGGCACGATTGTCGAAGAGGTCGATGTCAGTGCCGATCTCGTGCGCGTCGAGACAGAAAGCACCCAACTGGGAGACGTGATTGATTCACAAAAGATGCTCAACCTGCCCCTGAATGGCCGCAGCTACCTGGATCTCCTCGGACTGCAGGCCGGTGTTGCGCCCACGACAGCTGGGACAATTGGCGGCGACCGGAACGTTTCCGGCTACATCTCAAACGCCGGCAATATCTCCGTGAACGGCCAGCGCGAGACCGCCAACGCGTTTCTAGTCAACGGCGGCGACGTCAGCGAAGGTCGCAATCTGGGTGCCGGACTCGTTCCCAACCTCGATTCCGTCCAGGAGTTTCGCCTCATCACCAACAGCTTCGATGCGGAATACGGAAAATTCAGCGGCGCGGTCATGAATGCCATCACTAAGTCAGGTACGAACGGTTTCCACGGTGATGCATTTTGGTTTTGGCGCAACGACAAAATGGATGCGGCGAACTTCTTCACCCCCATTAAATCGGAGTTGCGACAGCATCAGTTCGGGTTCACTGCGGGAGGCCCGTTCTGGAAGGACAAGCTGTTCTGGTTCACGGATTATCAGGGCACAAGGCGAATCGCGGGCGCAGAAACCGGCATCCTCAACCTGCCGAGCGCTGCCGAGCTTCAGGGCCAGTTTGATCCTTCGGCTTTGACCGGCTTCGCAGTTGATGGTGGCCCGGGTCCAGCCGGCAGTTGTCCTGCGTCTGTCGCGCCCTGCTTTGATTGGCCCACGACTCTTTCAAACCGGTTGGGCTACACGGTCACTGCCGGCGAGCCATATAGCTTTGTAGGGTGTACAACGACATCGCAGTGCGTGTTCCCTGGCGGTCTAATTCCGCAAAGTGCGTGGTCGCCAGCCGCAATTGGAACTCTCCCCTACATTCCAACGCCCAATATCAATCCCAACGCGGGTACATATCAAGACAATAGCCAAAGGGATAGAATTACCGACAATAAGATCGGGGAGCGCGTAGATTTTAGCAACCAAAAAACTGGCAACTGGTCGTTCTACTACCACTTCGACGACTCGACAGTTTCCAGCGCCCTTCCTATTTCCGAACAAGGCGGCGGAAACGAGCCTCCGGGCTTCCCCGCAGTGACGCCAACCCGCGCCCAGGAGTTTGTCATTAGCAACACGAAAACTCTGGGACCGACTGCTGTGAATGAGGCGCGCGCGACCTTCTTCCGAACGGCTACCCACCTCGACAACCCGACCGGTGGAAAAGCATCGCTTTCCTCTCTCGGTTTCGTGACCGGTGTTGGCACTCTCGGAATTATCCCCGATGCCACTCCCGGATTTGCTGAATATGTGCCGCAGATTTATTTCAACAACTTCGTCATTGGCACCCCCCCTCTGATCACGTTTCAGCCCGATAACACCTACACGGTGTCTGACGGGCTCTCGAAGGTGGTCGGCAAACATACGCTCAAGTTCGGGGGAGAGTTCCGATATCTGCAGGTCAACGAGCGCAACCTGGCCAGCCAGGACGGTGCCTTCGTCTTTGACGGCACAGTGACCGGCGTTGATTTCGCCGACTACCTCCTTGGAGCGACTACGGGCGCCGGAAATGGATACACTCAGGCAGCGGTTCAACTCCTTGATTCACGTACGCGTTACGGCGCGGCCTATGCGCAAGATTCATGGAAGGCAACGCCCAACCTTACGGTGAACCTCGGGCTGCGTTGGGAAGTGAGCATGCCCTGGTACGATACCCAGGGCAAGATCCAGACTTGGGTGAAGGGAGAGCAGTCAACGGTCTTCCCGAATTCTCCCTTGGGACTCGTATATCCCGGCGATCCAGGCATTCCCAAAACGCTCGCCCCGACCCGATACAACAACTTCGGACCGCGCATCGGTCTCGCCTACTCTCCGAGTTTTAGTGATGGAGTTCTGGGCAAAGTATTTGGCGGACCCGGCAAATCCAGCATCCGTGCGTCATATGGCTTGTATTACACGTCGGTCGAGGACCTGAACCTCTTCTACGAAGTGGCCGATGCTCCGTTTGGCTTGTACTGGACCAGTCCGGGTTCCGTGGACTTCTCGGAGCCTTTCCGAAATCGGCTCGACGGAGGCACCGACGGCGAGGGTCAGCGCTTTCCGTTCACCGCCCCGATACCGGGCAGTCCGGCAAACAAGACACTCGATTTCTCGAAGTACGAGCCAATGTCATATTTCCCCGGATACGACATTCATAACAGGCTGCCGTATGCCGAGCACTTCAATTTGTCCTTCCAACGTGAGCTGAGCAGATCCACTGTGCTGACGGTGTCCTACGTCGGTACTGCGGGTCATCGACTGATCGCCCAGACCGAGGCCAATCCAGGCGATCCCACCTTGTGTAGACAACTCACCGCGCAAGCATATGCCGACGGCAGTACCACCGGATGCGGGCCAAACGCTGAGCAGGACACGTTTACTCTAGGAGCAAATACGGTCTACGGCACCAGGGATACCCTTTTGAATCCGAATTACTGTCCCACGGCCGGAAGCCTCTGTTTTGGTTTTGGCAATACCTTCACCAAGCTGGTGGCAAATTCGATCTACCACTCGGGAGAAATCACGGTCCAGCGTAAAGCTGGTGACGTAACTTTCCTGGCCGCTTATACCTTGGCGAAAGCGATCGATGATTCCTCAGCTTTTGGCGAACTGATCAACTTCCAAAACGCGAAACTTAGTCGCGGCTTATCGTCGACGGATGTTCACCAGAACTTCGTCGTCAGCTATATCTGGGAGTTGCCCTTCAATCGGATTTTCCACGGCTTGCCAAGGCTGACGAAAGGATGGCAACTACAGGGCATCACGCGATTCTCTGGTGGGTTCCCAGTCCAGATGAGTGAAGGAAATCCCATCAGCCCCGGCGATCCTCTGTGTCCGTCGAATAACTGCCCAGGAGATGCCTCGCTTGTCGGCAGCCCCTCCACCGACATGCCCAACCTCGTGGGTCCAGTTCACAAATACAACCCCCGCTCCACTCCCGGTACGTTTACATACTTCAGCCAGGGCGCATTTACCGGAACTCAGTGCGGTCTAATCTCCGGGGCCTTAGTCGGTCCTGATTGCGGAAGTTTCGGGACAGCGAACCGCCGATTCTTCCACGGCCCGGGGTTCAACAACACGGATTTAGGGATAACGAAGATCATTCCGGTCAGGGAATCCATGTCTTTCGAGATTCGGGGTGAATTCTTCAACGTGTTCAATCATGCGCAATTTATGAATCCGAGCGGCGACATCAGCACGGATCAATTCGACCCTGCAACTGGCAGGCATACAGGAGCGTTCGGCAACATCACCAATGCCCGCGATCCGCGTATCGGCCAGCTCAGTGCCAAATTTATCTGGTGATCGGGAGTAATGACGCTTTCGGGCGAGGCTGATTCAGCCTCGCCCATATTTTTGATCTTTAAACAGAACGGCTCTATTCGCCAGACCCAACATGCTAGGCTGTATTCCTGATGGTCCTGCTCCTTCTTCTGTTGATCATTGCAGCGCCTGGTTTCGGGCAAACGGCTGAGAACTACCGCCAGCAAGCCATTGCAGCCTCCCGCCAAAAATCCTGGGATCAGGCCATCGCCGATTACCGCAAGGCACTCGAGCTTGAACCCAAAGACGCTCTCACGCACTACAACTTAGCCCTCGCGCTGAAATACAAAGGGGACTCGGTTCAGGCTGTAGAGGAGTTCCAGGCGTCGATTCGCCTCAACCCGAAATTCGCCGACGCCCACTACGGATTAGGCGCCACCTGGTACGACCTGCACGAACAAGACAAGGCAATCAAGGAATTGCGGACCGCCACCGAACTGGACCCTGCCAAAGCCGCACCCCATCGCCTGCTGGCGCGAATTTATCTGGAGCAGAGTGCCCCTTCCGATGCGCGGAAGGAGTTGCTGCGCGCTGTCGCGTCGAATCCCTCCGCAGACCTGTATTCGGAGCTGGGCGTGACAGAAGGACAGTTGGGAAATCTGCCTGCTGCCGCGGGCGATTTCCGCCACGCGATCCAGCTGAACCCGAAACTCGCTAGCGCACATGTGCTATTGGGCGTGACCTTGCGCCGCCAGCAGGACCACGCAGGTGCGCTCGCGGAGTTCCGTAAGGCCGTGACGATGGATCCCAAAGATCCTCAGGCACAGTTCAACCTTGGCAAGGAACTGAAAGTGGATGGAGACTTGCCTGGTGCGGTCGCCGCATTCCAGCGCGCGGTTGAGTTGAAACCCGATTTTGAAGAAGCACATTACAACCTGGGCATCGCCCTGCGTGCTCAGGGCCAGACCGACGCAGCAAAAAAGGAATTGAATGAGATCGGCGGGCTAAGGCAATTTCGCACTCGTTTGGCGCAGGCGAAAATGCTGACCCTGCAAGGGGTCGATGCTCTGAAACAGCAAAAGCTCGACGAGGCGCAAGACCTCTTTCAAAAAGCGATCAATGAAGGCCCAGAGTTGCCGACCGGCTATTACTACCTCGGTCTTACCTTGGAAAGGAAGAACGATCCCGACCGTGCCCTCGCAGACTATCAAAAAGCGCTCGAACTCAAGCCGGACTACGCCCAGGCACACTCAAGTCTTGGCTTGCTGTACTGGCGTGGAGGCGATCATTCCAGGGCGCTCCAGGAGTTTCGGCAGGCCGTCATGTGTGATCCCGACTTGGCCGAGGCTCATTACAACCTCGGACTTGCGCTCGCGCAGTCAGGAAGTCTCGACGAAGCCATCCGCGAACTGAACGAGGCTATCAGTCTCAACCCCGCGTACACCGACGCGAGAGTACAGCTCGGGCTAACGCTCAACCAAAAAAACGACACGGCAGGCGCTATAAACGTGTTCCGCGAGCTCGTTCATCGCGAACCTAATTTCGCGGAAGGTCACAACAATCTCGGATTGATGCTGCTCGAAGCCGGCAAACTCCGCGAAGCGCAACAGCAGTTTGGCGCTGCGGTCCGCCTGAAACCCGATTACGCGGAGGCCCATTTCAATCTGGGTTTGGCGCTGCAACGGCAAGGCAATGAGACAGAGTCACAGCAGGAATTCGAAAAAGCCTACGCCATCGAGCCAGCCCTGAGAAACGAGCCTCATCCCTGAGCTGTCAGATCGCCAGCCGCCTGCAAGTGTCAATGACTTCCGGAAGAGATTCGGCCGCGCAAAATTGTCAGCGATGCCGCCGGCAAGCTATAGCGCGTGTCTCGATCGCCGTTCAGCTTGTTTACTAACGGCGGCCCATCGGGATCCGCGTACCCCTTCTTTCGCGCCGGATGCCACTGGTACTGCTCTTTTCCGAATGTGATCCTTGTGACTGGCCCGGCAAACCAC
>DATEJO010000011.1:0-14064 GCA_035277905.1 Candidatus Sulfotelmatobacter sp.
GCGCGCGGCCTCGCCTTCGTGCGCCACCTGCTGCGCACGCGCCGCATCAGCAAGCGCTTCCCAGGCGTGAAGATCTCCGTTCCGCCCGCGGTTGTGATCGCCACCGACATGTTCGATCAATTTCTGGCGGAGAACAATCTCAGCGACTTCGCTCTGCACTGCGACGACGATAGCGAGATCCAGCAGCGATTCCTGGACTCTTCCTTGCCCGTTCCGCTGCAGGAAAGTCTCAAGGCATTTCTCGAGGAAGTGCGATATCCGCTGGCGGTGCGCTCTTCCAGCCTGCTCGAAGATTCTCAGTACCAGCCCTTCACGGGCGTGTATGAAACCTTCATGCTGGGTAATCAGCAGGCGAACCTGCAGGCGCGCTTCGACGAACTCAGCGAGGCCATCAAGCGGGTTTACGCGTCAACCTTCAGCCAGCATGCAAAGGCTTATGTGCGCGCCACGCCGTACCGGCTGGAAGAAGAAAAGATGGCGGTGATTCTCCAGCAGGTCGTCGGAACGCTCCACGGCAACCGCTTCTATCCGGATTTCTCCGGTGTCGTCCGCTCGCACAACTTCTATCCTGTCGCGCCGATGACGTTTGCCGACGGAATCGCCGCGGTCGCGCTGGGACTCGGTCGCACGGTTGTCGACGGTGGCAAGTGCATTAACTTCTGCCCGCGCTATCCGCGCAACCTGCTGCAGTTCTCGTCCGTCGAAGACATTCTCGCCAACACGCAGACGGAATTTTGCGCGCTCGAACTCGACGGAGTTCCCCATGGAGCAGGCCCGGGCCATCTGCGCGAGGTGCGTTTCGGCCTTGACGTCGCCGAAGCCGATGGCACCCTGCACGCAGTCGGATCGACCTATTCGGCCGACAATCACGCCGTCTATGACGGACTGAGCCGTCCTGGTTCGCGCGTCGTAACCTTCGCTCCGATGCTGAAGCATGGAATCTTTCCGCTCGCCCCGATTCTGGAAGTATTGGTGCGCGCCGGCGAAGATGCGCTGGGCAATCCCGTGGAGATTGAATTCGCCGTGAGCCTTCCATCTGGAGAGGAGTCGGCTGATTTCGGATTTTTGCAGATACGCCCCTTGACGCTGGCGCGCGATCACCAGGACTTAGCGATTGACGATGTCGATCCGCAACGGATCGTTTGCCGGTCCACCAAAGTCCTAGGCAACGGCCGCATCGAAAATCTGCATGACGTCATCGTGGTCGATTCGCAGCGTTTCGAGCGCAGCCGCAGCCGCGAAGTGGCGGAAGCCGTCGCGCATTTCAACGCCACGCTGAATGCGGAGAATCGACCGTACCTGCTGATCGGCGTCGGGCGCTGGGGATCGAACGATCCGTGGCTCGGCATTCCGGTCGAGTGGGACGAGATCTCCGGCGCTCGCGCGATCGTCGAAGCTGGCTTCCGCGACTTCCGCGTGACACCTTCGCAGGGTAGCCACTTCTTCCAGAACTTGACCGCGTTTCAAGTTGGCTATTTCACGGTGAATCCCGATGCGGGCGAAGGCTCCATTGACTGGCACTGGCTGCTGGATCAGCCTGCCGTGGAAGAACAGGGTTGCGTGCGACATCTGCACTTCGAGCACCCACTGCGGATCGTGATGAACAGCCGGAGCGGCCAGGGAGTGATCTTCAAGCCGGAAGAGCATTAGCGGATCACGTGAATGGGAACTCCCAATTTCAAATGCTTCCAGGATCGGTCGGCTGTGTAGACCGGCAGGTTCAACGACAACGCCAGGGCCAGGCAGGAACGATCTCCGAATGACAGCCCTGACGCCCGAGTCTGAGCGATCAAGGTACCTGCAGTCTTGGCCTGTTGGTCGGTGAAGGGGAGGATCTCGCTGATGACTGCTTTGACGTCCTCCCAGGCGTTGTCAGGATCCAGGCCTCTTTCCACCAGCTTGCCTTGGACCTCCGCGGCATTCACGGCGCTGCAGCAGGCGTTAGCGAGATGTGGAGTCAACTGCTCGGCACCCGATTCCTGATTGAGCACGGCAATCACCGCCGACGCATCAAGAACCACCCTACTCATCTCGGGCAGCCTCGCGTCTTCGATCAGCGATCAACTCATCGACTAGCGACACCCCCCGTTTTACGTGCTTCCGAACGTGCTGTTGAGCGCGCTCGATTCGCCGCTGCATCGTAGTAATGCGAATTTCATCATCCTTCCACGTGAGAATGACTTCGTCTCCCGCACGAATTCCCAGCGCTCTGCGGTACTCGAGTGGGATCACGACACGTCCATTCTCATTCACCTTGAGCCTGACCTCGCTGGGAAGAGCTACCGCCTTTGTCGTTGCCATGACATAAGCATAGCATAGTGTCACAATTTATACATTGTGACATTATGGTCAGTAATTGGCATTTCCGCCCGCACGGTGCTCTGTGACCATAATCACATCCGCCCTGGTGTGATCCCCGACACAATCGATCCTGTGGGGAACGCCGTCCATCCCCCTTGTGGAGCGCCCGTGTTCAAAATCGTCCACGCCCAATTTCTTGCGCCGGGGATCAAGCGCTTTGTCATCGACGCCCCCCGGATCGCGCGCAAACAGAAGCCGGGGCAGTTCGTCATCCTGCGGATTTACGAGGAAGGCGAGCGGATCCCTGTCACCATCGAGAACTCCGATGCCGAGAAGGGCACGATCAACATCGTCGTGCAGTCGGCCGGAAAGACGACCCACCTGCTCAACTCGCTCGAGACGGGCGATTCGATTCTCGATGTAGTCGGCCCGCTCGGGAAGCCTTCGGAGATCGCCAACTACGGCACGGTGGTGGTCGTCGGAGGTGGAGTCGGTACGGCAATGGCCTATCCGACGGCGGCCGCGCTGAAACGCGCTGGGAATCGCGTGATCTCGATTGTGGGCGCGCGAAATAAAGAACTTGTGATCCTCGAGCGCGAGATGCGCGAAGTCAGCGACGCGCTCCTGCTCACCACCGACGACGGCAGCTACGCTGACAAGGGATTCGTCACTGACAAACTGCGTCAGCTGATCGAGAACGGCACTCGCATCGACCTGGTCATCGCCGTCGGGCCCATCGTGATGATGAAAGCCGTCTCCGAGATGACGCGCAAGGAGAACATCCATACTGTCGTCAGCCTCAACCCGATCATGATCGACGGCACTGGCATGTGCGGTGGATGCCGCGTGCTGATCGACGGCAAGAGCGAATTCGCCTGCGTTGACGGACCCGAGTTCGACGCGCACAAGGTCGACTTCTCCGTGCTTGTGCAGCGCAACGCGATGTATCGCGATGCCGAGCAGAAATCGATGGAAGATTATCGGCACGCCAGGGAACATCCGGAAGCATGCGTTGCCTCGGGAACGCTGCAAGGAGGCCGGCGATGAGCCCGACAGCCAGCAAGTCGAAGAACCCCGTGTCGCCTAAAGACCGCATGAAGATCGCGCGCCAACTGATGCCGGAACAGCCCGCCGAACTGCGCGCACACAACTTCGAGGAAGTGAATCTCGGCTATAGCGCGGAACTCGCGCAGCAGGAAGCTTTGCGTTGTCTGGAATGTGCCAAGCCGACCTGCACCGACAACTGCCCGGTCGGCATCGACGTGAAGGAGTTCGTTTCACGGATCGTAATCGGAGACTTTCTCGGAGCAGCCGCCAAGATTCGCGAGGCCAACGTGCTGCCCGCGATCACCGGTCGCGTCTGTCCGCAGGAAGACCAGTGCGAAGGGAAGTGTCTGCTGTCGAAGAAAGTGAAGCCGCTCGGCGTCGGATACCTCGAACGCTTCGTCGCCGATTACGAGCAGCGCATGGGAACCCACATCATTCCAAAGGCTGAGCCCACCGGGAAGAAAGTTGCGGTCGTGGGGAGCGGGCCTTCAGGGTTGACGGTTGCCGGTGATCTGATTCAGAAGGGGCACAAAGTCCGCGTGTTTGAGGCGCTGCACGAAATTGGCGGAGTGCTCGTCTATGGCATTCCGGAATTCCGTCTTCCCAAGCAGATCGTGCGCGAGCAGATCGACTATATGCGCGAGATGGGCGTCGAGTTCGAGACCGACGTCGTGGTCGGACGAACTGTCACCATCGACGAACTGATCGAAGAAGAAGGATACGACGCCGTCTACATCGGCACCGGCGCCGGACTGCCGCAGTTCATGAACGTTCCGGGCGAACACCTGAATGGCGTCTATTCGGCCAACGAATTCTTGACGCGCATCAACCTGATGAAGGCCTACAAGTTCCCCGTCTACGATGAACCGATGCTCGACCTCCGCGGCAAACACGTCGCAGTGATCGGAGGAGGCAACACCGCTCTCGATGCGATCCGCTCGGCGCTGCGGCTTGGAGCGGAAAAGGCGTACGTCATTTATCGCCGCAGTGACGCCGAAATGCCGGCCCGTGCGGAAGAAGTGCATCATGCGCGCCAGGAGGGAATCGATTTCCAGATGCTGACTGCGCCGGTCGAATTTCTCTCCGACAGCAAGGGATGGCTGACTGGGGCCCGCTGCGTTCGCATGGAACTGGGTGAGCCCGATGCCTCCGGGCGCAGACGTCCCGTGCCAAAAGCTGGATCGGAATTCGACCTGCCGTTGTCAGTCGCCGTGATCGCCATCGGGACGAGTGCTAATCCCATCGTGCAGAGCACGACACCAGGTCTCGGCACAAACAAGCGTGGATACATTCAGGCCAACGAAGAAACACAGCGCACCACGCGCAAAGGCGTTTTCGCCGGAGGCGACATCGTCACCGGCAGCGCGACGGTGATCCTGGCCATGGGCGCCGGTCGCCGCGCCGCAAAGTCAATTCACGAATATTTGACGACCGGCGAGTGGTGAGCCGACAGCCGACTGGCTAATCTGATACCGTTCGCGTAGCCGTCGGCGCTGTTTCACTTCCGGGCGTGATTGACGTATACCAATCCATGTTGCGAGTGAAATACATCACGGCGGCTATGGCGATGAAACTTGCAACGGCTCCAACCAGCAGAGCGTTGTCTTCAAGTCGCAATAGCAGGTAAATGAAACAGTAAAGCAGACTGAATACGACCAAAGCACGAATCGCCTGAAGCATACTGGCGAAGATCCACTTTGTGTTCACCGAAAGCAACAGGACGGTAGCACCGCCCGCCAGCAGGAAGCCCCAGTCAAATCCCACCCGCTCGGC
This sequence comes from Candidatus Sulfotelmatobacter sp., assembly GCA_035277905.1. GTDB lineage: Bacteria > Acidobacteriota > Terriglobia > Terriglobales > Acidobacteriaceae > Sulfotelmatobacter. The sequence goes on from DATEJO010000011.1 coordinate 5,122, forward strand.
CAGCGACAGCAGTAGCAGATAGAAAATGAGCTGTGCTAGGCCAACCAGAACGTATTGCGCCGGATGCACTCGCTTACGAGCCGTCACTTCGAAAATGAAGTAGGACAGGAACACCAGTCCGACGAATAGCGGGACGTACTTCAATGCGCGCGTGACTGATTGGTATGGATCTGCAACTTCGATGAACGAGACTCCCAGAGCGGAGCTGTCCAGATTACTCACAGCGACATTGGTACCCTCGGCGCGAACCCCGCGGGCAATGAAAGGTATGAGCCACTCCGCACTAAAACCGTGCTCAGATACTGCACGTTTGATCGGAAGGAAAGCTCCATCAAAACTTGGGCTTCTCCAGTCTCCATCGACGGTGAGATGCGAAGTCTTCCCATAGGCCAGTACAGCCAGGCGTTGTGCACCCGAGAAACGCAAATCTGCGGTCACCCGAAAATTCCCATGTGGCTGCGCGACATCTTTCGCATTTACTCCCAGATATGTAAGGGGAAGTCTCTGCGAACTTGTGGAATCAGCAATGCTGTCGACCGGGACGAAGTTCGTTGTTTTGCCATCAGCGGTGAGAGTGCCGTCCGCCAGCGCCGCGTGGGCGTTGCTTACTCCGACCACAAGCGTGACGCGAGTCCAGTCGAGAGTTGCACCTGCCGGCGCTGCCGACGGTACGCCAGCCAGGTCGAAACGAGCGTCGAATTTGAGATCTGATTCAAATACCGGAACCTTGAAAAGGGAACGGCGGCGCTCCTCCGTTCGCACTTTCACCGCAGCATCGCCCTCGACTGGAAACACCACGTACACTCCTGTCTCCGCAACGCCACCCTGATAGCTTGATGGGACCGTGTAGGGAATCGCCAGCACAGGCCCGAGAAAGATCTGTTGCCCACCCACGTGGCCGCTGATCTCTTGCATCACACTCTTGGCCCGATCAGAACGGTCCTCCACAACTTCAGTGACGAAGAACGCCGGGATCGCCATGAGAAGTGCAAGAAAACCGACAACCAGTAATTTAGTACCCATCGACCGGGAACGATTGCGGATCGCGGTAGTCAAAGATGCAGTCGAGAATTCGTTCAAAGGCCCTCCGATTTCAGCCGCGTGACGACCGAACCATATGTAGACTATCACAGAGGACTTTGTGATGTAAAGTATACCATTAAGGATCAAAGAACGTGTGATTCTCTATTCGAAACTGATTTCAATAAAAGCATCCGCGCGCGAGAATGGCGACGACAGCTTCGCCAGCCAGTATTTGCTCGTGATGGTCTTGCGGGCCTTTGGCCAGTCCTCCGGCGGCAGGAGCCTCGCCGTTGCGGCGAATTCAGGACCTGTCACTTTCCCGCGAATGCTGCACGGCGCAATCTTCACCTGCGGATTGTTTCGGACTCGCTTCGTCTTGCCCATATCGGCGCGTGTCATCACGTAGAGCTTGCCATCCTCTTCGCCAAACCATACCGGTGTTGGCACGGCAACTCCCGTTTTCCGAAACGTCGTTAAGGAAATATACTTTTGTTTATGAATGGCGGATGGCACCTGGCTCGGCATAACGTCCTTTCTGGCGGCGCGGCGACGGAAACGGAGCGCTGGATGCGGTCCCCGCTGCCGTGGATGGTTCGCAACCAGGCTCTGACGATTGCTCCGGTCCGGCCATCTGTGTTACAAGCCTGAACATGCGTAAATGGATGCGCGATCGCTTGCAGCGCCGCAAAAAGAATACCGAACAGCCAAAGCAGGAAGCGCCGCCGCCCCTGCAGCCCGCCTACTTCGACGCGAGCGAGTCGGCGGCGACCGGAAGCGAAACGAGTCCCTCCGAAGCACCCGAAACTGTAGCCGAAAGGCAGCCCGCAGCCGAAGAATTTGCCGCCGCTCCGGAGCTCGACGAGGCCACTCCGCAGGCGCCCGCCAATCAAGACAATCGCCGCAGTGGCAGTGGACGCGGACGCCGCCGCCGCGGCGGTCGCGGGCGTGGTGGACGCGGCCGCGAACAAGCCGTCGCGCAGGCATTCGCTCCCGCCGCGGCGAAAGGCACTGTCCCTGGCGTCGAGGGTGCGGAGGAGCCTGTGCTCGAGACTCCCGCGGGCGAAGCTGAAGCAGCCGCTCCAGAGGCTCCTGCCGCTCCAGTCGTTGTTCCAGCGACTCCGGCACGGGCTCCGAAGGGAATTGTTGTCCTCGCGATCGGATTGCCCGGCTCCGGCAAGAGTTCGTGGTTCAAGCGGCACAACGTGACGCCGCTTTCAAGCGATATGGTTCGCGCGCTGTTGTTCGATGACGTGCGCGAGCAGCGTTTCCAGGATCTCGTGTTTTCGAATCTGCGCTCGATGCTGAAGGCGCGGCTGATCGCCAAGCGTCCGATGAATTATGTGGACGCGACGAATTTAACTCCGCAGGAGCGCCAGCACTGGATCAAGCTCGCCAAGGACTACAACTACGAAGTGCACGCTGTCTTTTTCGATGTGCCGCTCGATGTCTGCGTTGAACGGCATAACCGGCGGGATCGCGTCGTCCCCGAGGACATCATGCGGCGCATGGCGGCCAAGCTGAAGCCGCCCGCCTTCGACGAGGGCTTCGCGAAGATCACCGTCGTCCGCGTGAAGAAGAGAGAGCAGGAACCGGCGGAAGCGTAGGGCAGTTTCGAGTGTCGAGTTTCAAGTTTCGAGAAGCACCCTCCAAAACGCGGCCGCTCTGACTACTTGAAACTCGAAACCTGAAACTCGAAACTATCCCTTCAGGAACGGCAGTAATTCCTTGAACGCCGCTGACGATGACGCGCGCATCATCTCGTAGATCATCATCTCGGTCGAGGAGATGATTGCTCCTGCAGATCGCATTCGCTCGAGGCCAATCTTCCAATTCCATTCTGTGCGAGAACTGACTGCGTCCGAGGCGACGTGTACCAGATATCCTTCGCGCAACGCGGCGAGAGCGGTCTGCGCCACGCAGATGTGACTTTCCATGCCGCAAAGAAGCAACGTGGTCCGCTGGCCGGGCAGGCGCTTGAGCGCCGCGCAAAAAGCGTCGCTGCCGAAGCAGGAGAACAGCGTCTTGTCGACCGACTCGGTTCCGGAGAGCAGGGAAGCGATCTCGGGAACGGTCTGGCCGAGTCCCTTCGCATATTGGGTGCTGACCATCGCCGGGATTTTCAGGATGCCGGCTGCGCGGATCAGCAGCTGCGCGTTGCGCACTAGCAGATCTTTCTGGAAGATCGGCGGCAGCAGCTTTTCTTGTATATCGATGACGATCAATGTACACTGCTCCGGCACAAGCGGACGCCGCGCCATCTCGGCGTAATCAGAAGTAGTGGGGCTTGCTTCGAAGGTGGTGGGCATTGCGTTTTTAAATCTCCATTCGCGACGGACTCTTTCCAAATTCTACAGCGCGATCGGACCCGATTTCAGCGATCTCCATGGACCCGCAATATCAGCCACCGCGAGATCCCTCAACCGGCTGGAGAAAGCGCGGGTCTTCCGGGTGACGCATTCGGCTGAGGGCTAGTAACGGGCCAACTTCGGGAAACCTGAGTTGACTCAAGCAATGGCGTTGTTGACCGCGTTTCGCCCGTGACCGTAGAATCAGAACGAGCCTGTTGCTCGGGCTCTTCCAATCAAAAAACTGCCCCCTCGTTCAACGGCAGGACAGCTGACTCTGGATCAGCATATCGGGGTTCGAATCCCTGGGGGGCAGCCAACTTCCAGTCGTTGGTCGCTCGTCGTTGGTCGTTAGTCTTGGGTTCAGGGGTTAGAGGCTAGGGACTCGGGACTAGGAAACCTCGTCAGACTCTTTCCCGATCTTTTTTCTAGCGGAACCTCTTTGCTCGTTTGCTTGCACGTGCGCACATCAGGCGCTGGCCCGAAAATTTTTGATCGATCCCGCTAAAATATTCCAGATAAACGAGTTGCTGGTTTTGGATCGTTTTTGTGCTTGCAAAATCTTGGAAGGAAAGAATTTACGGGTAAAATCTTCCAGAATAAGGACTTGCTGAAGACTTTGAGTTGCACAACGTAAAACATTTTTTTTAGATCGATTCCCGCAAATTATTGATTTCAGGCCTGTTACGTCGTGCAGATCCAAGTCATGCCTTGCAAAATATTGTCAAAGAATGACTTACACGCAAAATCTTCCGGAATAAGGAGTTAGCTAGTCGCGAGGCCCGAGTTGCAAGTCTTGGATTAGGGGGCCAGAGGCTAGAGGCTAGGGGCTCGAAATCCCAGCCACGACCTTCGGTACTTCTGCGGTGCAATGCGCACGTGGGCATTGTGCGCTTCTGGGGGCTGTGAGAATCAAGGTTGTACGTCACAATTCGGACGATTTTTCTGTGGAAAACTTCTGCTTATGCCAAAACTGAAGCGTGTTGACTGCAGGACGCTGAAGTCATTCTCGCGTTTGCGTGGTGCGGAGTAGGCCGATTTTCTCTGTCCAGTTGCGAACATCACCTGATGCAAACTGGACGCTGCGGCTTCGCTGCTGCAGCAACGGTCACTGATTTCAACCATTTGGGTGGTGTCGTTGTGGCGAACGGATTGCACTCCTGCGCCACCGACGAAGTGTGCGCAGGGGAGGAAATCATGTCGAGTCTAACGCGGGACGTCCGTTATGCGCTGCGGCAGTTCAGCAAAAAGCCCGCATTCTTTGCCATCGTTGTGCTCACGCTCGGACTTGGTATCGGAGCGAACGCGGCGATCTTCAGCCTGGTGGACTGGCTGGTCCTGCGTTCGCTTCCGATCTCGAACCCGGAGCAGGTGCAATTCCTCGTTTTCTCCCGGCCTGCGGGGAACAACGAGGTTCAGTTTTCATATCCCGAGTTCACCGAAATTCAAAAGCAAACTACCGGCATTTTCTCGGGCATGACGCCATTCATCTTTGGAGGACTGGAGGGGGCGCAGAACGCGCAAAACGGACTGACTGTGGATGGCGTGACGAAGCCGATTCAGACGGTTTATGTCGGCAGCGACTTTTTTCCGCTGCTGGGCATCGCGCCAGCCGCCGGGCGTTTCTTTCTGCCTGATGAAGGAAGAGTAGCTGGCTCAGATGCGGTCGTTATTCTCAGCTATAACTATTGGACATCGCGCTTCAACAGCGATTCAACGATCTTTGGCCGGGCCGCTTTCATCAATGGCCATCCTGTTACCGTGGTCGGCGTCACTCCCAAGGGATTTCTGGGCCCCACTCCGCTGGTCGAGGCGCAGGCTTACTTGCCGCTAAGCATGTACTCGATCGAGAGAGGGGTCGCGAGCGATTTCCTGTCGAATCCCAAAACGCGCAGCATGGTCGCCTTCGCACGGCTCAAGCCGCAGATCAGAAAGTCTCAGATGCAATCGGAACTGGCGGTGGTTGGTCAGCGCTTGCTCAAGGAGTTTCCGCGGGATGGAGCGATCGGAGAGCTTCGCGCGAATCAACTGCGGCCACCCGGACTCATTAGCGGCGAGGTGAACCCGCTTCCCAAACTTGCCGCGCTTTTCCTGATTCTCGGCGGCATGGTGCTCGCGCTCGCTTGCGTGAACGTAGCGAACCTCTTCCTGGTTCGCAGCTTTGGCCGCCAGCGCGAGATGGCTGTACGCGCTGCGCTCGGTGCCGGCAACAGCCGCCTGATGCGCCAGTTGCTGACCGAGAGCCTGACGGTTGCGGCCCTAGGAGGCGCTCTTGGAATTCTGCTCGCCGTGGGAGCAACCCGGATAATGCGATCGGTACCACTTCAAGTCGAGTTGCCCTTCGTTCTGGATTTCGGTTTGAACTGGCGCGTCTTCTTATATGTCGTCGCCGTGGCATCCGTGACGGCGATTCTGGTGACGCTGGTGCCGATGATTCGGATCTGGCGAGGCAATTTGCAGGAGACTCTACATGAAGGCGGCCGCGGCTCGACCGGCGCTCGCCAGCAACTTCGTGCCATCCTCGTCGGCAGCGAGGTTGCTGCCTGCGTCACCTTACTCGTCATCTCGGGATTGTTTGTTCGCAGTTTGCGCGGCCTACAAAAGGCCGACTTGGGATTCAACGCTCAGTCGGTGCTTAACCTGACGCTTGACTCCGATGAGATCGGCTACGGTGAGGCGCAGGGTCGCTCGTTCTACTCGGAGATTCTAGAGCGGACGCGCGCAATTCCCGGAGTCGAGTCGGCAAGCCTCGCATCCGCCGTTCCCCTCGACAACAACATCTCCGGCAGCGACCTGGTGATTCCAGGTTTTTCGGCAAACCCCAATTCACCAGCACCTCACGCTCTGTTCTGTGACGTCTCGTCCGAGTACTTTGCAACCAATCGCATCGCTCTTCTTCGGGGACGGGAATTTAGTGCCACCGATAACGAACACTCGGCCGCGGTCGCAGTGATCAATCGAGCTATGGCCGATCGCTACTGGGCCGGACAGGACCCGGTTGGCCGATCATTCACCACTGCGGCCGATCCGAATCGTCCGTTAACCATCGTGGGAGTCGCAGGGAATGTGCGAATGAGCGAACTGTATGGCCCGTTCGAACTCATTTACTACCGCCCCATCACGCAAAGCTATGCGGGCGTCGAAACTTTGCAGATCCGTTCCAGCCGCAGTCCACAAGAGCTGCAATCAGAAGTGAGGAACATCGCGCACTCGCTCTCTCCGACTCTTCCGATTTATGGTGTGCGGCGGATGAGCGAGGTTCTGCATGGAGGCAATGGGCTATTACTTTTCGAAGTTGGTGCGAGTCTGCCGGCCACTCTCGGAGTGCTTGGGCTTGTGCTCACCCTTGTCGGACTATATGGGCTAACCTCATACACTGTCAGTCAGCGCACGCAGGAGATCGGCATTCGCATGGCCCTCGGCGCGCAACGACAGGACATACTGCGCGTGATAGGACGTCAGGGAGTTCTAGTGATCGCTACCGGACTCGCAGCAGGCCTGCTGGTCGCATTCATCGTCGGACATTTGGTCGTCGATTTTCTTGTGGGCGTCGCACCCACCGACCCAGTCACCTATCTAGGCGTTTCGGTTCTGCTCGCCATGATCGCTCTGCTAGCGACCTACGTTCCCGTGCGGCGGGCGTTTGGCGTCGACCCGGTGGTGGCGTTGCGCCATGAGTAGCCTGTCTACAGCGTTCCGGTTTTTGATGGCGACCAACTGAAGCCTGAGCCATGCGTCCTAGCTTCTGGTTTCATGGCCTCCAGGTATTCCATCAAGAATCTCTGCAATTTCTGGATGGCCTGCTTTTTGTGCGAGCTCGAGCAGAGTCTTGCCTTCGGGGGTGCGTAACGTCTTATCTGCTCCGCGTTCGATCAGTAAGCGCACGATCTCTTCACGACCGCGCGTGACCGCGTAGGCTAGGGGAGTGTGCCACGTTTCGGCGTCATAGGGGAAAAGACCGTACTCGCGGAAAGCGCGGTTCAGCGCCGCGAGGTCTTCTTCTAACACGGCTTTGACGCGGTCGGCCATGTCGTATTGGATGGCCTCGATGATGTCGATCGGCCCGCGCAGAATCAGGTCGCGGGCTTCTTTGTGACCGGAGTAGTCGGCCCATCCGGCGGGGGTGCCGTGATACTTTTCTTCGCGCGCGCGGACATTGGCGCCGTGCTTCATCAGCACCTCGATAGCGCTGATGTTTCCGTACCATGCGGCCGCGTGCAGCGGAGTGTATCCGCTGGTCGCGTCGATCGAGGTTTTCGGATCGTCGTGTACGTTCACTGACGCTCCGTGGCGGATTAGTGCCTCGACGACATCGCCGGACGCACGTTCGCTGGCGCGAACGATCAAATTGCCCCATCGGCAGCCGGGTTTCAGCGTGCCGGGATCTCGACGCAATAGTGTTTCGACGTCCATCGTTCGATGCAGAGCCAGTGCGGCCGGCAGCCGCACCTTCGCTCCGCGCTGCAGCAACGTTTGTGCCAGCTCGTGGCGTCCTTCGAATGCTGCCAGATCGAGAGCAGAGAAACCGGCTTCGTCGAGCGACTCCGTGTTCGCGCCGAGATCGAGCAGAGTGGTCAGGGAGGCGGGTTGATTCTTCATGACGGCGAGATGAAGGGGCATGCTCCGCATCCTGGATCCGTTCATGCGCCGCTCGAGATCGCTGGGCGCGCGCGCGACCAGCTCTCGAATCTTTTCTGCTTCCCCCATAGCGGCGGCGGAGAAAATATTGTGTCTCGCTCCATGGGCCAGCAGATATGGAACGATTTCGGGATTGGGCTGAATGTAGTCCCATGCGGTTGCCCATCCGATCACGCCGAGTTCGTGGTAGTCGCCTTCGCCGATCGTATCGGCGCCATGTTCCACCAGAAGACGAACGATGGCGAAGCGATGCTTCTCGACGGCGAAGTGGAGCGGATAGGCATTATCGCCTTCACAGCGAATGTTGGGATTGGCGCCGCGCTCGAGCAGCAGCTTGACGGCTGCTTCGCTGTTGCCGAAGACCGCCTGATGCAGCGCCGTCCTTACTCCTTCTCCGCCGCGCTCGTTGATGAGCTCAGGATGGGCATCGAGCAGTGTGTTGATTCGGGCGAGATCGCCCTTTCCAGCGGAATCGCGCAAAAATGCGAACGCCTCCGCGGTGGAGCTGGCCGCTTCCAACGTTTTGACATGAGACTGCAGCCTGGACCAGGAGGAGAATCCGTATTCGATCGCAATCACCAGCTGCGCGTCGGCAAGCGCGAATGGTGAAGTGGCGATAGCTTTTTCCGAAAGATTCTTATAGCGCGGATGATTTTCGCGAATGCGACTCAGAGCCTCGGGGTCGGCGGCCTGTTGCCGCTTTAATAGCGACTTGGCTTGTTTCTTGAGTTGTTCGAGACTGGGATTCGGCGGGAGTTGCTTGGACATGGAATCTCCTTTCGTTGGTCGCCTGTGTCCGCATCGCAGGCAGAAAGAAGATGTGTCAGATTGTAGTCGTGCGACTCTGCAGGTGGGCTTGGCCCTTTCCGCGGACTGGATGCGCCCCGCGCGCTGAGATGCAACGATAATGCGGTGCTGTTTCCAAAGTCAACAGGCG
>DATEJO010000012.1:0-17773 GCA_035277905.1 Candidatus Sulfotelmatobacter sp.
CCTGCTGTCGATGCCACGGTCGCCTCTAACCCTGCCTATGCGCAGGAAGTCGGGCAATACCTTGGCTTAGTAGGCGCATCCTCGGGCATGGCGGTCAATGGCGAGTGGCCTCTGGGACTCACCGGAGGTGTCCCGGGAATCGCAGGCTTCCCGACAAGCTGCAGTTCGCCACCCTGTTTCGTTCCAGCCTCGTACCAGAGCCTCGCATCGCAAGAAGGGAACTTCCCCGTGTTCGAGGGCACGAGTCTTTACTCATTCCGTCTCGATCAGAACATCGGGAATAATCACCGCCTGACATTCCGTATCGGCGTTAGCCCCAGCACCGTCACCGGCATCGAGGTGAGCGGACAAGATCAGCCCTTCGGCCAGAATGCGTACTCGCGCACCTCGCAGCAGACCTACCGCGACGTCAATGGAACGTTCCAGGACACCTGGACCATCGGAGCGGACAAGGTCAACGAATTCCGCTTCCAGTACGCGCGCCGCGGACTCTCGTACTTCTACAACACCGCCGTCCCGGGAGGCTCAGACCCCGCGATCAACATTCCCGGCTTCGCTTATTTCGGACGCGAGCCTTATTCCTACATTCAGCGTACCGAACAGCGTTATCAGTTCACCGACAACTTCTCCTGGACCCTCGGACGCCACAATACTAAGTTTGGCTTCGACCTCAATTACCTCCCGCTGACGGCCATCTTCACCGTCAACTACGGCGGAGTTTACGACTTCGGTTCCTTCAGTGCTTCCAATTTAGGATTCGTCAACCCTGCACCGGGAGCGCTGCCGGATTTCCCCGGTCTTAATGCGGTGCAGGCCTATGGTGCCGGACTACCCGGCGATTTCATCCAGGGCCTCGGCAGTCCCAGCGATTCGTTCCGCAACGTTCCGATCGGCGTATTTTTTCAGGACTCCTGGCGCGTCAATCCACATGTGACCCTGAACTACGGCATTCGCTATGACGTAGAAATTCCGCCGACCTTCAAGGCTCCGCAAGGTCTCGCCGCCTCCGCCTACAAGCTTCTTGGATTGCAGAAAGGAATCCAGACCGACGCCAACAACATTCAGCCGCGCATCGGTGTTGCGTGGGACCCGAAGGGCGACGGCAAGACGGTCGTGCGCGCCTCGTTCGGAATGTTCTACGACCATCCATTGCTCGGCCTTTACTTCCTCGGCGACGCCTCCGACGGATCTTCCAGCGGCCAGCTCGCCTTCGCCGGCACCTCCGTCTGCAGCGGAGCAGGCAATCCGGGCAATCTGAACGCGATCACGGTTTTTCAAGGATTGCCGATCAATCAGCCAAGCCCCGCGAATCCCTGCGCCGCTACCTTGAATCCGACCACCGCCAGCGCCCTCGGATATCTTCCGAACCAGCAGCAGTTCCAGGCGTTGAACTTCCCGCAATCGGTCTTTCTTAACCAGAATTATCTGAACGCCGCGAACTCGACCTTCCTGCCGCTCGGATTCCAGCCCTTCGGCTATCCGCAGTCGGCGAACTTCGTCTACGCGTATTCGCAGCAGGCGAATCTGACCCTCGAGCGCGATCTCGGCAAAGGCTTCGCGCTCAGCCTCGCCTACAACTGGAACGGCGGACGCCACCTGAATCGCCCGATCAACGCCAACACGATTCGCGGCGATCTGATGACTGCCAACTACGAAGCAGCGTATTACGACGCCCTCGCTGCTGGCGGAACTCCACCGGCCAGCCCGTTCACCGTGAGCGGATGCAGTCCCGGAGGCAGCCCCACCAGCCCGTATCCTTACGTCGATGCCTCGCTGATGAACTTCTTCCGCCCCGGAGGATTGAACCCGTCCATCATCGGCGCATATGCGAGCCAAGGCGCTTCGGGCATAACCTGCATCGATCAAGCCGCAGCCCTGGTGAAAGCTCTGCCCGGCTTCAATTCCAACTGCGATACGACGACTTTCACTTCTGCCGGATGCGTCCCCTTCGGCGACATGGACGCCAACTACTCCAACGGCAGCTCCATCTATCACGGCTTCAGCGCCAATCTGCGCAAGCGTTTCGGCAACCACTACGAATTCCTCGCTTCGTACACGTGGTCGCACGCGATCGACGACTCGACCGATTTGCAGTCCACCACTACGCCGCAGGACAGCTATTACCCTGGCATCGAGCGCTCGACTTCTCTATTCGACCAGCGCCATCGCTTCGTCTTCAGCGGCGTCTATCAGACGGGAAGGATCTCTGGCATGGGATTCGCCGGGGAAGTCTTCAGCGATTGGACCTTCGCTCCTCTGCTCGAACTCAGCTCGGGACGTCCGTTCAACATCATCACCGGCAGCGGCGATAACTTTCAGCTTTCCTCTCTAACTAGCCGTCCTAACACCACAGTCGATCCCGCCTGCGGCACCGTCTACAAATCAAAGTACTCGCCGACCGGAACGTTCCAGGAGCCCTGCATCAACGGCTTCGTGGCCACCGGAATCGTCCCAACACTGCTGCAACTCGACGGCAATCTCGGACGCAATGCCGGAGTCACTCCCTGGACCGCCTTCGGCGACATGCGTGTCTCAAAGCGCGTTTATTTCACCGAGCGCTTCAGCGCAGATTTCATTGTCGACATGTTCAACATCGCCAACAAAATGAATGTGGCTGCAGTCAGCCCACTGTTTACCAACGCCGGACAGGCCACCGCCGCCTACGATCCGCGCCAATTTCAATTCGCGATGAAAGTGAACTGGTAAAAAATATTAGAGATCACTGTCATCCTGAGGCACGCGCCGTTTTCGCGCCTCAGGACCTATGCATTTCTTCAGATCGCCGCCGCAAGAAAACTTCTTGCAACCGCCCCTCTGGTGCGCGACTCTGAATACCATGGATCGCCGTCGGTTCCTGCAAACCGCCGCCGCAACGACTCTCACGACATCGCTGAGTAAACAATTCGCCCACGCCGGTTGCTGCGAGGTGCCCGTTCGACCTCTCGGTCGCACGGGCGTACGTGTCTCCATCGTCGGCCTCGGCGGTTATCACCTCGGCATGCAGTCCGACGAGCAGGAAAGCATCCGCATCGTCCGCAGCGGTCTCGATGTCGGCATCAACTTCCTCGACAACTGCTGGGACTACAACGGCGGGCAGAGCGAAATCCGCATGGGGAAGGCGCTCCGCGACGGCTACAGGCAAAAAGCATTTCTGATGACGAAGATCGATGGCCGCACAAAGCAAGCGGCCTCGCAGCAGCTGGAGGAATCCCTGCGCCGCCTGCAGACCGATCACATCGATCTGTTGCAATTCCACGAAGTCATCCGCGACACCGATCCGGACCGCATTTTCGCAAAAGGCGGCGGCATGGAAGCGGTGCTCGAAGCCAAAAAACAGGGAAAGATCCGCTACATCGGATTCACGGGGCACAAGAGTCCCGACATTCACCTTAAGATGCTCCACACGGCCTTTGCCCACAACTTCATCTTCGACACCGTGCAGATGCCGCTCAACGTTATGGACGCCCACTTCGACAGTTTTGAGAAAAAAGTCCTGCCCGTGCTCGTCGAGCATCAGATCGGGGTGCTCGGCATGAAGCCGATGGGGGACAAGATCATCCTGAAAAGCAAGACCGCCACTCCTATCGAGTGTCTGCACTACGCGATGAATCTGCCCACCAGCGTCGTGATCACCGGATGCGACTCGATGGACATCCTGCATCAGGCGCTCGATGCGGCGCGCAACTTTAAGCCCATGTCGTCCGCCGAGGTCGCATCTCTTCTCGCCAAAACCGCATCCGCTGCGAAGAACGGAGAGTTCGAGCGCTACAAGATCAGCCATGACTTCGACGGTACATATCAGAACCCGCAATGGCTCGGCTGAATTCGCTTCCGCCGGATCTTTTCTCGGCCTCGTTGCGTATCCCTCCGCGAACGTCAGAAAATGACGGGTTAACCCGAAAGGAATCGTCATGGCCGATCTATCCCCGGGACTTCCGAGTCCGACGCCTCCAGTTCCGCCACCCGTCCCCACGCCCCCGCACTACACCGCCTTTCGCGGCCCCAATGGCATCCGTGCCGGATGGCGCGCCCTAATATTCCTCGCTGTCGTCGCCGCTCTCTTCGCTGTGCTCTTCGTCGGAATCGGCATCGTTGCTCACGGGAAGGCTCGAGTCGGGGTATCGCAACTTACCCCCGTCGGTCTAGGCCTGAGCGAAGGCACGATCTTCGTCATCTTTTCAATTGCCGCGCTCATCATGGCGAGCATCGAAAAACGCAAATTCGGCCAATACGGCCTCCCACTGCGCTCGGCATTCCGCAAGAATTTCTGGATCGGCGCGCTCGTCGGATTCGCCGCCATCAGCGGATGCCTGCTCGGCATCTTTGCCCTTCACGGATTTCGCCTCACCGAGCTCAACATTCACGGCAATACCATCGCGGAAGCCACGCTCGCCTGGACCGCAACCTTCATCGTCGTCGGCCTGGCTGAAGAATTCGCTTTCCGCGGCTATCTCCAATACACGCTCACCACCGGCATGGGATTCTGGCCCTCGGCATTCCTGCTCTCCGCGCTCTTCGGGCTCGCGCACGCCGGCAATCCCGGCGAAAGCAACGCCGGCCTTCTCTCAGTTGTTCTGTTCGGGCTGTTGTTCTGCCTGTTTTTGCGCCGCACCGGAAATCTCTGGTGGGCCGTCGGATTTCACGCCGGTTGGGATTGGGGACAGACGTTCTTCTATGGCGTTCCTGACAGCGGCATCGCGCCTTATCACAACCTGTTCAACTGCGCCTTCACCGGACCACGCTGGCTCACCGGAGGCAGCGTCGGCCCCGAAGCCAGCATCTTCACTCCAATCGCGCTACTGATCGTGGCGATTATCTTCGCCAGCATCTACCGGGAGAATCGCTATCAGGCATCGGACGTCAGAGCTAAGCCTTCAGAGGTTAGTGGTTAGAGGCTAGTGCTCAGTTTCAGCTGGCCCTGAGCTTTGAGGTCGTGGGGTGCCCTACTTCTGGCCGAGTTTGCCAGAAGTGGGGATGTTCGAGTCCAACGGTTGACGCAGTGTCGAAAGCTAAACGCCGGAACGCCGACGCGCGCAAGCCGGATGTTACACTTGCCCCATCCTTGGCGCTTGCCCGGAGTTCACTCCTAACATGTCTGAAACTCAACTCCCAACCGCGCGGACTCGTGTCGTCCGCGAACCGGATCGTGCGCTCTACGACCGCGAAACTGCCTACCGCATTCTCGATGAAGGATTCCTCTGCCACGTCGGCTTCTCGATCGACGGCCAGCCTTATGTAATCCCCACCTCGTACGGTCGTAAGGACTCGAACCTCTACATCCACGGCTCAGCCGCCAGCCGCATGTTGCGCCAGATGAAAGACGGCGTTCCGGTCTGCGTGACAGTCACACTGCTCGACGGACTCGTGCTCGCCCGCTCGATTTTCAATCACTCGATGAACTACCGTTCGGTCGTCATCCTCGGCAAAGCTACGCTGGTCGACGATCCCGAAGAAAAGCTCACCGCGTTGCGCGTTCTCTCCGATCACATCCTGCCGGGGCGCTGGGTCGACATTCGCCAGCCCAACGACCGCGAACTCAAAGCCACGTCCGTTCTCCGCCTCCCAATAGAAGAATTCTCCGCCAAAGTCCGCACCGGCCCGCCGATCGACGATGACGACGACATGAATTTCCCCACCTGGGCCGGAGTGATTCCTCTGGAGATGAAGGCAGGCGCCGCGATCAACGACCCCAAACTCGATCAGAACGTCGAAGTGCCGACCTACGCTCGAGCGTACTTGCGATAGAGGGCGGGCAGAGTCTCTCTTGTCTCAATCAGTAAAGCATGATATCTTTACAATAAAGAATTGAGGTAAAGATGAGCACGATCAGCTCCAAAGGCCAAGTGACCATTCCTCAAGACATCCGGAACCATTTGGGAGTCACGGCGGGAGACCGGATCAACTTCGTCATCGAAGACGGCGCTGTCGTAGTTCGTCCCGCGCGTTCGGAGGAAAATCCGTTCGAGAAATTTCGCGGCATTCTCGGCCCCTTCCCCGGCGGCGAAAAGGGTATCCGTGCGTGGATCGATGACATGCGCCGTGGCGAAGATTAACGGCGCTTAAGACTAACGGTACGAATGAAGACAGCGCTTGATACCAACATCCTCTCCGCGCTTTGGTCCACGGAACCTGCCGCTGCACGTATCCTGGAAAACCTGCAACGCGCCCGGGCCTTAGGGGCGATTGTCATTTCCGGGCCCGTTTATGTAGAACTCGCAGCACACCCAACCGCGCCGCGAAACTTTGTAGACAAATTCCTGTCAGAAACGGGCATCGCCGTCGAGTTTCTTCTGGACGAATCCGTGTGGCGGAAAGCAGCAGATGCGTTCGGGACGTACGCTCAACGCAGACGTCGATCGGGCGGCGCGTCTCCGAAGCGGCTCCTGGCGGATTTCCTCATCGCAGCTCACGCTTCGCTTCACGCCGACCGCCTCTACACGCTCGATCCCGGACGTTACCAGCAGGATTTCCCAAAGCTCCGTCTGCTTTAACACTACGTCTCACAAAACGGATTTTTTCCGGAAAGGCTCATGAATTCCGGATCTTTACCTTCCGCTCAGAGTCGGACACAGAGAGCTCATTCGGCTATCAACAGCAGCTTCCCACTCAGCTGCCGGCTTTCCAGGTCCCGATGCGCTGCAGTCGCCTCGGCCAGCGGATACGTCTTCGCAATCCGCACCTTCAGCTTCCCAGCGTTGATCATGCCAAACAGATCGTGAGTCCGCGCCAGCAACTCTTCGCGCGTTGCTGTGAAATGCGCCAACGTCGTCCGCGCCATGTACAACGATCCTTTTTCCGACAGCTTCGCCGGATCCACCGGAGGCACCGCCCCGCTCGACATCCCGTAGAGCACAAGCATCCCGCGCAGTCGCATCACGTTCAGATTCTTTTCGAACGTCGCCTTCCCGACTCCGTCATACACGACATCGACGCCCTTACCGCCAGTCAACCGCTTCACCTCAGGCTCAAAATCTTGCCGCGTGAAGACAATGACTTCATCCGCTCCAGCCTCCCGCGCCAGTTCTGCCTTCTCTGGGCTCGATGCCGTGCCGATCACTCTTGCTCCAGCAGCGCGCGCCATCTGCACCAGCAGCAATCCGACTCCGCCCGCTGCGGCATGGACGAGCGCTGTCTCTCCCGCTTTGAGCTTATGCGCATCGTTCACCAGATAATGTGCCGTCAGCCCATGCACCATGACCGCCGTGGCCTGCTCGTCTGTGATCGAATCGGGGATGGGAACAAGATGCTCTTCGGGTACGGCAACATACTCGGCGTATGAACCCAGCGTGCCGCTCCAGGCCACGCGATCGCCAACTTTGACCATCTTCGCCTGCGAACCGACAGCCGTCACGACACCCGCGCCTTCCTGCCCGGGAATGAGCGGCAGCGGCGTGCGCAATCGCCCATCGCGAAACTGCGCGTCGATGGAGTTCACTCCCGCCACATGCACCTTTACGAGAGCCTCGGCAGACTTCGCCTGCGGAATCTGCACGTCGACGACTTCCATCACCGACGGTTCCCCAGTACGCGATACGCGAATAGCCTTCATGATGTTTTAGTACCGCCGCCGTCTTGTCGAATCCTGATGACGTCCGAGGTCCGACACCCGCTTTTACGGGATCAGCAGCAACTTTCCGGTAGTCTTCCTTCCCTCCAGTTCCCGATGCGCGCGTTGTGCCTCCGCCAGCGGATACGTGTGCTCGATCCTCAGCTTCAGCTTTCCCGCCGCGATCATCCCAAACACTGCGCTCGATCGCGACATCAATTCCTCGCGTGTGATCGTATAACTGGCCAGCGTCGGCCGGGTCACATACAACGATCCCTTCACCGACAGTGCAATCAGATCGAACGGAGGCACCGCGCCGCTCGATCCGCCATACAGCACCATCATTCCCCGCGGGCGTAGCACGTTCAGCCCCTTCTCGAACGTCGTTTTGCCCACCGAATCGTACACGACATCGACGTCCTTGCCACCCGTCAGCCGCTTCGTCTCTCCTTCAAAATCCTGCTGCGTATACAGAATGACTTCGTCCGCGCCAGCCTCGCGCGCCAGTTTCGCCTTCTCCTCGGTCGAAACCGTCGCAATCACGCGCGCGCCGATGTTATGCGCCATCTGCACGAGCAGCAGCCCGACTCCACCTGCGGCCGCGTGCACCAGAGCCGTCTCTCCACGCTTCAGCGGATACGTGTCGTGCGACAGATAATGCGCCGTCATCCCCTGCAGCATGGCCGCCGCAGCCTGCTGATCGCTCACTCCGGCGGGAATCGGCACCAGTCGCTGTGCGGCCACGGCCTCATATTCGGCATACGCGCCCAGCAGATGAACCCATGCCACGTGATCGCCCACCTTCACCGACTTCACATCCGCCGCAACCGCGGTCACAACGCCCGCGCCCTCCTGGCCCAGAACAAACGGCAGCGGCGCTTTGTATCGGCCTTCGCGGTGATACACGTCGATGAAATTCACTCCCGAAGCGGACAACTTCACGACCGCTTCTCCAGACTTCGGTTCCGGAACCGGCAAATCCACCAGTTCCATCACCTCGGGCCCGCCTGTTTGCTTGACTTGAATGGCTTTCATGAAACCTTGGATTCACCGGCGCGCCGAAACGATCCACGTAGAGACAGCCGCCCCGCCTGTCCGGTCCGGAAGTATCGGGCCGCAGATCTCCTAACCGCAATTCCCGTCCTAGACAGCCTCTACTTCTTCTCTTCCGGATGCAGTCCCGCAGCCGCCATCACTGCCCGCCCCAACTCCTCGGCAGAAAACTTAATCTCGGCGCCATCTTCCTCGCACGCCGCGACAAATCGATACCCGCGCCCCACCACGGTCTGCAGCAGCTGCGGATGCGACGAATTGTCATCCAGGGCGATGCGGATTTTGCGGATCGCCGTATTGATCCCCTGCTCGACATCGACGAATACATCTTTGCCCCAGAGCACGTTGGCAATCTCCTCCCGAGTCACCAACTGCCGCCGGCGCTCGACCAGGTGCATCAACAGCTGCATGGGCAGCCCCTCGAGCTTCACGGATTCGCCATTCCGATACAGCTGGAAATGTCCGAAGTCCAGTTCAAACTCGCCGAAACGTACTCTTTGTTCCGCCATCGATTGCGTCCGTTCCTGCGGATTCTTTTATCACGAGCGATTCCTGTCAAGGATTTAAATCACGTTTCTTCAGATCAATTGATACCGCTTCAGACTGCCTCCATGGACGTTTTCCGCCTGCGGGAGCACGATACAGACATCTTCAGGAGGTGATTTATGAAATGCGTCAAATGGATTACCGTTTTCATGCTGGCCATCATTCCGTCAATCGCCGCCGCCCAGGCGCGCAGCAACGAGCGCGTCGTCGCTCAAGTTCCCTTTACCTATACCGTGGCCAATACGGTCATACCTCTGGGCGAGACCACCATTCAATGGGCTGACCCCACGATGCGTCTGCTGAAGATTCACAACGCCCACGCAGGAATCATGATCCTGGCGCCGGCCAATGCAACCGAAGGCAAAAAAGCAGCCACCCAGTGCTCACTCGTATTCCATAAATATGGCCGCCGCTACTTCCTGGCTGGTATGAAGATCGAAGGATCCACCGCCGTCTACTCGTTCGGGCCGAGCAAGTCGGAAGGCGAGATGTTCGCGCAGAATGTACCGGGCACCGAAGAAATTCTCCTCGCCTCACTCAAGTAGTACGGACACACACGCGGAATTAACAGCCGGGAATCCGCCAGGATTCCCGGCATTTTTGTTTGCCGTCCAGTTTTCGCTTACGTGTCAAAATCGACGAAGCCTGATGAGCCCATTCTGCTACACTCTTTCGTTTCCCCCGGAGGTAAGATGCTTTCCCTCCCTCGAAATCCGAACCTGGTTCTGACAGTCGTTCTCTGCACGGCCAGCCTCTGTGGTTGCGCCAAAAAAGCCCTCATGGCGCCTCCGCCCCCACCTCCACCGCCGGAAAGTATCCTGGACCAGGGAGAGCCGCAGTCGCTCTTCCGTGGTGATCAGGCAGTCTTGTCCGATCAGGACATCGCCAGAATCCTCGGTACTAAAGTCGATCTCTCTGATCGCCACCATATGGCTGTCCTCAGCCTCAGCATCGTGAATTCCTGGTCCGAGGACCTGGATCAGATCGAGACGAAGAATCTCGACGCGCTCCAGCAGGCCCTCCGCTCGTCGCCACAACTCACAGACGTACGTTTTCTGCCATCAATGCTTGTTCCCGAAAAGCGTACTGTCCCCTATCTCAGAGAGGCGGCTGCCCGCGTTCAAGCAGACCTGCTGTTCGTATATACTTCGCGAATTCAATCTTTCCAGCGCAGCCGTTTTCTAAAATCTGATGAGGTGCGGGCGCAGTGCATCGCTGAATCGGTTCTTCTTGACGTGCGCACGGGCATCGTCGTCCATACGGCCCACGCGACGGAAAACATCTCGATGCAAAAAATGCCGTCGGATCTCAATTTCAACGAGACTGTGGCGCGGGCCGAATCGCAAGCGCGCGGGAAAGCGCTGCTGTCGCTCGCCAGTAGCGTTACCGCGTTTCTCGCGTCGTCGCAATAACAGTCAGACGCCTGGCGGATTGAACTCCGACAGCGTGCCACAACAGGAGGCATCATGTCCGAAAGAACTCCACAAAACTACGCCAATCACACGCGCTTTGATCCCTGGTTTCACTTCTTCCTCGGCCCCGTCTTCTTTATCGTGCTGATCACCGCACTGGTTCACTTCTTCACTCATCTCGGCAGAAATTCGCTTCGCGGCAACTTCCATTCCTTCCTGATCGTCGTGCTCGCCTTCGCAGTGCTCGTGCTCGTTTTCAAAGTTCGGCTCTATGCTCTCAAAGTGCAGGATCGCGTGATCCGCCTTGAAGAACAACTCCGTCTCACGCGCGTTCTTCCCGACCCGCTGCGCTCCCGCATCCCCGAATTGACCGTGGATCAGCTGTGCGGACTTCGCTTTGCCTCTGACGCCGAGCTTCCGAAGCTGGTCGAGTTTGCCTTGACGCAAAAGCCTTCCCGAAAGGAAATCAAGAAAGCCGTACAAAACTGGCGTCCCGATTACTGGCGGGTGTAGCCGGCTCACCCCTCGGCAAAGTCTCGTCCCCAATCTTGTTCGGATTTTGGAACTTGTTTCTGGCGTAACTTAGGTGTTATACCTTTTGGGCTATACTTCGGACATCGGTCACATTGGGGAGTCCTACGATGTCAGAAAATCCTGCGCCGAAACCCGCCCGCCCGTGGCGCCAGATCGCCGAAGAAGCGTCCCAGGAATTTAATACGGAACGAATGCTCGAGCTCATGCGCGAACTCAATCAGGCTCTCGAAGAGCAGGGAATGGTTCGGCATGAAGAGGACGGGGGAAAAAAGAAAACGGCATAGCAATCGGTGCCGTAGCGCCTTGGTCGAGGGAAAGTGGGGTCGAACCTTGGGCATGCTTCGCAAGGCAGAACACATTCGTTGCCCGTATTGTGTGGAAGCGGGCAACTTCAAAATCATGACGCTGCAGAGCGGCGGCGATTGGTATCTCTGCGACAACTGCGGTCATCTCGCCCTTCCTTCCAACCCGCTGTTTCACTGCACCTGCGGCAAATGCGTCGGACTCGAAGCGCGGCAGCGCGATGCCGCCAGCCGCAAGGGCTTTGTGGAGAACGTTCAGGACGGCTTGTCAAGAATCTTGCGCCGCTCCGATCCGCGAGGCCGCAGCTAGCCTGATAGGATCGCAAAACGGACTTTGCCGTAAGATGGCGCGCATGATCCGCCATACGTTCGCCGCCCCAATTCTCTGCGCCATCGCGGCCGCCGCGATCTCGGGTCGTCCCTACACCTACCAGATCGTTCACGCCTACCCGCACGATCCCAAAGCCTTCACCCAGGGACTGATCTTCGTTGACGGGCATCTCTACGAAAGCACCGGCCTCAACGGCCGCTCCTCGCTGCGCATGATCGATCTCACGACCGGGAAGGTTCTCCAGAAACACGACCTGGCATCCGAATATTTTGGCGAGGGCCTCACCGACTGGGGGAGCACGCTGATCCAGTTGACGTGGAAGGCTCACAAAGCCTTCGTTTACGACCGATTCAGCTTCCGAGTGCTCAAGACCTTTCACTACGACGGAGAAGGCTGGGGATTGACGCACGATTCCACCCATCTCATCCTGAGCGACGGAACTTCTTACCTTCGCTTCCTCGATCCCAATTCATTCAAGGTCGTGCGGCGTATTCAAGTCCGCGACGACTCCGGACACCCCGTCGACAACCTCAACGAACTCGAATTCATCCACGGCGAGATCTACGCCAACGTCTGGCACTCAGACGTGATCCTCCGCATCTCACCCCAAACTGGAAGCGTCCTCGGAGTTATCGATCTTCACGGAATCATCAACGAGCGCGAACTGCCGGGAGACGACGCCGTCCTCAACGGAATCGCCTATGACGCCACGAGCAATCGCCTGTTCGTGACTGGAAAACTCTGGCCCAGCCTGTTCGAGATTCGCGTCCTGCCGCGTTAGAGCAATTCTCCGTGAGCGTTGCGGAGATATTCATGGAATGCCTGTATTCACGGGCTGTCTCGCGGGGGCTTTACTAGCTAAAGTGCGCCGCTGATGGAGTGCTCCATGAATTCCGAGATGCAGCAGAAGGATCTCCAGGCCCAGGTGCTCGAACTGCAACAGGAAGTTCGACAGCTGAAACAGTTCGCCCTCAGCGGTCTGGTCGTAATCGCAGTCGCAGTTCTCCTGTTGCAGATCCATGAACAACGGAGATTGAAGACCTCCGAAGTTGTCGCCAATGAAATCACGCTTACCGATTCCTCCGGACAACCCCGCGCGCGACTCGCGGTGTTTCCTGAAGGCTCCGGCCTGGAAACCTATGCGCCCAGCGGCGAACGCCGCGTGCAGCTCATCGGCAGTGGCGAAGGAGCCTCTCTCAACCTGAACATTCCAGTGGACGCATCCAGTAGCGCGGCTGCGGCCGTGAACCTGCTTCACAATAATGTGCTCGTTTCGTCGATGCGTGCTGCCCAGGACGGGTCCTCGCTCGAAATGCATTCCAGAGCAGCCAATGGAACTGCGCTCCTCTCCATGCAGGGTACGACCGCCTCTTTGACCCTGAGTGGCACGGACGAGCAGGTCCCCAGGGTCTGGCTCAGCGCCGATCGTGCTCGAGCCTGCACTGCGCTTGGTGGAGGCGTCAGTTCGGCAAGCAGCTCGCTTTGCCTGCACTCTCCCGGGCTGCCTACCTTGGAACTCTCCGACATTGCCGGCAATCGCGCCGTGGTGGGGGTCCCGCAGAGCCCCGACTTGACCGCTGAAGATGATTCGGCTGCCTCAGTGATCCTCAAGCATCGCAGCGGCAGAAAGGTCCAAGTCAAACCCGCCGGCGTTAGCCATTAACCGTCAACCCTGCCGGAGTTCATTGTGCAGATCATGCCTGGTCCATCCAACCCTTCCGACAGACTGGCGGAGATGCATCGCCTGAGACACCAAATCGAGCAGCTCACTCAGCAGCAGACAGAAGCGCTTAACGCCGCGGTTTATGTGGGCATGAGCCCTGCGGAGGTCACAGCCTACGATGACCGCCACTCCCAAATCGTCGGTCTGATGCAACAGCTTGCTGAGCTTGAAAAATCGCTGTAACCCACTCGGCTAACCAATTCCCGTCACAATTACACGTCAACCACTGCCGAAATAACGGCATCAGAATCCTAGTTCGGTACTGCAGTAGAAATTCTCCGCATTGCGGCGTCTTCCCATCATCGGGACTCTTTTTAGTAACCGCGTCTGCTCTATGCCCAAAGTAACCATCCCGATTCCTTTTCGGCGATTGACCATACCGCTCAGGACAGGTACGATTTTTGGTAGAATTCACCAGGTATTCACATCAGGGAAAGGGCGCGCATCTCATAGAGAAATATGCGAGTTGTGAACCTCTATGTACGCACCGCCATGCTCGCCGCCATCGGCATGGCTGTCTGCGGCTGCCAGAGCGCCCAAAAGCCCGCTGCTCTTCTTCCTCCCGCCGC
This sequence comes from Candidatus Sulfotelmatobacter sp., assembly GCA_035277905.1. Classification (GTDB taxonomy): domain Bacteria; phylum Acidobacteriota; class Terriglobia; order Terriglobales; family Acidobacteriaceae; genus Sulfotelmatobacter. Next base: position 14,017 of record DATEJO010000012.1, read on the forward strand.
TCCTCCTGCTCTGAAACCCGCTGCCAAACAGGCTTCAGCCGCTGAACAGCAAGCGTCAAAGGCGGAAGCTTCTACGCAAAAAACTGATGCCGCGTCCGAACCTACTGTGCAGAAAGCGGGAGATTCAACGCAGGCTGCATCCGCACCGGACGCCATCGGCAAACTGGTCGCCCAAGCGGAAAATGAATTCCAGGCGGGACTCGACAGCTACCACGCCGGTAACCAGGACGACGCCAAACAGCATTTCGATAATGCGCTCAACGCGCTGCTCGGCAGCAATTTCGATGTCCGCTCTGACGATCGCCTCGGCAAGGAGTTCGAGCGCATCGTCCAGGGCGTCAACAGTCTTTATCCGGGCGGAACCGCCGAAGCCGATGCTTCGCAGGAGCCCCAGCAGAAATCCGAACCCGCTCCGATCGATGAAACCAACGGCATCGTTCCATCAGCCGACGCCGGCACCAAGGCCAAAGCTGAAGCCGAGGTGAAGAACACGCACTCCGACCTGCCGCTGATGATGACCGATCAGGTCGCAGGTTACATCGCGTACTTCTCCAATCGCGGACGCGGCGTCTTCGAGCGTGCTCTGGCCCGCTCTGGCCGGTATCGCTCGATGATGCTGCCCATTCTCAAAGAGGAAGGCGTCCCACAGGATCTGATTTATCTCGCGCAGGCCGAATCCGGATTCCATCCGCTCGCCGTTTCTCGCGTTGGAGCCCGTGGCATCTGGCAATTTATGGCCAGCCGCGCCCGTGGATACGGTCTCAGCCACAACATGTACGTGGATGACCGTCAGGATCCCGAGAAATCCACACGCGCCGCTGCTCGTCACCTGAAAGATCTCTATAACCAGTTTGGCGACTGGTATCTCGCGATGGCCGCTTACAATTCTGGTCCCGGCACCGTCCAGGCTGCCGTGAAGCGCACGGGATACGCCGATTTTTGGGAGCTCTACAACCGCAACGTCCTGCCCAGGGAAACCAAGAATTACGTTCCCATCATTCTGGCCGTCACGATCATGGCCAAGAATCCGTCGCAGTACGGTCTGGATGACGTCGTGATGGACAAGCCCGCCGACTACGACACCGTCACAATCAACTATCCCGTCGATCTGAGGCTTGTGGCCGATTGCATCGGCTCGACCTCGAGCGAACTGGAAGATCTCAACCCCAGTCTGCTTCGCATGACGACGCCACGCACCGGTTCGTTCCAGTTGCACCTTCCGGCCGGCACCAAGGATCAATACGAGACCGCAATCGCCTCGATTCCTTCTGACATGCGCCTCTGGTGGCGTTATCACACAGTTCAGTCGGGCGACACAGTAGCGTCTCTGGCCCGCGAATACCACACGACAGCCAAGAAGATTGAGGAAGCGAACCACCTCGACGGGCCCGAACTCGAAGCCGACGCTCACCTCGTCATCCCGGTTGCGCCCGGCAAACACGGCACCAGCGACAACGCCACCTATGCCCGCCGCATCACGCGCTATCACGTACGCAAGGGTGACACGGTGGAATCCGTCGCTGACAATTTCGGAATCTCGCCAAAGATGCTTCGCCGCTGGAACGGGATCCGCGGCGACAGCCTCCGCGGACGCCGCGTTCTCGCCCTGCATCTCCCGATTTCACCCGGAGCCCGCGAAGCCGAAGTCACCTCGCGGACAAAAAAGCATCCAGCCGCCGAAACCGCCAGCGTTAAGCCTCCGTCAAAATCGGCTGAGATCGAGCACCTGAAAGTCGCGAAGGCCGAGTCCATCGTCCACCACAAAGTTCGCTCTGGCGAGACGCTCTACTCCATCGCGAATGCCTATCGCACGACTGTCGCGGCCCTCAAGCGTGAAAACCGCAACGTATCCGTCCTCCGCCCCGGAATGATCCTGACGATTCAGATCGGCCGATAAACCAGCGTTCCCATTTCAAACCAGCAACTTAGCCCCTCGCTGTCCTCACAGGCCCCAGTGCGCGAAATCACATTCCCTCGCCGCCACCGCCGCTAGAATCACAGGTTATTTTTGGTCGCCGATCGAAATAACAACCCTTTTGAGATTTAAGGAGAAACTGATGAGACTCACTAAGTTGATTGTTCTATTCGTATTACTGGCGCTGGCAGTCTCGATTGCGGTGCCGGCGTTCGCAGCCGACGGCGCTGCCACATACAAGGCGAAGTGCGCCATGTGCCACGGTCCCGAGGGACAAGGCAAAGTAGGTCCAGCCCTGAAGGGCTCCAGCCTGAGCGATGCGCAGATCACCGACCTTCTCGTGAAGGGCGAAGAGGCCAAGAAGGCCCCGCACAAGAAAGCCATCGCTGGCCTTTCCGCCGATGATGCCAAGGCCGTTGCAGAATTCGTGAAGACGTTGAAGTAGTCAGGCCCTCATCCCCAACATCTGGGTGTCCCTCGATAAGAACGAAGGCTCTGTCAAGGGCATAGTTATCCTGGGCGGTGCGCAAGCACCGCCTGGGTTGTCGTGCCAGAGAAGGTTGAGGACCAAGACTCTGGAAATCTCACGCTGAATCACTCTGCGGTGGAAGATCGTTCCACCAACCATCGATTCGGCCTAAAGCTCGACCATGATTCTTCTATGCGAACATCCCGTCTCTACGGGATGCGAGAGCGCCCAATCAACTTAACGGTCTAGCTTGCGCCGACCAGGGGCACCCGCGGGCTGCTCTCGATGTGCACGATCTCCGGATACGCCGTCTGGGTACGCAGCATCCAGTAGAGTCGTACGGCCAACTTGCGTGCCGCTGCCACCTTCGCCACCCCTTTCGCTTTCTGGTGGCAGCGGTGCAGATACTGTTGGCGAAACTGGGGATCAAAGCGCACCGCGATCTGTGCCGCTTCCACCAGCAACGAACGCAACATTCGATTGCCTTGCTTCGTAATGGCTCCCAGCTTCTGTCTTCCGCCCGAACTCTGCTCGCGCGGAATCAATCCCAGATAGCTAGCCACCTGCTTGCCCCGACGAAAGCGGCTCACATCGCCGATGGTCAGCACGTACGCCAGCGCCGTGTTCGGACCTACCCCCGGTTGCGTCATCAGCAACTTGCTCGCGGGGTTCTCCTCCGCTGCTTTCTGCACCGCAGCGTCCAGTTCGCCGATCTGCTGGTTCAACATCGCCAGCAATCCCAGCAGATCTTCTCGCCGGCATGCCGCCCAGGGTTTTAGCGGAAGCGCGCGCAACATCCGCTGTCCGGCCTGGCTCCACAGCCTGCCTTTCTTCTGCATTCCCTTATTCAAGGAAAGGTGTTGCAGTTCGTTTTTCACTCGGCTGCGAATCTCCACCAGTTTGTGCCGATGCAGCACCAACTGCCGCAAGTCCCGCTGCTCGCGGTCCGGACTCCACAGCCGCGGAAAACGCCCCTCCACCACCAGCTTCAGAATGTGCGCTGCGTCGCGCTTGTCGGTCTTCTGCTTGCGCACGTAACTGGCTCGTATCTGCGCTGCATCTCCGATCCAGATCTCGTGCCCCAAATCCTCTATCAACTCGATAAACCACTGACTGTTGCCCGTGGCTTCCATGCCGATCAGTACCGGAGTCGCCAGTTGCTGATAAAAACGCTCGGCATCGCCGCTGGCGTGCACCAGTTTTACTTCTGCCGTCTCTCCAGTTTCGCTATCGAACCAGGCAACTTGTTGCCAGCTGGGATGGAAATCACATCCTATAATCATCATTGCGAAGGCTCCTTTCTTCCCAGCGTCTTTGATCCTCAAACCAAAGCATACCGGGTCCGAATCGAGCCTTCGTTCTTATCCAATCAA
>DATEJO010000013.1:0-6598 GCA_035277905.1 Candidatus Sulfotelmatobacter sp.
CATCGGCGGGGGCAGCGCGTATCCGCGCATCATTGACTTTGCCCGCATGCGCCAGATTGCCGACAAAGTTGGCGCTCTCTACCTCGTCGACATGGCGCACTTTGCCGGATTGGTGGCTGGAGGAGCGCATCCGTCACCCGTGCCGCACGCGCACATCGTGACATCTACAACGCATAAGACTTTGCGTGGCCCTCGTTCGGGCATGATTCTTTCGAAAGCCGAATTCGCCCAGGCAATCGACAAGGTCGTATTTCCCGGCATGCAGGGCGGACCGCTCGTTCACATCATGGCCGCCAAGGCCGTTTGCTTCAACGAGGCCATGCGGCCGGAGTTCCGCGAGTACGCCCGCCAGATTGTGGCCAATGCCAAGGTGCTCGCGCAGAGGCTGGCCGACGAAGGTTTTCGCATTATTTCCGGCGGCACGGACACACACCTGATGCTGGTCGACGTCTTCTCCAAAGGCATGCTGGGCAGTGAAGCCGAGAAAGCGCTGGGCGAGGCCGGAATCACGGTGAATAAAAATGCCATCCCGTTCGATACGAATCCGCCGATGAAGCCGAGCGGCATCCGCATCGGGACACCCGCTCTCACCACACGCGGGATGAAAGAGCCCGAGATGCGTCAGATCGGCCACTGGATTGCCGAATCGTTATTGCATCGCAACGATGCCACCGTGCTCGCCAAAGTCCGCAAGCAGGTGCTGGAGTTGTGCGAGGCGTTCCCGCTCTATGCAGAGCGCCGCGCCAAGGCACAGGCGGAGGTACGCGCTTAATTCGTTGCCACGAACCTAGGCCGAAGTGCGCCCTCTGTGGTTAAATGCACTCGGTGAAGATCGCCATCGACATCCGGCGGATGACCGAGTTCGGCGTCGGCACATATATCCGCAACGTGGTTCGCACGCTCGGCCGGGTGGATCACGAGAATCCTTATTTCCTCATTGGAACTCCAGCCAAGAGTGAGGAGATCGGTCCTCTTCCGCCGAACTTCAAAACCATCCCGCTGCTCGCGCCGGAGCGCTCGTTCCAGGGCTACCGCGAGTTTCGCCACGCACTAAAGGGGCTCAATTGCGACCTCGTCCACATCCCGAATCTGTTCTCGGTGCCGCGCGCTCTGCCGTGTCCGTACGTCATGACAGTGCACGACATGCTCGAGCACATGTCACGGACGCGCAGCGACAGCGGCTTCATGCGGTCGGTTTACTTTCAGCTGACCAAACGTGTTCTCGCCGGAGCGGCACGCATATTCGCAGTCTCCAACTTCACGCGCACCGAAATCGAGAAGCTGTTCGATATTCCACTCAATCACATCGAGGTCGTTTACAACGCCATCGACGAGCGCTTTCTCCACGGACACGCCACGCCCGCCGATCGAGCGCTTATCGCCCAGCGTTATCAAGTCACGTATCCATTTCTGCTGTACGCCGGCCGCATCAGCCCGCACAAAAACGTCGTCCGGATGATCGAAGCTTTTTCCGCGCTGAAAACAGAGCTGGAGAAAGACAACTGCTATCCCGATCTCAAGCTCATCATTATCGGAGACGATCTTTCGGGCAATCCCGATCTGCGCCGCACGGTCGTCCGCAGCGGAGTCCAGAACGACGTCCGTTTTCTCGGATTCGTCCCGATCGAAGTGCTACGAATTTTTTACGACGAAGCGAAAATCTTTATTTTCCCCTCGCTTTATGAAGGGTTCGGGCTGCCACCTCTTGAAGCGATGGCTCACGGCACTCCGGTCGTGACCTCCAACGTGTCATCCCTGCCCGAAGTGGTCGGCAACGCTGCCGTACTCGTCAATCCAGAGAACGTGTTCGAGATCATGCGCGCTCTCCATCGGGTCTTAACCGATAAGACGCTGCGCGACCGGATGAAAGAGCGGGGTTACCAGCAGGCCATGCGCTTCTCATGGGAGATATCCGTCCGCCGCGTCCTGGACGTCTACCGCCAGATCTCCTCTGGGCGGCACGAAGAACAAAGCCAGCACGCCGCGGACTGACGCATCTGCCACATACTGCTTACCAAAGACAAACACCATTGGGAGGGCTTCGATTTCGAGGAGATCGTCTAAACTGGGCTTATCGTGCGTAAACTGCTCTGGTTGATTCTGATCGCGGCGGTTGCCGCCGGAGGCTGGTTCGCCTGGGCGATCGTCACGCCCGTGATGCCCGCTGGCCAGACTTTTGTGATGCTGCGCCCGGGATATTCCACCCGCCGCATCGCCACCGAACTCAAGAATGCCGGGGTCATCCGCAGCCGCGAAGCCTTCATTTTGTGGCACTATTATCACCACGGACGCTCCCTGAAGGCTGGCGAATATCTGTTCGATAAACCTTCGAACATCATCGATATCCAGAAGCGCCTTCGCCGCGGCGACGTTTACTTCCACACTGTTGTCGTGCCTGAAGGCTTCACAATGTTCGATATCGCGCGCGCGATCGAAGCCGCCGGACTCGGCCCGGCCGACGACTTCCTCAAGGTTGCGCAGAATGACACCGCCCTGATCGCCGATATCGATCCCCAGGCCCATTCGCTCGAGGGATACCTTTTCCCCGACACATACCAGTTCACCCGCATGATGACGATGCCGGAGATGGCCGGCGCTATGGTGAAGCAATTCCGTCAGGTCGCGTTGCAAATCGGATTGATCTCAAACGTGGTCGGCGTGGCTGGCGATCCCCCCGCTTCGAACTTGTCTCCGCACGAAGTGGTCACAATGGCTTCGATCGTCGAGAAGGAAACGGCTGTTCCAGAGGAGCGCCCCGAAGTGGCGAGCGTTTATTACAACCGGTTGGAGAAGCACATTGCGCTGGACGCCGACCCTAGCATCATCTATGCGGAACTTGTGGCGGGCACTTACCAAGGCTCATTGCATCATGCCGACATGAGCTTCGCCTCGTCCTATAACACCTACCGCCACGCCGGACTACCTCCGGGGCCAATCGCGAATCCCGGACGCAGCTCGCTGGAAGCCGCCATGCATCCGGCTCAAACGGAGTTTTATTATTTCGTAGCGGACGCCCAGGGCCACCACCGCTTCGCCCGCACCATCGAAGAACACAACAAGAACGTGCTGGCTTATCGGAAGGCGATGCGCGGGCATTAAAGGTCAGTTCAGTTCGCTGATTTCCAGTTCTCGGAAGTCATACGGAGGGCCAGCTTCGGTCCTCTATAATTTCCCGCGTGTCCTCACAAGCCGATTCCGGACGCATTCTCGGTCTCGATGTTGGGGCCCGACGCATCGGTATTGCGGTCTCTGATCCCCTTGGGATTACCGCACAGGGACTCGAAACGCTCCACCGCAGGAACAAGAAATACGATCTCCAATTCCTCCGGCGGATCATCCTGCAGTACGAGGTCAAAGAGATCGTTGTCGGCCTGCCGCTACGCATGTCCGGAGCTGAGGGCACACAGGCCGAAAAGATTCACGCCTTCGCCGAGGATCTCCGCAAGCATTTCAAACTGCCGGTGCATCTCTGGGACGAGCGCCTCACTTCGGCCGAAGCCAACCGCCTGCTGCGTGAAACGGATCTTTCGATCGAGAAGCGAGGCCAGGCAGTGGATCGCATGGCAGCCATACTCATTCTTCAAGGCTGGATGGAGAGCCGTAGCCTGAACCATTAGCTGGCACGCCAGCTGTCACGATTAGCACGGGCCGCGTTTATACCGAACCGCGGAGCCCGTAAGTGCTTCATTGGTAGTAGCTTGTGTTTTCAAGGAGGCGTCTGTCTTGCCTTCCCTTTCCCCGAGGAGTAGCATATTCACAGCTAGTTTTGACGCCCCCCACGTAACCCTTCGCCTGCTTGGTGCTCACATATGAATGGTTCCGATCTGAATTTCCACATCGGTGACAAAGTCGTTTATCCCAACCATGGTGTCGGAGTTATCGAGCAGATCAGCAGTCGTTCCATTGGCGCCTCCGTGGAAAAGTTCTACCTCCTGCACATTAAAGCCAGCAGCCTGAAAGTCATGGTGCCCTGCCAGAATGCCGGCAGCGTAGGCCTGCGACGCGTAGTGCGCAATGGAGAGATTCAGAAGGTGCTCGACCTGCTCTCTGTAACCGAGAATGGCAGCAATGGAGACTGGAAGGACCGCTTCAAGGAGAACTCCGACAGGATGCGGACGGGGTCTCTCCTCGAAGTCGCGGGAGTCCTAAAGAGCCTGATCGCGCTCCACAAGGCCAAACCGCTCTCATTCCGCGAGAAGAAGATGCTGGAGCGCGCCCGCTACCTGCTGGTCAGCGAACTTGCGATGGCGCGCAATTGTGAGGAAGCAAAGGTTGAAGAACTTCTCACACTCGCGCTTGCCAAGTGCAATCTGCGTTTCCCGGAAGCCTCCGAATTCCAGGCGTAAATCGAATCTAGAGGTTCTTGCCACCCCTGCGAGGTGCGAAGCCCGAACAGCGACCTGCTGTCTACCGCGATTCCCCGTATAATCTCGCCGCATGGGAACGTTTGAAGCCCCTTTTGGCGTGGACCGATCGGTTTTGCGGATCGACGAAAAGGACCCCTATCTCTGCCTGCACTTCGTGATTCTCTATGTCCGCGATCAGGACCGCAGTGTGCGTTTTTACGTCGATCAACTGGGATTTCGGGTTGTAGTCGATCACCGGTTTGATAACGGCTTGCGCTGGATCGAAGTCGCTCCCGCAGACGGCAACGCCCATATAGGCCTGTCACGGCTCCAGGACGCAGATGACCCTGACGAACTCATTCGGCCTGAGGCTCGCGTATGGTTCATCACCGAGGATGTCAACCGCAAGTACGAAGAGTGGAAGGGGCGGGGCGTTCAGTTCGAGTTTCCGCCGCAGGCTCCCGCGTGGGGAGGAGTTCATACCCGTTTCAAGGACCCTGACGGCAACTGTTTCGGCCTTGCCGGTTTCGACGAACTGACCCGCAGCGTAGAAGCCCAGCGTCGCATCCTGGCCCAGAAACACGAAGCCGAACGACGCGCCGCCCAGGAAATCGAAATCGCGAAGCAGGTGCAATCGCGCCTGTTCCCCCAGATTCATCCAGAAACCAGAACGCTCGAATACGCCGGACTCTGTTTGCAGGCTCGCCAGGTCGGAGGCGATTACTTCGACTTTCTCGATCTCGGCCAGCAGCGGCTCGGGCTAGTGATCGGGGATGTCTCGGGCAAAGGAATCGCTGCCGCTCTGCTGATGGCGAATCTACAAGCCAATCTTCGCAGCCAGTGCGCCATTGCCACCACTCATCCTGAACTCTTCCTGAGATCGGTGAACAGGCTCTTCTACGAGAACACCACCGACAGCGCCTACGCGTCGCTCTTCTTTGCCGAATACGATGACGACACCTGCCGTCTCCGCTACGCCAATTGTGGACATCTTTCCGGCCTGATCCTCCGACAGGACAATACCTGCGTACGCCTTGATTCCACAGGTACTCTGCTCGGGCTATTTCAGGATTGGGATTGCCCCTTTGCCGAATGTGAGCTGGCCCCGGGGGACCTGATCGCTCTTTTTACAGATGGAGTGACCGAGGCCTACAAGGAAAACGGAGAGGAGTTCGGGGAAGAAAGGTTGCTCGAGGCTCTGCGCCAGCACCGCCACGAATCCGCAACGACCGCCGTCGGAGCAATTGCCGATCAGGTGCGCCGATTCAATCCCAGCGAACAGCACGACGACATTACGCTGATTCTAGCCAAGTGCAAGAATAAGGCTCCGAATTAACAGCCGCCTCGGCTCCGGCGGAACATAATTCGGTTCAAGCTGTTTCGGGCTTGCAACTCCGGGCCCGCTCAAGTAACAGAATCCGTTCACGCGCATTCTGCGCGATCGCTGCTGCTCTTTCGAACTCCGCCCGAGCTTCTTCCACGCGACCCAGCTTCCTCAGAAGGTCTCCGCGAACACTCGGCAGCAAATGATATCCGCGCAACGCGGGCTCATCCATAAGCCGGTCCACCAATTCCAGCCCGGCCTCTGGACCCGATGCCATGCCGACCGCAACCGCACGGTTCAATTCGACTACTGGCGAAGGCGCGACCGCAGCGAGGTCCGCATACAACTCCGCAATTCGGCGCCAGTCAGTTTCTTCGGCGGTGGCCGCTCGTGCGTGACATGCCGCGATCGCTGCCTGGATGGCATAAGTCCCGCGCATTCCGCTGAGTTGCTCCACTCTCTCCAACTCCGCCTGTCCTCGCGCGATCAACAGACGATCCCACTGCGAGCGGTCCTGATCAAGAAGGAGGATCGGCTCTCCTGCGGCATTGACCCGGGCTTTCGACCGCGATGCCTGAATTTCCATCAGCGCGACGAGCCCATGAACCTCGGCCTCATTCGGAACCAGTCCTGCCAGGATTCTGCCCAGCCGTAACGCCTCTTCGCACAAGGCCGGCCGCATCCAGTCGTCGCCCGTTGTCGCCGAATAGCCTTCGTTGAAGATGAGATAAATCACTTGCAGGACCGACGCCAACCTTGCCGTGAATTCCGTCCCCCTCGGCACTTCAAACGGAACGTGCGCCTCCGACAAAGTTCGTTTCGCTCTCACAATTCGCTGCGCGATCGCCGGCTCGGCGGCAAGAAATGCTCGAGCAATTTCGTCTGTAGTGAGCCCGCCTAGCAGGCGTAGCGTCAGGGCAACGCGGGC
>DATEJO010000014.1:0-12013 GCA_035277905.1 Candidatus Sulfotelmatobacter sp.
AAGCGCGTGATCGTAATTATGCGCCACGAAAAACGAAAGCTTCCTTTTGCCGTAGCCCATCTGACGAGCCCCGGATTCGCCCATGGCCGCAGTCGAGCGGAATTGCATCTGCGTGGAGGCGGCCCGAGCCGCGTCATCACGGATAAAGCGGTTCTGGGCTTTGACCAGCAGTCACACGCAGTGTCACTACTGTCCTTGCATCCGGGCGTTCTGGTCGAAGACTTGATCGAAAACACCGGATTTCCGCTGCAAATTCCAAAGGAGATTGTCCGGACGCCCCTTCCGACCAATGAGGAGTTGCGAATACTGCGGGAGGAGATCGACCCCAAAGGTGTGCACTTGAAGTAGCAGGCGATCCTGTCGACCAGCGAACGCGCGAAAGCGAGGAACAAACGTGGTTTACGACATCGAGCTGAATTCCGCCGCGCACTACCCGGTAAGGGGGATCGTCGAGCTATCGCCCTCGATTGAAGCCGCGGGCTTTGGCGCTTTCTGGAAAGGCGAGTCAAACAGCACCGATCCCCTGGTGTTGATCTCAGGCATCGCCGCACGCACGAAAAATCTCAAGGTCGGGACTGCTATCTATCACATCTACGGCCGGAGCGCAGTAACACTCGGTATCCAATCCGCGACGCTCCAAGACCTCTCAGGCGGAAGACTCTTGCTGGGCCTCGGCGTGGCGAACAAAACCATTGCCGCATGGCACGGAGGAACATTCGACCGGCCGCTGCGCCGCGCGAAAGAATACATCGAAATCGTGCGCAAAGTCGGCGCGGGCGAACGCGTGGAATATCAAGGCGAGGTTTACTCTACGGGCCAGCGCTTTCAGCTTTCGTGGAAACCATCGCATCCGACTTTTCCGATATATCTCGCGGGGCTAGGGCCGCAGATGACGCGCCTGGTTGGGCAGATCTCCGACGGAGTGTTCATCAACATGGCGACGCCCGCGAAGATTCGCGATATCGCAGAGCGCGTGCGCGCAGGCGCGGTCGAGGCGGGCCGCGATCCGAAAAAGATCGAGATCATCGCGAAAGTCCGCGTGTCGCTGAATCCGGACCGTGCGATGGCGCGATCCCGCATCCGCCAAGTACTTACGTTCTACAACATCGCCGATCACTACAAGGACATGCTTCGCGCCTCTGGGTTCGAAGAAGAGGTGAACGCAGTCCAAGAAGCTTTCAAGACAGGTGGATTTAAGGCCGCCAGCACCAAGATCACGGATGAATACATGGACAAATTGCCGGTCATCCCGGCAACTTCCATTCAAGAAATCAAAGATCGATTGAAGCCGTTCGTCGAAGCCGGCGCCACGCGACTGATTGTCCCATACGTCCCGGTTACCGAGCCGGTGATCGAAGACGCGCGAAAGTTCGTAGAAGCGTGGGGCAAAGCGTGAAGCTTCGGCCAAGTGCTTCACATGGATAGCATCGATGGATTAATTGGGGCTCTGCTCGCGTTCGGCATCACGGAAAGCGAGGTCCGCATCACGCTGCAAGACAACCCGGAGAAGCTAATGTGGCTCGATTAACGCCCGCCGCATCGTCTCCGGCACGGAGGATCTGATATGCCGACCACAACCGAGGATATTCAGGCGATTCGCGACAACGTGCGCGCGCTTTGCCAGGATTTTCCGGACACCTATTGGCGCGAAGCCGATAAAAAGAATGCCTACCCGCAGGATTTCGTCAAGGCATTGACGGAAAGCGGTTATCTGGCGGCACTGATTCCCGAGGAGTACGGCGGCTCCGGTCTCGGGATCACCGAAGCCGGCGTCATTCTCGAGGAGATCAACCACTCGGGCGGCAATTCCGGTGCCTGCCACGCGCAGATGTACACGATGGGCACGCTGCTGCGGCACGGCAGCGACGAACAGAAGCGTCGTTATCTGCCGGCCATCGCCCGCGGCGAGTTGCGCCTGCAGGCCTTTGCGGTTACCGAACCGAACGCCGGATCGGAAACCACGCGCATTGAGACGCGCGCGGTCCGCCAGGGAGACCGTTACGTGGTCAGCGGGCAGAAGATTTTCATCTCCCGGGCGCAACAATCAGACTTGATGCTGCTGCTGGCCCGAACTACGCCATACTCCGAGGTGCAAGACAAAACTCAAGGCATATCGGTGTTCATTCTCGATATGCGGGAAGTGAAGAAAGGTCTGGAAATTCGGCCCCTCGACCTGATGGTGAACCATCACACGAATACGATCTTTTTCGAGGACGCGGAGATTCCCGCCTCATCATTGATTGGCGAAGAGGGTAAAGGATTCCGCTACATCATCGACGGATGGAACGCGGAGCGCATATTGGTGGCCTCGGAAGCGATCGGAGATGGCCACTGGTTCGTCGAACGAGCCTCATCGTACGCTTGCGAACGCATCGTCTTCGGCCGGCCCATCGGAGCAAATCAGGGCGTACAGTTCCCCATCGCCAAAGCATACGCCCAGGTGCAAGCGGCCGATTTGATGCGCTTTGATGCCGCGGCGAAATTCGATCGCAAGGAGAAGTGCGGCGCGGAAGCCAACATGGCCAAGCTGCTGGCTTCGGAAGCGGCTTGGGAAGCGGCCAACGTCTGCCTGACCACCTATGGAGGCTACGGCTTTGCCTGCGACTACGACGTGGAACGGAAGTTCCGCGAGACGCGCCTGCTCACCGTCGCGCCGGTAAGCAACAACTTGATCCTGGCTTTTCTCGGGCAGAACGTGCTGAAAATGCCGAAATCGTACTAAGGCGGGAGAAACGGAAAATGAACCAGAAAAACATTTTGCTGCGCTCGTGGATGTTCGTTCCCGGAAATCGTCAGCGCATGATTGAAAAGTCGCTGGGGGTAACGGTCGATGCGGTCATGATGGATATTGAGGACGGCGTCGCGCCCGCCGAGAAGGACACCGCACGCCGGCAAATCGCGGCCTGTCTCGACCAAGTGGCGACGCGGTTGAACTCTGATGGCGGGTATCGCACGCCGGCCCGGTTTGTGCGCATCAACGCCGTCGGTCACGAACGGATGCGCGACGACCTCGCTCTGGTTTTGCGCCGCGGCCTTGAAGGACTCGTTTTGCCAAAGGTCGAAACGCCCGAGCAAGTAAAAACGGTCGAGCAGATCCTCGATCGCCAGGAACTGCAAGCAGGGCTCGATCGAGGCAGTGTGCGCTTGCTCGTCGCGATCGAAAGCCCGAAAGGGTTGTTCAACTCCTATGCCATCGCCTCATCTTCTCCCCGCGTGATCGGGTTGATGTTCGGCGCCGAAGATTTCTCCAGGGAAATCAGCCTGCCGCTGCGGCGCGAAGGTGAAGCACGCGACCTGATTTACGCCCGCTCGGGTATCGTGACGGCCGCCGCATGCGCCCACGTGCAGTCAGTGGATGGCGTCTGGCCGGACTTGCAGGACGTCGAAGGCCTCAAAACGTTTGCCACCCAGTCGCGCCGGCTGGGGTTCTCTGGCATGTCGCTGATTCATCCTGCTCAGATCGAGATCGTCAACGGAGCGTTCACGCCCGCCGCGGACGAAATCGATTATGCGCAACGGGTGCTCAAAGCGTTCGATGAAGCGCGCGCTCGCGGTGACGGCGCGGTCGCATTTGGAGGTCAGCTGTTGGACCTTCCGATCGTCGATCGCGCCCGCCAGACACTCGCCCTTGCCGAATCGCTGAGTGTTCGGGCGTAGCAGATCGCACTTTCCGATCGCGCCGAACGGCGACCACGCCGCGCTGATCTTTATGTTCACATGAACTCGTAATCGGTGAGGGAGGGAACCATGGCCGTAAAGCCGGGATGGGAAGGACGATTCTTCGAAGACTTTGAAGTAGGCGATGTGTATCGCTGCCGCCTGGGGCGAAGCGTCACGGAAAACGACAACATCTGGTTTACGCTTCTCACCAACAATACGAACCAAATCCACTTCAACAACGAATACGGCAAACGCACCGAATTCGGCCGCTGTTTGATTAATAGCGCCCTAACTCTCGCGATTGTCGCGGGCATGGGTGTCGCGGACGTCAGCGAGAACGGCTTTGCTCTCGGCTGGGACGAAATCAAACTGCCCAATCCACTCTTTGCCGGAGACACGCTGTATTCCCAATCGGAAGTTTTGGAAAAGCGCGAGTCCAAATCCAAGCCTCAGTGGGGCATCGTCAAGGTCCGCACCCGCGGCATCAAGCAGGACGGCAAAGTGGTCATCGACTACAGCCGCAGCGTGATGGTTTACAAACGCGCGCACGCCCCCAAACAGAACCTGTTTCCAGAGGTCCGCGATTGATGTCGGAGAGTCGTCCTGCCAAACCCTCTCTCGCGCTCGAGGGCATTCGCGTCCTGGCTCTGGAAGCGTCCGTATCGGGCCCGCACTGTACCAAGATGCTCGCCGATATGGGCGCGGAGGTCATCAAAGTCGAGAAGCCAGGGACCGGCGATGTAATTCGCGGCTGGGACTCTGTCGTGCGCGGACTTTCATCGGGCTTCGTTTGGCTTAATGGCAATAAGCGAAGTTTTGCCATCGACATCAAGAAGCCGGCCGGGCGACAAGCTCTTCAAAAACTCGCCGATCGCGTCGATGTAGTTCTGGAAAATTTCGCGCCCGGAGTGGCCGAGCGCCTGGGCTTGGGCGCCACCGAACTCTGCGCGCGAAATCCGCGCCTCATCTACTGCTCGCTTTCCGGCTACGGCCAGGACGGCCCGTATCGCAATGTAAAAGCCTACGATTTGCTGATCCAAGCCGAGACCGGAATCATCGCTACTACAGGATACCCGGATAAACCGGCCAAAGTAGGAGTGCCGATCACCGACCTCGCTTCGTCAATGTACGCCGCCGTCGGAATTTTACTTGCCCTGTACCATCGCGAGCACACCGGACACGGTCAGGTGATCGATATCTCGATGTTTGAATCGGCGCTCGCCTGGCTTGGATATTTTCCCCACCACTTTTGGCATCGAGGCGAAGAACCCGAGCGCGTAGGCATGCGTCACCATTACATCGTCCCCTATGGCCCCTATATGGCGAGTGATGGAGTGTACGTAACGCTGGCCGTCGCTTCCCCTCAGGATTGGGAAGTCTTTTGCAAGAAAGTGGTCGAACGACCGGAACTGCTCGAAGACCCGCGGTTCCGTACGGCTCCGGACCGCCGCCGGAATCGCGCCGTTCTGGAAGAGCTTATTGAGAAGCTTTTCCTCGAGCGCCCGCAGCAGGAATGGTCGCGTCGTCTTGCCGACGCCGAATTGCCGCACGGAAAGCTGAACGGTATCGGCGCCGTTCTCGCTCATCCTCAAGTAGCGGCGCGAAACATGATTCGAGAAATGGAGTCGCCAGTCGGACCAGTGCCGGTGATCGGAAGCCCTCTGCATCTGTCCGATAGCCCCGCGCGATTCGGTCGCATCCCGTCCTTGGGCGGGGACACCAAGGCAATCCTTCAAGAACTCGGTTACACGGCCGCGGAAATCGATCAGTTTCGGAGTGACTGTGTGATTTGATTTCCGGGGCATCCGTTTTGAATGATCGGAAGCCTTAGCCCGCGCTGATAGAACACAGATCGTGATCCATCAGCCAATTGGCCGTGGCGGAGCCTTGTTTCAATCGATTCCCCAGCTTTCGCAGATCTTCCAGTTCATCGATGTCGAGTTCCAGGCGGGAGTTGCGATATACGTAGGTTCGCGCTCCGCATTTTTGGGCCTCCGCGAGGTGTTGCGGAAAGCTATTGGGGCCGAAATGCGAAGGAAAGAGCATCACGGGCGTCCTTAGCAACGCGTTGGTCCCAGTCCCGTCACCTGAGGGAACTACAACTACTGACGGCGCGGCATCCAGATGCTGGAAGACCGCGTCAATATCGGTCGGCTCGACCAGCGGCAGGTCGATTGGCAATCGGAGCAGAGCTTCGATGCCCCGGTCGGCACAGTGCCTCGATCCCGCGTCAACCGAATCGCTCTCGGAAATCTGTGTCGTTTCGACGATTGTTTCCCACCCAAACTTTCTCGCTCGCGAAAGGGCCATGGGTTCCTTGCTGATTACAAAAACTCTGTCGGCACACCGCGTCGCTGCGACTACGTCGAAAAAGTCCTGGCACATCGCTTCGGCCAGCGCGGCGCGGTCCGCCGGCCCGAAGTGCGATGCCAGCCGCTTTTTCGCTTCGTGAAATTCTTTTACGGGAATCAAGATCCCTCTCATGCAGCGACTCCCGCCCTGCCGTTCTCCGCAAATTGCACCAACCTCCGCGCCAGCGCCTCTTTGTCGGTCAGCGTGCGCATCACGGTCGCGTGCACCACCACATCGACACCGGCCGACTCAATCTCCTGCGCATCCTCCTTGTCGGCTGGATCGATCACAATCGTCGCGCAAATATCTCGATACATCCGAGCCACTCCCGGCGCCGACACTTCATATCCCAGTTGTGCGAGCATTCGATCGGACGGCCCCTTCAGGGATTTCCCGCCGACGATAGGGCACACTGCGATCGTGCACTTCCGGCGGTCTTGCAGGGTCTGTCGAATTCCCGGCACCGCTAGGATTGGCCCGATGCTGATAAGTGGATTGCTCGGACAGATGACAATACAACTGGCGCGCTCGAGGGCGTCAAGTACTCCCGGCGCCGGTCGCGCGCATTCAATCCCGTGGAATGCGATGGCGCGGACTTGCGGTTCCGCGCGCCGCTGCACCAGGTATTGCTGGAAATGGAGCCTGCCCTCGTCCGTTTCAATCATTGTCGGTACTGGGACGTCTGTCATCGGCAGAATCTTCGCTTCTACGCCGAGTGCCTTTCGAATTGACTCAGCCGTTTCGCTAAGGCTTGCCCCGCCTCGAAGCATCTCCGTGCGGTGGATGTGGGTGGCAAGGTCACGGTCGCCCAACTGAAACCATTGGCAGCGCCCATAAACAGAAAGCTGACCAAGTGCGTGGAAACTTTCGTCGCGAAATCCCCAGCCGGTCTCGACATTCACCATCCCCGCCAAGGTGTACGTCACGATGTCCAGATCGGGTGATATCGATAGCCCGTGTAGGACGATATCGTCGCCTGTGTTCACAACGATGGTCAAATCTCGAGGATCCATCACGCGATAGAGTCCCAGGAGAAGCTTGGACGCCCCGATTCCGCCCGCCAACGCGACAATCTTCATTTTGAACGTTACCTGCAGATCGCAGGAAGGCTCTCACTCACGCTATGTCCGGATGTGATGCAAACGGCTGTGAAACTTGATGGACGGGACTGTATCACACGTTTTCGCGCCGGCTCTTGGCCTGAGCCGCACGCTGGCGTCTTGCAAATCGAAAATACCGAACTTCTCCTCGAATCTGCTCCTGCCGCGCCGGTGAAAAGAACAATATGGCCACAGAGTCTTCCAGAGCCACCACCCAATGAGCAACGTTCGAAGGCACCACAAGCGTCTCGCCGGGCTTCACGACTATTTCGCAGTCGTCGAAGACGTATTTCACTGCTCCGGATACGATCGAGGCAAATTCTTCGTTACGGTGCGAATGCCGTGCAGCACCGCCACCGCGTTCAATCGACACCTGTGCCACAGTACCGTCAAGAATCACGTTCTGCGGGAGTGCATCAGTCAGCTTTTCAACTTCCGCGGTCTTCCACGACAGCTTTTGAATTTGCCTCATAAATGCTCCCAGCTTCGGAACCAGCACCACACGCCGAAACCTACTCGATAACTGTTTGGGCCGATGTGAGCTAGATCACACGTGGGTCACGATTCCGTATCCCCCGTACAGCAGCAACCGGCGGGGCTGGGTCTGGTGTTCGATGGCGCGTTTTTGAGGCCATTTTCATCGACCCTGGCGCACAATCTCGCTATCCAGCGCGCGGGGCGCGGACGATTTCGACCGAGCAATTAGCGTGCCTGGCAACGGCCTCGGTGACGCCGCCAAGGGTCAGCCGTTTGAAAGCTCTGCGACCGTGAGATCCCAGAAAAATCACGTCGGGCTTCCAGTGCTCCGCAAAGTTTAAAATCGCCTCCTTTGCAACTCCTTCTTCCACGACCGCCCTCGCCAAATACCCGGCCTGTTTCAGTTCGGATACGAACCCTTCGAGTAGTTGATCAGCCTCCTTCAATCGTGCTGGCCGCGTATTCTGGAAGGTTTGGCGCGACTCGAAATCGGCGAGGGCCAATTCCATCACGTGCAGAACCGCCACTTCCGTATTTTCTGAACGAATTTGCGCAATCAGAGCCCGTAACGCTGCTTGGGAGTATGTGGAGTGGTCAACCGCGAGCAAAATCTTCATCGTCCGTCCCATTCGGCTGACTATCTGCGAAGCGCTTCAGCCTTTGATACAGATCACAGGCATCAACCGCCAATGTTCTCGCTGGAAATCGTTCCGGTCAACAACTGCGAAACTCGCCGGACGAAACTCGCCCAAAACCTATCGCCCGCGAACCCTGATGTCACAACGCTAAAAATGGTCCTAGTTCAGTATGGAGGCCGATCATAGCAGGAGTGAACACATTAGCCTCTCGGAGCAGAGCCGCACGGGCGGGCTGAAGCTGCATTATGCAGTGGAAATCGGGGTTGCAAACGACTTCAAGATCGAGGGGAATTTATCGACGAGCCGGCCGCGATCTGCTTCCACATCTCGAGAGGAATACTCAAAAATGTGGACACTACTGCGGGATCGAACTGGGTTCCGGCTCCGCAACGGATGATATCCTGCGCGAATTCAAATGACGCGGCGCGATGATACGGACGGACGGAAGTGATCGCATCGAAGGCATCGACAATCGCAAAGATCCGGCCCGCAAGAGGTATCTCTTCACCTTTGAGCCCTGCGGGATAACCGCAACCATCAAACCGTTCGTGATGCGTCAGAACAATTTCGGCCGCGCCCTCGAGAAAAGGAATTCCTTTGACCAGAGTGAATCCTATCTGGACGTGCTGCTGCATAATTTTCCGTTCGTCTGGTGTGAACGACCCCGGCTTCAGCAGCACATTATCGGGAATCCCCAGCTTGCCGATGTCGTGCAAGTAAGCTCCCCGAATTAGGTTTTCGAGTTGTGCAGCGGAAACGCCGATGCGGCGCGCGATTTCCACAGAGTACGCGCAGACCCGCCTGGAATGCCCGGCGGTTTCCTTGTCGCGCAGCTCAATCGCCGCGCCGAGCGCTTCGAGCGTGGATCGATAGCTCTGCTCGATACTTTGAATCGCAGCTTCCAGTTGCGAGGTTCGTTCCGCGACCATGTCTTCGAGATGGCAGCGGTAATTTTCGATTTCCTGTTCGAGATGATGCTTGTGGAGCGCCCGGTCGACGCTAGCCCGCACGACGTCTTCGATTAGCGGTTTAACGAGGTAGTCGTCTGCGCCCAACCTCATGGCTTGCACTCCGACTTGGACGTCGTCGACGCCCGTCGTTACAAGGAACGCGGCATGTGGGTTCAAGCGGCGGGCTTCGCTGATCAAGCCGATGCCGCCCATTCCGGGCATACGGAGATCGGAAACGATCACATCAAACGGTTCGCGCTGAATGGCTACCAGTGCCTCCTCACCGCTTCCGGCGCTCTCGCACTTAAACAGGGGAGGATGCAACATCAGAGCGAGCAGCTTGCGCGCGGAAGGCTCGTCATCCACCAACAACACGCGTTTGCACTGCGTCGGTTGCTCCGCTTCAACTACAGAAGCGCGATCTGTCAGCTGAGTGTCCATTCTTGAATGTGTTCGCCGGCGATAATTGCTCGACTACCGCAGCACCCACGGCCCTGTCTTTTCGACGAACCGGCAGTCGTATTGTCTCGCTGGTCCATTCTTCGCAATTGTGTGGACGACCTGAGCCTTGCCAACGTAATGCTTTCCCCGGCCGGTCAGGTAGACGTCCAGAAGGGTGTCCGCGACCAATTCCGCGGCGCACGAACACAGAAAGCCGCTGAGGCTGACATCTTCCGTGACCGCGTCCTCTTCAAAGTCCCGCCCGCCGGAATCGGTGCCGTGAAGCGCTAAAGGGACGCGCAATTGCAGGCGCACTTCCCGTTTCGTGACGTGCCGCTGCGGCTTCACGATTCGCTGCAAAGCCTGCCGCAGGCCCTCGAAATCGATCGGTTTCTCAAAATACGCCGCGGCACCGAGTTGCAGACAATCCTGTTTCGTTTGTGCGCCTCCCTCCCCGCTGATAATGACTACTGGAATGGTGTGCGTGCGACTGAACGAGGTGTACCTCTGGAGAAGCTGAAAGCCGGAATACTTGGGCATCCGCAGATCGAGCAATATCGCGTCGGGTTTGAATTCAAGAGCCAGAGCCAGCCCCTGCTCGGGTTCCCCTGAGTCTGCAATCTCGTACTCGGTCCCTAGCTCGAGTCGCATCAGCCGGCGCAGCGCCGCGTCGTCATCCACCACCAGCAGCCGTTGCATCACCCCTCCTATCGCACTTGGGCCGCGGTAACCTCCGCAGTCCCAGTCACAATCTCTTTAGAGTCTCGCTCAGAGCTCCGGTCCAGCACTTCGCGAACCTTCTTCAGCAAAACGTCCTCGGTAAACGGCTTGTGCAGGAGGTGAATTCCCGGCTCCAGTACGCCGTGTCCAGCGATGAAACTGTCCGTGTACCCGGACATGTACAACACTTTTAACCCGGGCCGACGGCCTCGCAGCCGTTCCGCGAGCGTGCGGCCATTCATCCCGGGCATAATCACGTCTGTCAGCAAGAGATCGAAATCTTCGGCATGCTGAGATGCCAATTCGATGGCCTCTTCTCCGCTGCGCGCCGAAACCACCTGGTACCCGTTCATCTCGAGGAATCGTTGCGCCAGCTTGCGTAAAGGTTCTGCATCCTCCGCCAGCAGAATGCTTTCCGATCCGCGAATTTTTCCCTTGGGCTCGTTTTTCGTCGATTCCACAGCGGGTGCGCCGATGTGTTGCGGCAAGTAAACTTCAAAAGTCGAGCCCTTCCCCGGCGAACTTTTCACCCAAATGTACCCGCCGCTCTGTTTGACGATTCCATACACGGTGGACAATCCGAGACCCGTGCCTTTTCCAGGCTCCTTAGTTGTAAAAAATGGTTCGAAGATATGCGCAAGTATTTCCGGATCCATGCCCGTTCCGGTGTCGGTCACACTCAAGCACACGTAACTTCCGGCCCTGGCCCCCGGGTGCTCCCAAGTATAGGTTTCGTCAAGGTCAGCGTTGACCGTTGTGAGCTTCAAGCTCCCGCCGGACGGCATTGCGTCGCGCGCATTAATCGCCAGATTCAGGATCACCTGTTCTATCTGCGTGCGGTCGGCCTTGACCCGCCGAAGGTCCGCGGCCAATTCCAACGAAATCTCGATATCTTCGCCCAGTAGCCGCGGAAGCATCCGCTGCAAATCGGATGCTAGCGCATTCAGGTCGAGAACCTCGGGTGTGAGCACCTGCTGCCGGCTGAATGCCAGCAGTTGTTTGGTCAACGATGCGGCGCGCTGTCCTGCTTTTTCCACTTCCAGCGCATATTCGCAGCGTGCATCGTTTTCGCCGAGCGTCTTTTTAAGCGCCCCGGCGTACCCAATGATCACGCCTAAAAGATTGTTGAAGTCGTGCGCGATGCCGCCGGAAAGCCGCCCAATCGCCTCCATCTTCTGCGCCATTCGCAACTGGCCTTCCAGCGTGCGCCTTTCCGTTACATCCTCGACGAATACTTGAAAATACGCGGCAGCGCCCTCCGCGCTGTCCACGCGCCGGCCCGAGCACCGAACCGTGATCGGCGTGCCCGGTTTCTTCTTCCATTCGGCTTCAACGTCCTTGATTTCTTCCTCGCGGGCAAGCAGATCGGTCAGTCGCCGGTATTCGGATGGGTAACGGAAAACGTCCGTCGAGAGTTCTTTCTCAAGTAGTTCCTGCGATGTTTCGTATCCGAGCATCTTCTGCAAAGCTGGGTTGACCTGCAGCAACCGCCCCGCCAAATTTGCTCGATAAATTCCGTACGGTGCATACTCCACCACCGACCGGAAATCCGCCTCGGAGCGCTGAAGCGCTTCCTCCGTTTCTTTACGGTGAGTAATGTCGCGGTTGACCAGCACGAGTTTTTCCGGTAGGCCTTTTTTATCGTGAATCACGCTCGACGTGGATTCAAATACCA
>DATEJO010000015.1:0-17500 GCA_035277905.1 Candidatus Sulfotelmatobacter sp.
CAAATTTCCGCGCGGATTCCTGGCGCTCCCTGGAAAGTTCCTTGACCCGCATGTTGAGCAGCGGGACGTCATTCTCAAAATACTCGAGTGTGCGTTGCACGCGGGCAATTCGGAAATCGCGGGTCGCCATGTTTATTCTCCGGAGCTAGTAGTCTTCCGGGCAGGGGCGGGATTCGCAAGTTCCAAGGAAGGTACCGGGAGGAACGATGGGGTGTCAATGCCCGATTTTGCGCCGATTCAGCGGCGATCGGAACCTGCTATCTCACTTGGAAAAATCGGGCACCAGTTCCAGACTTCAGTCGATTTCGACGCCTTGTTTGCAGGCTTGTGGACCTTATAGAAGGACATACGCCGATGCCACGGTATAATTCGCACCACGGATGGGGCTCGACTCTGGCACAAAACTAGGCCCGTATGAAGTACAGGCGCCGCTCGGAGCGGGCGGCATGGGCGAGGTATATCGCGCCCGCGACACGCGGCTGGACCGTGCCGTCGCAATCAAGATCCTGCCATCTCATCTTTCCGCAGATCCGGAGTTCAAGCAGCGTTTCGAGCGCGAAGCACGCGCTGTCTCTTCGTTGAACCATCCCAACATTTGCCAGCTCTTCGACGTGGGACGGCAGGATGGCACCGACTTCCTCGTCATGGAATTCCTGGATGGCGAGACTCTGGCCGAGCGAGTGCGGCGGGGCGCGCTTCCTTTGCCGGAACTGCTGAAGGTGGGAATGACCGTGGCGCAAGCATTGGCGGCGGCGCATCGGGCGGGCATGGTGCATCGCGATCTGAAGCCGGCGAACATCATGCTGACAAAAGGGGGCGCCAAGTTGATGGATTTTGGGCTAGCGAAGCCCGCCGCGGCGGCAGCGGGCGGGTCGGGTTCCGCGCCTTTGCTCTCGGCTGCGAGAACGATGAGCGGCCCGACTCCGGTGAGTCCGCTGACGACAGCGGGAAGCATCGTGGGAACGATCCAGTACATGTCGCCCGAGCAGATCGAAGGCAAGGAGATCGACGCACGCGCGGACATTTTCGCGCTCGGCGCGGTGCTCTATGAGATGGCGACTGGCAAGCGGGCGTTTGAAGGGAAGAGCCAGATCAGCGTGGCATCGGCAATTCTGGAGAAGGATCCGGAACCCGTTCATACTAGCAAGCCAGAGATACCGCCCGCGCTGGATTCGTTGATTGCGGGATGCCTGGCCAAAGATCGCGAAGAACGCTTTCAGTCAGCGCACGATGTCTGGATGCGGCTGAAGGAGATCACCGACAGGCCGCAGGCTGCGTCAGCGCCGTCTCGGGGAGGGCTGGCGACAGGAGTGCTGCTGGCCGTTTCCGCTGCGTTGCTGGCAACCGCCGTGGTTTTGTTTCTTATATCCCGAAGCGCGGCGCCGGGTTTTTCGGTGCGCGCCTACATCCCTCCTCCGCCCGGAACTGCATTCCGGCCCACGGGCTTTGACTCGGGGCCGGTCGTGGTCTCTCCTGACGGAAAGATGC
The DNA here is from genome assembly GCA_035277905.1 of Candidatus Sulfotelmatobacter sp. Taxonomy (GTDB): domain Bacteria; phylum Acidobacteriota; class Terriglobia; order Terriglobales; family Acidobacteriaceae; genus Sulfotelmatobacter. The sequence continues at coordinate 1,489 of DATEJO010000015.1, forward strand.
TGGCCTTTTCCGCCGTTGACGAGAAAGGAATCACCAATCTCTGGATACGTCCGCTGGACGCCGCGCAAGCCACAATGCTGCCGGGAACCGAAGATGCGAGTGCTCCATTCTGGTCACCGGACGGTCAGCATCTTGCTTTCATTGCTGATCGGAAATTGAAAAAGATCAGCGTAAGAGGCGAGAGCGCGCAAACTCTGGCGGACGAGGCAGCCTATGGTGGAAGTTGGAGTGCCGACGGGATAATTCTTTTCTCCGCCAAGAATAACGGGCCGCTCTCGGCGGTTGCCGCAACAGGCGGCCAGGCGTCGGATGCTACAAAGTTGGCAGCCGGAGAACTCTTTCACAGCGAGCCCTCGTTCCTACCTGACGGAAAGTATTTTCTATACCGAGCGTATGGGCGCGACACGCCGTCTGTGATCAAAGTTGGTGAGCTTGGTAATCCCAATGGAAAACCCGTAGACGTTGTGCAAGGCGAAGCTCCGAACTTTGCTTCGGGTCGCCTCATCTTCGTTCGTGATGGGCACATTCTGGCGCAATCTTTCAATCTAAAAACAATGAAAGTGTCCGGCGATCCCCAAGCCCTGGGTGAAGCAAGTAAGCTGTCGGTTTCGCCGGCCGGAGTGCTCGCCTATCACGAAAGTTCCAATCGGTCGGAACTGAAAGTATTTGACCGCAGCGGGAATGTGATTGCCGTGCCCGGGGCACTGGCTGCCTACAGCGCGCCACGATTTTCGCCTGACGGAAAATCTATTGCCGTCACGGTTACGGACTCACGATCGGAAAAAAGTGACATATGGGTTTATCCGGCAGCGGGCGGACAGCCAACCCGAATCACCTTCGGGCCGGATGATTACTGGCCTGTCTGGTCTCCGGATGGGAAAGAACTTGGTTACGCCCTGAACGATAACGGCAAGATCTCCTTTCGTCGGCGGCCTCTCGATGGACACACGCCGGAAGAAACGATCTTCGAGACAGAGGCCTATAGCGGTGGGAGTACGTTGGACTGGTCACCCGACGGAAAATATCTGTCAATCGATTTGAGAGACAAGAGCGGCACATGGTCGAACTGGATTCTGCCGCTGGAGGGAAAGCACGAGCCATTTCGTCCTCCGTCTACGGCGAACATCACCGCTAGTGCTTACGACGGTATGTTTTCGCCGGATGGCCGATGGCTGGCATATTTCTCGTATGAGTCGGGGCGTCCGGAAGTTTATGTCGTGCCTTTCCAATCCGAGGGGTTGAAGTACCAGGCCTCCACGATAGGCGGATGGGTGCCGCGATTTGGCGACAAGAGGGAGTTCTTCTTTATCACGATGGGGAATCGCCTGATGGTGGCTCCGATTGAGGCACAGGCGAACTTCCGGCTGGGTGCGACGCAACCCCTGTTCCAGTTAGATTTGCCGAATTTTGCCGGTCCGAATTACAGCGTGAGCCCTGACGGACAACACTTCGCTGTCCTGACGGTCGACCATACCAAATCCTCTTCAATTACGTTGCTGACAAACTGGACTGCTGCGCTGCCGAAGTAGATGGATCTCGATGTGTAGCGTTCGCGGTGCGCGTCAACAGAGGGGTCCCTCGACTGCGCAGTAATTCCGCGACGCGAAATTACTGCTTTGCTCGAAATGAGTGCAATGTCGGTTCGAGCTATCGGTGGCGGCGCTGCTTTCTGGGTTTTGGCGGCGATTCTTCCAGCACGGCGAAATTGATCTTCTTCTCAACGGGGTCGATGCGGTCGACGATGACGCGGAGGCGGTCTCCAATCCGATAGGTCTTGCGCGAGTGCTGCCCGATTATTTCGCGCGTGTTTTCGTGATACGTGTAGCGGTCGTCGATGAGCGTGTTAAGCGGGACGAGTCCTTCGACGAAGAGGTCGGTGAGTTCGACGAAGAATCCGAACTTGGTGACGCTTGTGATCAGGCCATCGAAATCCTCTCCGATGCGGTCCTGCATGAATTTGACCTTCTTCCATTCCATGAGCTCACGCTCAGCATCGTCGGCGCGGCGCTCGGATTGGCTGGATTCCTCAGCGATCTCGTGGAGTTCTTCGAGCGGGATGGGACCGGCGAGCGGGGCGTGTTCTTCTCGATGCGTTTTGTGATCGCGACGCTTGGACCACGGACTCGGGGTATCGGCTTCCGATGGGTGCCCCATTTCTCCCCGGTTTTGGGAGAAAGCCTGCCCTGAGCCTGTGGAAGCGTGGGGATTTCCTGGATCGCTCCGAAGAACATCTTTCAAAATTCGGTGCACGATCAGGTCCGGGTAGCGGCGTATCGGGCTGGTGAAGTGGGTGTACGTCGGCGCTGCGAGCGCGAAGTGGCCGAGATTCTCTTCTGAATATCTGGCTTGCTTCAGCGAACGCAGCATCAGGTAACTGAGGATTCTCTCTTCCGGTTTCCCCGCGATTTTTTCCGCGAGCTTCTGATACATGCGCGGTGTGATATGGACTTCGTTTGGGATCTCGAGGTCGCGGGCTCGCTTGCCTGTCCCGTACGAGGCGCGGCGATCGGCTTTCATCTGGACGCGCTGAATGGGGAGCGCTCCGACGCCGAGGGAATATCCGAACGTCGCCGCGATGGTTTCGAAGTCGTAGACACGTTTGGCGTCGGGCTTCTCGTGGATGCGGTAGAGACTGGCGATGCGGCGCGATTCGAGATGATGCGCGACGGTTTCGTTGGCCGCGAGCATGAATTCTTCGATGAGACGGTGCGCGATGTTGCGTTCGGAGCGGGCGATGGACTTCATCAGGCCGAACTCGTCGAATTCGATGACGGGCTCGGGAAGATCGAAGTCGATCGATCCGCGGCGCTCGCGTTTGCGGTTGAGGATGAGCGCGAGGTCGCGCATCAGTTCGAAGTTCGCGACGAGTGGAGCGTAGCGCTTGCGGAGAACTTCGTCGCCTTCGAGGACGGCGTTGACGGCGGTGTAGGTCATGCGCTCGGCGGAGCGGATGATGCCTTCAGCGAGTTCGTAGGAGACGATGTCTCCGCGATGATCGATCTCCATAACGCACGACTGCACGAGGCGGTCGACCTGCGGGCGCAGGCTGCATATGTCGGTCGAGAGTTCGAGCGGCAGCATCGGGACGGCGCGGTCGGGGAAGTAAACGCTGGTTCCGCGCAGGCGTGCTTCCTGATCGAGCGCTGAACCTGGCGTCACGTAGTGCGCGACGTCGGCGATGTGGACCTGCAACTCGAAATTGTTGCTGGGCAACATGCGGACGAGAACGGCATCGTCGAAGTCGCGCGCGGTTTCTCCGTCGATCGTGACGATGGGCAACGGGCGGAAGTCGCGGCGCCGGTGGAGTTCGTGGTCGGGAATCGTTGCGGGAGCGGCTTGCGCCTCCTCGAGAACCGTGGCGGGGAAATGATGCGGGAGGTGAAATTTGCGAATAGTGATTTCGACGTCAACGCCGAAGTCGTCTTCGCGGCCGAGGAGCTCGATAACTTTGCCGCGCGGAGCTTGCGTAGCTGACGGCCAATCCGTGATTTCTACGTCGACTACCAGGCTCTCGAGATTGGTGTAGTCGTCGTGGCGGGCTGCTTCGGAGCCCAGGACGCGGTCGGGGGATTTCTTGGTTGACTTCTTGCGAGGAGATTCGTCGGGAAAACCCCCACTTCTGGCAACATCGGCCAGAAGTGGGGCACCCGGCACAGGGGAATTCGGAGTCTCCATTCCCTGAGGAATCAAGATTTCTTGCGTGATCTTTGTGTCTATGGGTGTTACGTAGTTGAGTCGGCTGCCGTAGTGGAAGATGCCGACTACGGTGGGGTGGGCGCGGTTGATGGGGCGGGTGATGCGTCCTTCGGCGCGGCCGTCTGGGCGGATCGCGGTGACGTCGACAAGGACGAGGTCGCCGTGCATGGCATTGCCGATCTGGTGCGGCGGGATGAAGATGTCACCGCTGAGTTTCGATTTGAGATTTGGGTTGATGGATTTGGAATCCGGGATGACGAAGCCGAATCCGTCGCGGTGCATGGAGAGGCGTCCCGCGACGAGGTTGTTGTTGGCGGCGGCTTGCGGAAGCTGGTAGCGATCGGAGTCGATGGGAATGAGTTGGCCAGTCTTGACGAGCTTTTGCAGATGCTCAGTGAGTTCGCGACGGTCGTCGCCGTGGAGCCCGAGTTCGCGGACGAGCTGCTTGTATCCGGCGGCGCGCTTGGGCTGCTTCGTGATGTGTTTGAGGATGGCGGCGTCGGAAAGCATATCGAGCTGTGAGCTATGAGCTGTGAGCCATGAGTAACGAGCTCTCAGCTGTCACCCATCGGCTTTCAGGATAACGCTAGAAGAGTTTCGGCGCCCGATGCTCGCGTCACTCCATTTACCAGGTGTCGCCGCCGGAGTTTGGGGGCCAGGCGTTTAGTGCGCGGCGGATCAGGGCGATCTGTCCGGTGTGGTAGCTGTTGTGCGCGATCATCTGGGAGATGATGGCTTCGAGAGTGTTCGCGACCTTTTTGTCGCCTTCGTGGATGGATTCGATCTGGCGGGCGAGTTCTTGCGGAGTGGATTCGGCCAGCTTCGCGAACTCCTGCAGGAACCAGGAAAAGTCGCGGCGGAGTTGGTCCCAGTTCTGCGGGGTGGTGGGGAAACTTTCTGCGTTGTGTTCCGGATATTGTGGCTTCTGGCCTCGGATACGCTTGAGCTCGTAGTTCATCCAGTAGTTCATGTGGAAGACGAGATTGGCTATCGAATGCGGGAAGTTGGAGATCTGCTGCGACGCGAGGTGTGCGTCGAGATCTTCGATACAGGCGAGCGGATCGATGTGGGCGCCTTTTCCGCGGAGGAGTTGGGTTAGAGCGTCGCTAGCCATCTGTCGTTGGTCGTTTGTCGTTGGCCTTTGCGTTCCTATCATACGCGCGGGTTCAGGGCCTCTTCAGGGGGAAACCTTGTTTCAACCACAAAGGACACCAAGGTGCACGAAGGACCGCCGCTGGCGCGGCTGGACAGCCGAGGCGCTGTCCAACACATTCGCGTAAGGATTATTTTGTGAAATATTTCTCTTCGAGGATGCGGCGGTGGTGGAGTTCGTGGCCGGCGATCATGTAGCCAAGGGCGCGGACGGTTACCTCATTGTTACTCGCAATACCGCGGCGTAGCCATGCTTGCTCGTCGAGATTGCGGAGTAGAGTTAATGTCGCGCGGCGGACCGCGATGTAGTCCTCGATCAACTCTGCCAGAGGACGCGCTGCGAAGGGGCCGTTGCGGACATAATCGTCCTGCTCGAAACTCTGCAGGGGCGTGCGGTCTCCCCGGGATATGCGCAGGGCGCGATAGGCGAAGATACGCTCTGTGTCGCACACATGCCCGAGCACTTCTTTGGCTGACCATTTGCCGGTGGCGTAGCGGAGGTCTCCGTCGGCTTCATCGCGTCCGGAGAGCAGCAGCAATGTCTGGCGGCGCTGCGTGTCGAGGGTTGTGAGAATCTCATTTCCCTGGACAAGCGAGATGTAGCGCTCGTAGTAAGGCGCGTATTCGCCCGACTCGGGGCGTCCGATGTTGGCAGCGGTGGTGATTGTGGCTGGCATGAGATGAACTCCAAGTTTCAGGGTTTCAAAGAACTCAGTTTCGAGTTTCGGGTTTCGAGTTTCGATAACAATTGGCTTTCACGTTCAGGGTTTCAACCTTCTAAAATTCCGAGTTTTGTGCGCTGGAACAACTTCGTTTTCGATAAATCTTCTCCTGCTGAGAATAACTCCCTGGGGCTGTGAAAAGGTATGGGTGGTCAAAAAATTCCGGGAATCGTTACACGGCCGGGCAAAACTATCCGCTTACTGATCGCGCGCGACCACGCTGTGGGGAGTCGACGGAAACGGCACGGACCGAAGTTACTATAGTGAAAATAAAGGGATTTCCACAGGGCTCAAAATGAGACTTGGGAGTAGAATTCGCTTTGGTCACGAAAGTGCGGCCAGTGATCGCTAATCCCATACAAGGAAAGGAACCTCGTATCCCATGTGGAAGCCCACAAATCAGCCTCAGACTCCTGGCCGGCCGGCCGAACCGGAGCGGCCAACCTCATCGACCCCTAGTGCGCCAGTAATGGCGTCGAGTGAACCTGCAGCGCCTCCCCGGCCCGTGACGACCACGACTGCCGACCAGGCCACAATCGGCAAGTCGCTCGTGATCAAGGGCGAGGTGACCGGATCCGAGTCCTTGTATATCGACGGGCGCGTCGAAGGTTCGATCAACCTTTCGGGAAACCGCGTGACGGTGGGGCGGAACGGCGTCGTTTCGGCCAACATCAACGCGCGGGAAATCGTGGTATTGGGCAAGGTGCGCGGTAACCTGACGGCAAGCGATCGAGTGGATATTCGCAGCGATGGTTCGCTGACCGGCGACGTGATCGCGGCTCGCATCTCGATTGAAGACGGCGCGTTCTTCAAGGGCGGCATCGACATCCGCAAAGGTGGACAGCCGCAACAGCAGCAGAAGGCCAACGGCGAAGAGAAGCCGATGAAGGAAGAGCCGGCTGCCATCGGCGCGCGCGCGTAAAGGATTGGCGGAGTTTTCGAAGGCGGGCACCCTGCGGGTGCCCGTTTCTTTTTGAGGAGGTGTCGAGTTCTCGCGCGACTGACGCCCCCTGGGTGCTATTCCTAGCTGACTTCCGGGGCCGTCTTTCCGGCCGGGAGGTGGGCTGAATCCAAAACCTGGTTGAGTTCAGCGATCAGTTGCGAGAAACGCTTGTGGTCTTGCTCTTTGGCGATCTGGTCACAAAGATCCTTCACCCGCTGTTTGGAAGTCTCGTCTAACACTCTCCTTCAGTCTCCTTTTCTGGGAGAGCGTGCTTCGACCGTGGTGCGGAATTCAGCTACTTTTTCGCGCAACCGGCGAATGTGATCACGCAAGGCTTTCTGCAAATCACCGCATAGCCGGTTCAGCTCTCCGTCATCATCTGTTGCCGAGATGCGGGCGCAAAGTTGCTGAATACGTTCCTCTAGGTCCCGAGGCACCGGTTGAGTGTCCCATTTCGTGGGAACTGTAGGGTATACAGCCAAAGCACCAGATTTCGGGTGAGGGATTTACTGTAGGCAGCGGAGTGCAACCGGTAGAACGCTGGCTTCGCAGAAGCTTGGCATGCCAGAATCGCTCTCATCTCTCGACGAACATGCAGTCCCCATAGGAATAGAACCGGTAGCGTTCGGCGACGGCGTGACGGTAGGCAGCTAGGACATTCTCTTTTGCGCCTAAGGCGCAGACCAGCATGAGCAGCGTGGATTGCGGCAGGTGGAAGTTGGTGAGAAGGGCGTCGACGATTTTGAAGTCGTATCCGGGATAGATAAAGAGGTTGGCCTCGCCCGAGCCAGACAGAACATTGCCGGAATGTCGATTAGCATCAAACTCAAGGGCTCGGACAGTGGTTGTGCCGACTGCGACGATGCGGCGAGATTCCAGGCGCGCCTGCCGAATCTTTGCAGCCGTGATTTCAGGGATGGAGTAGACCTCGGAGTGGAGGCGGTGCTCTTCCACTTCCTCCGTGCGGATCGGCTGGAACGTGCCCAGACCGACATGGAGGGTGATCTCGGCGGTGTCGATTCCCCGGGCGCCGATGCGCGCAAGAATTTCGGAAGTGAAGTGGAGGCCGGCGGTGGGGGCGGCAACCGATCCGCGCTCGTGGGCGTAGACGGTCTGATAGCGTTCGCGGTCGGCTGGCGAATCTTCACGGGAAATGTAGGGCGGAAGCGGAATATGTCCTATCTGGTCAATGCGCGCGAAGAAATCGTCGACAGGATCGAACCGGATGCGGCGTTCTCCGAAAGATCCGCGAGCGAGAACCTCGGCGCGGAGTTCGTCGCGCTCGCCGAAGAACAACTGTTCGCCAACGTTGATCTTGCGGCCAGGACGAACCAGGCATTCCCATTCATTCGGATTCTGCTGCAACTGACGAGTGAGGAGAACTTCGACCCGTCCGCGAAGGAAGTCCCGGGAGGCGGGGTTACGCGGGCTCAGGCCCTGGGATCTAAGACCGGCGCGGCGTCCGTAAAGACGCGCGGGAAAAACTCTGGTGTTGTTAAAAATCAGGAGATCGTCGGGACGGAGCAGATCGGGGAAATCACGAAACTGCATGTCGCGAAATCGTCCCATGGGGGAAGGGAGCTGCAGGAGACGCGATGCAGAGCGGTCCGGCAAGGGCTGCTGCGCGATCAGTTCGGGAGGCAGTTCGTAATCGAAATCGGAGACGAGCACGCATTCCGATTATAGGGACAGAAGGCTGATTTGGCGCGGTTCCAAAGCGGTCTGACCGCGGCAATTTTTCATAAAAATGGGATTGTATCGGCTAGCGGCACACTGTTAGTATGCGGGTGTCGACTTCGCCGCTTTTTGTCATCTTCCCCCTCAGGGTGTGCATGCCTACGGAACGTAAATACAGGGAAGAAATCGTCCGGTACGGAAGAATGCTGCACGAACGGTGCTTCGTGGCGGCGATGGACGGGAACCTGTCCGTTCGCTTGAACAGCGACCGCATCCTGGTCACTCCAACTTGTGTCAGTAAGGGAGCGATGCGGCCTGCGGATCTGGTGATTGTAGATCCTGACGGGGAACGAATCTCAGGCAGTCGCAATGTCACCAGCGAAATCGGAATGCACCTGCTGATTTACCGGCTGCGGCCGGATGTGCAGGCGATTGTGCATGCGCATCCGCCGACAGCAACGGGATTTGCAGCCGCGGGAGTTCCCCTGACAGAGCCGCTGGTGTGCGAAGTAGTGATGGGCCTGGGATGCATTCCGCTGGCGCGGTATGGGACGCCTGGAACATCGGAGCTGGCGAGCACCCTGGAGCCATTTGTCCCGAACTATGATGCGATCCTGATGTCGAATCATGGAGTCGTGAGCTACGGCGACACGCTCGAACATGCGTATATGAAGATGGAGACGGTCGAGCACTTCGCGCAGATTGCGCTGGTCACGCATCTGCTGGGTCGGCAGCAGCCGCTGAAGCAGGTCGAGATCGAAAAGCTGCTGATGGCGCGGACCAAATATTTTGGGGCGAAGATTGCCGCTGCGATGCCTTTGCCGGCGGTGCCGGGGAAAGTTAGTTAGGCAGTTCTCGGTTGTCGGTTCTCGGTCGTTGGTCGTTCGCCGTTCGTCGTTTTGTGACAGCGATTCCTTCCTTTGGTTTTTTCTTCATCATTCCCTATTCCTTTCACATTTTTTTTGTATCGGTTCTATCAGTTCTCTCGGTGCTCTCTGACCTACAGCCGCTGTGGTCGGCGGCGCCACTTTAATCGCCTCCGAGGCGGAAGCGGAAGCCCGTGCGGAAGTTGATGGGGAGGGCGGGATATCCGACGACTTCGTTGTAGCGGCGGTCCAGGGCGTTCTCAATGTTCAGGAACGCGGTGACGCGCGGGTGGATGGCGTACCATCCGCCGAGGTCGGCGCGGACGTATCCGGCGGCGTGGTCGATCCCGAAACCGTAGAAGTCGGAGTCGGAGCGGCGTCCGACGAAGTTGCCGCCGAGATTCGCTCCCCACCGCGTTCCGAGAAATGAGAGCAAGAGCGTTGCGGAATGTTTGGGGCGGCGGAGGAGCGGCTGTCCGGGATTGTAGATCGGGTCGAACGGCGCGGGATTGTCGAGATACTGGGAGGAAGTGTAGGTGTAGGCGGTGTCGAGCAGGAGACGCGAGCGGAGTTTCGCGCGCAGGGCGAGTTCGGCTCCGTGGGCGAAGGCGCGATTGACGTTGACGTATTCGCCGACGAAGGTTGTGGGATTTACCGTGACGTAGTTGATCTGGTCGTGGAAGAGATTGTTGAAGTACGTCGCGGTGAACTGAAATAGATCGGAGAGGAATGATTGTGCGAATCCGGCTTCGAAGGCGCGGAGGCGCTCGGGCTTGAGAGCGGGATTGGGCTGGGTGTAGGGAGGTCCGGCGAAGGTTTCTTCGAGGCGTGGCTCTTTGAAGCCGGTGGCGTAGGAAAAGCGGAGGCGGGTTCCGGAAAAATTGTGGGCGCCACGTACGGCTTGCCAGGTTAACGCGACGCGCGGAACACCAGTGTTGCCGAAGGCGCTGTTGTGGATGAACCGGCCTCCGGCGATGACTTCGAGGCGGCCGAGGGTGAGTTGCTGCTGGAGATAGATGTCGTTGTTGAGGCGCTGGCCGTGAGTTTGCGAGCCGTAGACGACGTCGCCGACGAATCCATTTTCGTTTTCGACCCGGTATCCGAAAGTTGTGTGCGCCCATGCGCGTTCGGAATAGTCCCCCTGATATTCGAAGCCAGCGCGGTTGATGTGATCGATTTCGTGCGAGGGGAAATCGAATTGTCCGAAGAGCGGGCTGTTGCGGGAGGGATCTCCGGTGAGATTGAGTTCGTTATAGCGGTAGAGATAGTCGAAGCCGGTGAAACGGTGTTGCCAGCCATTTGGTGAGGCGATGGAGATTTCGACGCTGCCAAGAATGTTGTTGAGCTGCGACGAGTCGGAAGGATCAGGAGGCAGCGGAATCAGCGGGCCGGTGCCGTCGGCGGGAACCAGCGGGACGTAGCCATTGAAACTATATTCACCGGGGAGACCGGTGTGGCTGTTGGAATGGCGGAAGCGGACGCGGAGAGAAGTGGTCGAGTTGAGTCGGGCTCCGAGGTTCGCTCCTTGGAGCGAATCGGAATAGGCGTCGTTGATGCCGGAGCCGCTCGTGTTGAACTGATCGCCGTACAGGTTGTAATCGAAAACACCGCGAGCGCCCGCGAGAGAGGCATGACCGCTGGCAGTGCTGAAGTTGCCGCCGTCGGCACCGAAGCGGAACTCGGGAGTGGGTGTGGTGCCGGAGCGAGTCCAGAGTTGGACGACGCTGGTCATGGCGTCGGATCCGTAGAGCGTGCTCTGCGCGCCGCGGACGAATTCGAGGCGGTCGCCCTGCGCCAGCGAGAGCGTTCCGAAGTCGAAGGTGCCGCCGGGTTCGTTGACGGTGACTCCGTCGACGATGACCTTGTTGTAATTCGATTCGCCGCCACGGACGAAAAGAGAGGAAAGGCCCCCGCGTTGCCCAGCGGTATTGACGACGGCGCCGGGAAGAAAGCGCATGCCATCATTGGCGGCGACGGGCCGCATGGTAATGAGTTGGCCAGCCGTGAGAGTGTCGACATCGGATCCGGCAGCTTCGCCAGGGACGGGAGTGCGAGTGGCGCTAACAACAACGGTCTCCGAGGCGGGCGCGAGGCGGAGATGGATGATCAGCTCAGGTTCAGAGGAGCCCTCTTGCCCCGAGACTTCGAGCGTCTCAGCGGCGAATCCAGGGGCCAGAACTTTCAGCGTGTAGGTGCCACGCGGCAGCGAGTGGAAGGTGGCGGTTCCTTCGGGCGAGGTGATGCGGGTGGTGAGCGCTTTGGTTTCGTTCCGGTGAAACAGCGTGAGTTGCGCGCCGGGGACCGTGGCGGATTGAGGGTCGAGAACTTTGACGTTTAGATCGGCGGCCGACGACGCGACCGAGAGAAAAAGCAGGAGAAAACCAGGGAGTGTGCGCATTCCGTCCTCCTTTGCACGCGAAAGAGGTTGAGGTGACGGATTGCGCCGGTCTCCTGGCTTTGCGAGTAAGGATGATATGTCATCCGATAAAGCCGGCGGCCTTCCCGGGAATCCCAGTGGCCGAGGGCGATTTCCTCGCTAACAGTTGCGCGGCAGCGCGGGAGTTGCACCCGCTTCCCTGTCTTCACCGATCGGCGAAGACGCGCAGTCCGAGTAGATTCCAAAGAGCGAAAACAGCGTGCGACGAATGTAATGGGTGCAGTGGGCGGGAGTCAAATGTCTGCTGAGACATCGAAAATGACTACCGCAGAGGACGCGGAGTACGCAGAGGAAATTCAGAAAATTAGCCACAAACGGACGAAGTTTCACGAAGGAAAACCTTTCACCACGGAGGACACAGGGCACACGGAGGAAACCCACCCTCAGTGGCGCCATTTGCCTAGCACGTAGAACAGGAGCGAGAGGACTACGCTCAGGAGAATGCAGGTGGCTAGCGGGAAGTAGAAGGTGGTGCGCTTGCCGCGGTAGAGGATGTCTCCGGGGAGTCGGCCGAGCGACAGGTTGGTACGACCGAGGACGACGATGACGACGCCGGCGATGACGAGAATGAGTCCGAGAAAGATGAGGAGTTTGCCGAAATCGGACATGAAAGTTACTTCCCTGTACTTCCGGATAAGAGAAATATCCCGGAATTCTGAGCGACTGCTCCGCGAAAAGGACCGACATGCCGTGGTGTTTCGCGGTATGCTAGAGCAACTTTAGCCGCTCCCTTCGTCTCCGTCTTCTGGAGGATTCCACATGCTGATTAGTAAGAAGAGCCGAGTGTCCCTGCACATTTGCAGTTTATCAGCGGCAATCGTGGTGCTGTGCGCGGCCGCAGCGTTTTCGCAGGATGTCCTGACGTATCACAACAACAATTCGCGTAACGGACTCGACAATAAAGAGGCGACGCTCACGCTGGCGAACGTTAATTCGGCGACATTCGGAAAGCTGTTCACCGTGGCTGCGGACGGACTGGTGGATGCGGAGCCCCTCTTTATTTCGAATGTGACAATCGGAGGCGTGATGCACAACGTACTGGTCGTCGCAACGGAACATGGCACGGTGTATGGCTACGACGCGGATACCGGCGCGAGCTTGTGGCAGATCACGACCCTGAAGTCGGGCGAGACAACGTCGGACAATCGCGGCTGCTCTCAGGTAACGCCGGAGATCGGGATTACTTCCACGCCGGTTGTAGTGCGGCCGAAGACGGGAAATCCTGTGATCTATGTTGTGGCCATGTCGAAGGACAGCTCGGGGAATTATCACCAGCGGCTGCATGCGCTGGACGCGACTTCCGGCGCGGAGTTGAAAAACGGGCCAGTGGATGTTTCGGCGCAGTATCCGGGCACGGGAGATAACAGCTCGAATGGATTTGTGATTTTCGATCCGGCGCAATACAAAGAGCGTGCCGGTCTGCTGGTTATCGGCAATACGGTGTATCTGGCGTGGGCCTCGCATTGCGATTTCCGTCCGTACACCGGATGGATCATGGGGTACAACATCAACACGCTGGCCCAGACGACGGTGCTGAATGTGACTCCAAACGGAAATGAGGGCGCAATTTGGGGGCCGGGTGCGGGAATGGCGGCTGACAGCACAGGAATTTTCCTACTGGACGCGAATGGAGTGTTCGACACGAGCCTCAACACGTCGGGATTCCCCGATGAGGGTGACTACGGAAACGCATTCCTGCACGTGACGACGAGCGGCGGGCTGGCGGTCGCCGATTATTTCGAGATGGACAACGAATCGCAGGAGAACGGAAGCGATACCGACCTTGGCTCGGGCGGAACTCTGCTGCTGAGCCAGAAAGATTCTACCGGCAAGACGTGGAACCTGGCGGTGGGCGCGGGCAAGGATTCGAATCTTTACGTGGTGGATCGCACGAACATGGGGAAGTTCAGTTCGACGAGCAACAACGTTTACCAGGAACTGACCGGTGCTCTGCCGGGAGGAGTGTGGTCGATGCCGGCGGCGTTTAACGGAAATATCTATTACGGTCCGGTGGGATCTCCGCTGCTGCGATTTCAGTTCAAAAATGCGAAACTGCTGACGGCGGCGGTGGCGAAAACTACGAATTCGTTTGGATATCCGGGGACGACGCCGAGCGTCTCCGCAAATTCTGGAAAGAATGTGATTGTGTGGGCGGCGGAGAACACGAGTCCGGCGGTGTTGCACGCCTACAACGCGACCACCCTGGTAGAGATCTACAACACGAACCAGGCGGCGAACGGTCGGGATCACTTCGGCAACGGAAACAAGTACATCACTCCGATGATCGCGAACGGGAAGGTGTACGTGGGGACGACTAATGGCGTGGGAGTGTTTGGGCTGCTGCCGTAGGTGCCAGGGTTAGAGGCTAAGTACGAGTTGCTAGAGATTAGCTCACCCAGTATGGATCGTGAGTCTCGCTCGTTTCGGCAATATAGAGCCGCAGGTTATCCCGGAGGCCAGTGGAGGGCCCGGCCGCCCAGGAGATGCACGTGTAAATGGAACACGGATTGGCCGGCGCCGGGTCCTACGTTGAGGACGGTGCGGTATCCATCTTCGATTTTGCGCTGGCGGGCGATGTGGGCGGCGGCCAGGTGGCATCGTCCGATAATTTCGGCGTCGGGGTCCCCGGCCTCTTTCAATCCAGCAAAATGCCTTTTCGGAATAATGAGCACATGGGTTGGGGCCTGCGGATTGATGTCCTCGAAGGCGAAGACGTGGTCGTCTTCGTGAACCTTTTTAGCGGGAATTTCTCCGCGGATGATGCGGCAGAAGAGGCAGTGGGGGTCGGCGGTTTCGTGCTGGGGCATTTACGAAAGATAGCATGGAGAGAGTGGATAGTGATGAGTGGATAGGGACACGGGCCCGAGCTCAGAGATTAGCACTAGCCACTATTCACTCGCTAGTCCAGGCGCACTACAAAGACCGCGCCTTCGGGCGTTTTGGTTTCGGTGGCTAGTTTTTGGGCACGGTCGCGGTCATCGTCCAAGACTCGCACGCGGATCCACCAGTCTCCGGCAGGGCTTTCGAAGCGGAGAACTTTGGCGGTGTGATAGCGGCGGGTGAGATGGTCGGCGAGCTTCGAGGCTTCGGGCTCGTCGGGGAATCCGCCAATCTGGACGGCCCATTTGCCGGGCGCTCCCGGATGGCCCGCAGATTCCATCAGCTCGATTTTTACTTTTGCGACTCCCGGTCCCCAGACGTCAAGCTTTTTGGCGGCGGCGAGGGAGAGATCGATGACGCGTCCGGGGATGAACGGGCCCCGGTCGGTGATGCGGACCAGAGCGGTCGATCCGGTCTTGACGTTGGTGACGCGCACAATCGATCCGAGAGGATAAGTGCGGTGCGCGGCGGTCATTGCGTGCATATTGTAGATCTCGCCATTCGATCCGCGGCGGTTGTGGTAAGGAGGTCCATACCAGCTGGCGAGGCCGAGTTCGGTCTCAAGCGGTCTGGCATTGGCGGGGATGGTGGGCTCGGCGAGATCGGAGTCGTCGGCTGGTTCCTTCCGGTGGGCCGGAGGCTCTTTCGTGCTTGGAATATTCGCGGCAGGCTCGGAGGGCGCGGCTTCTGGCTGTGTTTCGGGCAGAGGAGGCGGCGGAACGCTGACGTGCGCGGTCTTCGGATGTCCGCAACCGCTGAAGAACAGAATCGTCAGTAGAACGATCAGGAGCATCGAGTTTTCGAAAAAACGTGCGACGACCGGACTGATGTCCAGACGAGATGAGGCGGTGGCTACTTGGACGGATGCTGGTCCATGTAGTCGGCGAATTCCGATAACTTCTGCGAAGCGACGCGCAAGGCTTTGGTGGAGTGCGTGCGGACCGCGGGCACGACTTCGTCGTTCAGATACTTGATAAATTCCGGGATTTCCTGTTCGAGGCGCGCGGCGGCGTCGCTGATGGTCTGACTGACACGAGCCGACGCGTCTTCCACCTTGCGGTTGAAGTCGTTCATGAGATTCCTCGCGATGATCGGGCGTGAATGGATTCACGCGGTACTGCGGATTGCCAGGCCCGGATATTATTTCGCGCCCGAGGGCTCGGGTCAATGGCGGAAGTGGTGACGGGCGGCTGGGATAGAATGCGATTCGCATGAAGGCATCGAACGGATCTCGGCGCGAGCGGGAATTTCGGCGGCATTTGCTGGCGTGGTATGACGCGAATGCGCGAGATTTGCCGTGGAGGAAGAGTAGCGATCCGTATCGGGTGTGGCTGTCGGAGATCATGCTGCAGCAGACGCGTGTGGCGGCGGTGATCGAGCATTACCAGGAATTCCTGCGACGGTTTCCGACGGTGCAGAAGTTAGCGAGGGCGCGGGAGGCGAGTGTTCTGGCGGCGTGGAGTGGGCTTGGATATTACCGTCGCGCGCGGATGTTGCACGCGGCGGTGAAGGTGATCGCACGGGAGCGCGGCGGCAAATTCCCTGAAACCGCAAAGGCGTGGCAGGATTTGCCGGGGATTGGGCGCTATACCTCGGCGGCGATCGCGAGCATCGCGTTTGGAGAATCGGTGGCTGTCGT
>DATEJO010000016.1:0-8931 GCA_035277905.1 Candidatus Sulfotelmatobacter sp.
AGTTAATGAGAAATAAACATGAATCAGTTTCTGATTGCAGTAGCGACCATCGGTCTGCTGAGTCTCGGCGGGTCGGTTCAGACCAGCGCGCAGGCCGCAGGGTCGACGAGCAGCAACACCAGCGTGCAGGCGGGACAAACCAATGCCAACGTAAACTCCGGCACATCGCTCGATTCGAGTGCCAATGCGCGGCGCGGCAGCTCAAATGCGAACGCGAACGGCAACAACAACACCTCAGCGTCCGTAAATGGTTCTTCGGTAAATGCGAATAGTGCGGGATCGCTCGCGGCGGGCACAACGATTCCCGCTACCTTGAGCAAATCCATCGAC
The DNA here is from genome assembly GCA_035277905.1 of Candidatus Sulfotelmatobacter sp. Taxonomy (GTDB): domain Bacteria; phylum Acidobacteriota; class Terriglobia; order Terriglobales; family Acidobacteriaceae; genus Sulfotelmatobacter. The sequence continues at coordinate 331 of DATEJO010000016.1, forward strand.
GCGCGCAAAGCGAAGTCCGGAGACCAGGTCACAGCCAAGACCACACAGGATGTTCGTTCCAATGCGGGAGTAGTGATCCCCCGCGGTTCTCGCTTGATCGGCCATGTCACAGACGCGAAAGCAAAGGCCAAAGGCGACTCGGAATCGACGCTGGGGATCGCATTCGATCAGGCAGTGCTGAAGAACGGACAACAGATTCCGCTGGACGCCAGCATCCGTGCACTGGCCGCGTCCGCAAATAACGCGTCAGCATCAATGGGCGACGACAACTTCGGAGCTTCGGGTAGTTCTTCACTCGGCAGTGATATGTCGGCGTCAGCTCCTCGCGGCGGGGGTGGACTTCTTGGAGGCGCAGGGAATGCGGTTGGCGGAGCTACCAGCGCGGTGGGAAGCACGGCCGGAGGCGCGGTGAATGGAGTAGGCAATACCGCAGCCAACGTAGGAGCGAATGCAAACGGAACCGTTAATGGCGCGACGCGCGGAGCTGGAGGGCAACTCACGTCGCAGAGTCAAGGTGTGATCGGCTTGCGTGGGCTATCGCTTAGCAGCGCAGCCTCGAACAGCGCCAGCGGATCTGTCATCACCTCGACTGGAAAAGACGTGAAGCTTGATAGCGGCACGCAGATGTTGCTGCAGGTAAACCAGTAATCCTCTGCGGAGACGCAATCGCTCGATTGCGTCTCCAATACTTGCTCTCCCCCCGGCCGTTCTCGAACCGCCAGAGATCGTAACTGATGAAATCGTAAACCGGGCGTGGGCGTCCGCCTCCAGGTTCGGCACTCAGGCCACTCAAACCCGAGCAGCCTCCATCTCACTCGGTATGCAAGTGAAGGACGTGACCAGATTTTGTACTGCCAGCACTCTGGCCTTTGCGCTCAGCCTTTCGGTAGCCTGCAACTACTCTGCGGCGCCCGAGAAGAACGCTTCGATGTCGGAGCAGGAAACGTCGCACGAGAGAACTCCTGCAGATGGTGGCACGCAGACCACCAACAAACGCAGCGTCCCGGAGAAGCCTCCTGCGCCTGAAAACCTCAAGCAAGGCAGCGCAGTGCCGCCAGCGGCCGCAGACCAGACACGTCCTCATCCGCAGCGGCAATAACTCGGCGCACGCGAACATCGCAAGTCCCCGCCTAAGCCGCGCGAGCGCTGAGGGCCACTGGCTTCGAGTTCTTCACGATCGCCGCGGCAACCAGGCCGATGCACACGTATCCCATGATCTCCGTGAACGCGTAACCGGCGGTGTAGCTGCCCGGAAATCCATACCACGTCCAATAGGAAATGTTGGTCGTAATTCCCGCCATCACGCCGGCGAGGCCTACGAAGCCAACGCGTGCTCCGTAAGCCCGGAGTCCCGCGAACGCGAGCAGTATTGCCGCGAGCAGAGCTTGGACGACATTGGTGCCGAATTCCGTGAGAAGTTGACCGGCGCTGATCGCCTTTTGTCCGCTTGGGTGGTATATAAGAATGCCGCTCGGGCCATTCGCGACCTTCTGCTGGTAGACGTTCATCGCGGCATTCCGTTCCGCGCGAGATGCTCCGGGAGCGAGTCCCAATCCGGGAAAGAAGTAGAAGCCGGATTGCGCCAGGTTGCTCTTCATTACTCCGATCATCGCCTGTTCATTGGGAATGTCCTGAACTCCGAGCGAACCGAGTCCAAGAGCCATGTGAGCGATCGAAGACCAGAGAAACATCGCCAGTCCGCCAAGTACGGCGGTCAGCAGAATACGTTTTGCCATAGATCCTCTCCTGTGGGGGTCGGCGGATTATGCCGCAGAAATGCAGATCGGGAAAGAGCTTTTGTAAATAGATGAATGCAGAAGGGGTGGATACCGCAGCTCGGGTCAGCGCTTAGCACCTTTCGCCCTGCGCCACTCGACGCTAAAGCACCGTACCGGTTTTGTTTTTCCCTTAAGCCGCAACGGTTCCAGCGCGCGCAGCGGGAACTTTTCGGGCGAGAGTTCCGCGGCGGTGTGTTGAGAAATGATGATCTTTCCCGAGGATGCGCTCGACATCAGTCGCGAAGCCGTGTTCACGGTATCGCCGATGACCGTATAGTCAATGCGCTTCGGCGAGCCGATATTCCCAGCAGTCACAATTCCCGTATTGACGCCGACTCCGACGCGAATCTCGGGCCACTCCCGTGCAGCTGCATCGCGGTTCAATTCCGCAACAAGCCGCTGAATCGCCTGTGCGGCACGTACTGAGTTTTCCGCGTCGTTGCCTTTGCTGACGGGTGCGCCGAAGACCGCCATTACACCATCACCCAGAAATTTATCCAGCGTGCCGCCGTGATCGAAGATGATTTCGGTGAAGTGCGTGAAATAGTGATTCAGAATTTCGACTACTTTTTCCGGCCTCATCTTCTCGCTCAAAGTGGTGAAGTCGCGGATGTCGGCAAACAACACGCTGACTTTCTGATTCACGCCGCCAAGGCGCACGTCCTCCGGATTTTTGGCGACCATCTCTACCACTTCGGGCGCCAGAAATCGTTCTAATGCGGCCCGCTGGGTAACTTGCTGCGCAATTTGTTCATGCGCGGTGAGGGTGTCGAGGGCCGCTCCCGCTTGCGTTGCTAATAAGGCGAACACGTTCCACTCGTCCTGTGTGAATGCATGGGGACGAGCGAGGTTATCGACGTAGAGAATTCCGAACAACTTTCCTCTGCCCAGCAGAGGAGCGCACATGGCCGAGCGCAGGCCCGCAATTCTCATGCTCTCGCTGCCGGTAAAGCGCTCGTCGGTATCGGCATCGGTTACCAGAATAGGTTTCTGTTCCTGGCGGATGCGTTCCAGAATGGCACGGCTCAGAATGATGTGCGGTTGCCTCCCTCCATTTGTAATGGGCTGGCGGTAGCGAACGTCGCTTTGGCGAGCGACTTCGCCGTCTTCATCGAAGAGCATCATGAAACCGCGCTCCACGCCTTCAATGCGAAACGCCAGATTCATTACCTGCTCGGAGATTTCGTCCAGTGCCAGCCTGGAGCTGAGCGCGATCCCAGCGTCGTACACCATGCTGAGCAGTTGGTTTTCACGCTCCAAACGTTCGATCTGGTGCGTCAGCTCTGACGACACCTGCCCGGCAACCTGGGTGGCGATGTCTTCAGCCCGGCTGCGGCGCAGGACTTTATTCAGCGTGGAGAGCAGATCGGCGCTTTTTATCAGAATTCCGGAATCGCGTACTTCCTCATAGCGCAGCTCGTAACATCCGAGTTTGGCGACGTCGCTGTCTTGCAGTTGCCATTCATCGACGCGCTGCCCGCCGACAATGATTCCGTTGGTGCTGTCACGGTCGGCAATGAAGGCTTTCCCATTGTGAACTTTGATGACAGCATGAAAGCGGCTCACGCTGCTGTCCTGCAGCACGAGATCGTTGGCGGATCCGCGGCCAATGCTGACCAGAGGCTTGGTTAATTCGAGGACGCCGCGCTTGCCATCCGGGCCTGAGATGATAATGCGGCTCATAGATTATTGCTGCGGTTCGAGCAACGCTTCGATCTTGCTGATCTTTCCTGGCTCAACGTGGACGATCTGCTTCACGGGCTTGTATCCCTGCTCACGCAGTTCGATCGAATAATCTCCCGGCGCAAATGCGTCGTGCGCCGGAGTGGCAATTTGCGCGGCGCGCCCATGGATGAAGATTCGCGCACCCGGGGGGCTACTAACGAAATCAATCACGCCTTTGGCGCGAAAGCCTCCGCCGAAAAGCTTCGACAGCCTTGATGCACTACCCGCCTGCGGCGCACCTGCCGGATTCAGCATCGGGTGAAACTGATAGATCTGGCCTTTCTTTACGTCGGCGTTGAGTTCCGCGCTGCGGAAGCCATCCAACCGGACCAGAATGTTGTGCTCGCCTTCGGCGACAGGAATCTGCGCTGGTGTCATGCGGGTCGTATCGTGACCATCGACCTCGATCTCTGCACCAGTCGGATCGCTGGTGATCGCGATGGCTGTGGTGACTGGCGCCAGGTTGACCTTATAAGAAGAACTCTTCGGTCCGATTTCAAATGTACGCGCCTCTGGCGAGTAGCCCACTTTCGTGAAGACTACTTCGTGCGAGCCTGGAGCGATGTCCGAAGTCGTGAACGGAGTTACCCACGCTTCACTGGACTTGCCGTCAATCTGGATGAACGCCCCTTCAGGATTAGAACGGAATCTGACTTCCCGCTTCCCGTTTTGCGACTTGGGCTTCTCCGCCACAGTTTCTTCCGAGCGCGGTTGATCGGCCTGTGCGTCGCTCTTTCGAGCGGTCTCTGGAGTGCTCGCCGCCACTTTTGGTGGTTCCTGAATTCCTGTCTTTGCGGCCTCGGCAGCAGGTTCGGGAGTTGTTTTTGCGGACTGAGTAGCCGCCGCAGCCGGCGTTACCGGTTCGGGCACATTTAATTGCGCAACCATCGCCGGTACCTGTGTAGCAGGAGCGCGGTGCTTCACGCGGTATAAACCTGCCATAACCACAACAACCGCGACTGCAAACGCGGTGAGGGCCAGCACATTTTTGTCGCGAAGGCGACTTGGACGCACGCCGGCGCGCCTCATTACTCCCGTGGTTTGCTTGATCGTTTGTCGTCGCAGCGTTCCGGAACTCGCCGGTCCTGATCCATTGCCGTTGGAGGAAACGCTTGATTTCCAGGTTCCTGTGGGCGGACCGACAGGCTGAGTCGCCTGCGCCCGCACCGAATTGGGAATGACGGAAGTATCTTCCCCGTCGGTCCCAATCGAGCGGTAGTTCGCAAGATCGCGCGCCAGATCAGCGGCACTCGTATAGCGTTCGATCGGGTCCTTTGACAGGCAGCGCGCAATCACGGCACTCAGGCCTGGATGGACGCTCGCTTCCTTATCGCTCGGAGCAACCGGACTCTCGTTGACGATCTTGTAAATGATCGTTGTCACGTTCTGGCCGGCAAACGGGCGCTCGCCCGTCGCCATCTCGTACAGCACCACGCCGAAGCTGAAGAGATCGGCACGGCCGTCGAGATCGAGCCCTTTCACTTGCTCAGGTGCCATGTAATTTGGCGTGCCCAGCACCTGGCTGGTATTCGTCATCGTGCCCGCGGCCTTGGAGATGCCAAAATCCATGATCTTGGCCACGTTCTGGCGCGTGATCATGATGTTCGCCGGCTTGATGTCGCGATGGATGACCTTCATCTGGTGCGCGTACTCGAGCCCGGCGCATACCTGCACGCCGATTTCGACGATCTGCTCAGCCGGCAGAACGCGTTTTTCCATCATCAGCGACTGGACCGTTTCGCCTTCCAGGTACTCCATCGCGATATAGAAGAGGCCATCGACTTCGCCGGCGTCGTAGATGGTGACGATATTCGGGTGATTCATCAGACCGGCGGCGCGTGCTTCATTCTTGAAGCGGCGGAGCATCTCTTCGTGCTCCATGCCATGCACATCGACGCGCATGGTCTTGAGCGCGACCGTGCGGCCGATGTTGGGGTCCACTGCGCGATAGACGAGTCCCATCGCGCCGCGGCCCAACTCACTCACGATTTCGTAACGTCCGATCTTCTCTACCGTGGGCACCATACGTTTGTTGACGGACGAATGCGCCGACCTGGGCGGCGCTTCCAGCCTGATGCAAGTGACTGATAATTCGCGGGTTTCGAGCGGTCTTCTACTCAAAAAGAGGAGTCCCGACCCGCAACTTACAGCAGCGTCTGTTGAAATTCAATGGAATCAGCAGCCTGGCAGGTTACCAATGTGTAGGAAACAGAATTCGGAGTTCGGATCGGTGAGCCCGGCGAGGAGAGGCGTCCTAAGAAGTTTTCGCTGAGAACAGCCTAAAGAACAGCGTACGTTTTCAGAGTTTGCTGGTTTCTGCCCATTTTTCGCAAATTTCGCAAAACTAACAGCGTAAAGCAGCGTAAGAACAGCGTATTTCCGTCAATCACCGGATGCCACTGACCGCAGCTGGTTTGGCGGCAATCTGCTCAGCAAACACAAAAGCCAGCTCGGATTTTCAGCGTAAAAAACAATCATCCACGTGCCTGCAAAACCGTCTTCCGCGTTGCCGGGTTTGAGCCGAAGCCCCGAACGGAGGACCACTGGCTTCCGGTTCGCCTCGGCCGTTCATTGCGTCCGCCAGCTCTGAGATTTCCCCTCTCCGCCGCGCGACCCACAGATTCCGTGCTATCACAGCTCACCCCGCGAAAAGCAAGCGAAAGCTTGCATCTGCGGCGGATTCACACTTGTGCTCGGTAACGGGAGACACGAGCGCGTTACGACGATTCAGCGGGTAACTGTGGTTGCCGTATTCGACGAGCCGGAATTGCTGAGACTCGCTTTGCGCACCTGTTGGAAATGTTCAAAGACCACCGCCGGAGTCTCCGGCAGCTTCTTTTCTTCAGCGGCGACGGCGAGGCGTACGAACTGCGCGCAAGTCCAATTCAGCGGCGTAGCCGATCCAGTTCCTTCCCCAAACTGAAAGCGGCTTGGATCGGGGGAGTCTTTGCGGTCCCATACCTGTTCCCCCAGCATGTGGCCAGCGTTCGCCATCTTCTGCATGGCGTCGAGGTAGGGAGTTGGATCCTGACCCGAGGCCACCGCGTACTCGCCACGTTCTCCCACTAGCAGCACCCAAAGCCGTCCGACTCCAACTTCGTTATATCCATGCCCGTCGACCTGCTCGCCATAGCCGTCATGGTTGTAGCGATACCAAACCGGCCCATTCGGCGTATCGACCTTGATGACGGTGTCCACCACACCCAGCGATTTCTCGATCAGCGGATCGGCTGCCGGACGAATTCCAAGGCGTACAAGTTCGAGGAAACCGGCGTCGACGATCTCGCGCTCATCCCATGTGCCGCCCTTGTTGGCGATGTTGATCATTTCACCGGCGTTCGGCTGGCCGTGCTGCGTAAGGCGCAGGTAATACCGATCGGCGTATTTGCCGTTCGTCGTAACCGTCCAGCCTTCGAGCTTGTTCGACCAGTCATCGGCGACGCTTAGCCATTGCGTGCGCGACCCCTCGTCATGATTCATCTGCGCGACCTTCGCCGCACAGATCAGCCCGGCAATCTCGGCTGCGATGGTGGAAGGCGAATAACCGGATTGCTCTTCCCACCTCTCCTGCGGCGATGCCGGACCATTTTTGGCGATAAAGTTCGCCGCGGGCTTTACGTGCTTGTCATAGGTCTGCGAGTCGGTGCGGCCAAGCTGCCAGGCGAGAATCAGCGGATAGGCAACTTCGTCCATCTGCAGCGAGCCCCAGAATGGACGGCCATCGAGCCACGAGTTCTGCGGGAAGGAGCCGTCCGGCTTTTGCTGCACGGTGAAGAGGTAATTCAGGGCGCGGTCCGCAGCTTCTTTATCCCCCATGGCATAAAACGCGGTAGCAACTTCGTACAGGTCCCGAGACCAAACCAGGTGATACCCGCCCACCGACGGCTGATCCGCATCGGTTTCATCTCCCCATGGAATCGTGAGCGATGCTGCGCCCGCACCACGATAGGTCTTATCTTCATGCGCCTTCATCACCATCGCGGCGATCTGGTATTGGTCGCGATATTTTGGATCGACCTGCTTCAGCGTCTCGATCCAGTCACGCCAGCCCTTCGCATACTCGGTGTACGCGTGCTCGTAGCCCTTCTGCAGCGACTTGCGCGCGGTATCGATCGCAACTTCTCCCTCAGAGCCGAACGCCAGGGCGATGGTGAAGTTCACGTCTTTGGTCGCTGCCTGCGGAAGCTCCGCGACCTGCACCACATTCCCATCCTGGGCACGCGCAAATGTATTCTTCAGCGCAAAGTCCTTCTTCAGCTCGGTGAAGCCGTCGCTTGTGCCGAAATAGCCGCTGGTAGTCTTCACAAATGGCAGGCTGCTCGCGAGCGCAGAAGCAATGCCGTTGTCGGACGCGACAAGCACGTCGTCAACGCTGTAGCCGGTGTCATGCATGCCGCTGTTGTTGATCGAGGGATCGTAATAGACATAAAGCTGCACCGGTCCTGACTTGAGCCGCTGAAATCTCACCTGAACCAGTAGAGTGTCGCGTTCCGGATCTGCGATGTAAGTCTTCGTAATCCGATAATGGCCGGCCTTCGAGGTATTCACCTGCCGGAAGCTCAGTACTTCGGTATCCGGAACCTCGATCTGATGCGTGGTATCTACCGACTCGTGCTCCACCCAGCTCTTGCCATCGGTTACAACGAAGTCGAGGAGACGAGTGTTGGCCTTGTCCACGGTCGGGTAATAGACCTCGTCCAGCGCGCCGTCGCTTCCCAACGTGTACCAAACGTGAGAAGCCAGCGAATTGGAAGTACCCACTCCCTGCTTGTTTCCATTGGTCCAGTGTGCCATCTGGCCGGGAGCACCGGGAGCGACCTGAGCATTGAGAGCGGCTAAGAGAAAGAGGGGCAAAAAGGAGGAGAGACTACCACGACGCATGAGCCAGATTGTGGCATAGGGCGAGCACAGGAGCAATGAACGCGCTCGGAAGAAAAAGATTCGCCTCTACCAGCACCCATCGATGTGCGGATGTCAGGCAGAGGCGATTATTCTCTCAGAAGCTGATTTTTCCCACGAGCTGCAGCGTGCGCGGCATGCGTTCGCTGGTGAGAGCACCAAAGTTGCTCGTCGTAGTCAGTTGTCCGGTGGAGTTGCT
>DATEJO010000017.1:0-17152 GCA_035277905.1 Candidatus Sulfotelmatobacter sp.
GCAGGATCACCACCAACTCTGGCTCGTCGGCGCGGAACGGTTTCGTCAACCGCACATCGCCCGCGGGAGCGATCTCGAATCCCATCCCCTTCGCTTCCAGGTCCTTCAAAAGTTCGGCCACTCGCGCCTTTTTCGCGCTGGCACATTCCGGAATGTTCGCCGTGACTCCCTGAAACGAAACCTGCCCGCTCAACGCCCCTTCAGAACTCTTGCTCAAGAAACTAAACTTCAACACCGCCTTCACTGAATAGGAACAATCGCTCGGCACATTGATCTTCACGCCCGGCGCATGCTCGGTCGCAATGTGCACCAGCCCTTCGAACTCGTACCGCGCACTCGTCCCGGCAACGAACTTCGACACCATGCCCGACGGTACCGGTGCCTGCGCCGACGCAAGCGCGCTCAGCACGAAACCGCAAGCCACTCCCCGCCATGCCTTAGTACTGATTGTGTTGAACATAGATGTATCGTTCGGGAACCCGCAGGTGAATCGAGTTCACAAAATCGTCGCACTCCGGCTCAATTGCCGCCGCGTCCTCCTCTTTGTACAAACAGGTCGCTGCACCGGCTGTAATTGGACTCTGGATGAGCACGACGATCCCCAGCAACTTGCCTCGCACGTCATGCACAACTTCGACATGCTCCACGCGCGCCGGATAACCTCCAACCGTCTCGTCGCTCTCGTAGAGAATCTTCACCGTTCCCCCGGAAGTTGCCGCAAATTGCTGCATGTAAGTCGCCTTTGCGCAACCGAGGTCGAAACACGAATCCATCTGCGGACCAAACCACACCCGCATCTTCTGGCCGGGCTCCGAGCCGTACGCATTCGCCTTCAACCAGCCCGGGACGCTCCCCGCGATCATGATGTACGGGATAATTACGCTGGTCGCGATCGAGCCGCCGATCGAGTGCTTGTTCGAGCCGGGAACATCTTCGTCACTGACGACGCGCTTAGCCTTCTTCCCGTGTTGCCGAGCTTCCTGCTGATGCCGCACCACGTCGCCGAGCGGAGCCTGACCCTGATCAGACTCTTGCGCATCGGCGTACGAAGCCACAAAAATGATGGCAAGCAGCAGCGCCGTCTTCGAATGGCATCTACGGATCATCGGTCTCCGGCGGATCTACCTGCTCCTGCTGTGGCCGCGGAATCGTCAGCGATTGCACCGTTCGCTCACACAGACTCTGCCCGTCTCCTGATATTTTTTCCGGCACCGTACAGCGGAAGTGCAGGAACTTCCCCGGCACGAGATACGCCGCCATGTATGTGATGACGGGCTGCGTGCCCGTTTCATTCCTGAATGTCGCCAATCGCGCCGGAATGCCGGAGAGTTCCGTCTGCTGTTCCGTCAGGACCGTGGCCGTCTTCACATTCGAATAATGCTCGGCTGGCCCGTAACTCAGCCACCAGTTCACCTTGCTGTTGATCAACTGCTCCCGAGTCAAGAATCCGCCATCGGACGGCGCCCCAGTATTCGCCTGAATAATCACCTTCTCCGATCCGAAAGGCACTTCGTACTGAAACAGCCCGGTGTAAGGCTGCAGGAATTGATCGTTGCGCTTCGCATTGGCCGGCAACTGCAAAGTCGCGTCGTAGCATTCCGAATTATCCTTCGTGCAGAAATACCGGAACGTGAGCGCATTGAATCCTGCTGCGCTGCCCTTTAGTTCGGTCAGCACGGCCGCCTGGGGCGCTTTCCTGTGCGCCCGCACGAACGAACCAAGCGAAGTCTGGCTGCTTTCCTGTTCACTGGAATTCGAAGCCAACGCCGGCGCCACGCTCGTCTTCTTCACAGACGTCGCGGTATTTTTCGGTGCCCACCGGTTTCCGTACGGATGAAACTTCAGCGACGGCAGAATCAGATTGCAAACCTTAATCCCGTTGCCCTCGCGGTCATATTTTCTGATGATGCGCTGGATCGGTTGATTCGGGCTGGGATCCCAGTCCTGCGCGGTCATGGGATATCCGCAATACACGGGCACGACAATGCCGTCTCCAAGCACCAACTCGCCACCGCCGAGTACTTCGTGATCCAACCCGCAGTTTCTGAATGCGAGCGAATGAGCCGGGTGACCGTCCACGGGCGGCCCAAGCCCGCTGATGTTCAGGGCGCATGATCCGAAATATTCCGCGTTCGCGTTGTGCAGGATCTCTTCCGGCGTGCCGCCTTGCGCGATGATCGGCTCGCCGAGAATCACCTCGATCCGCGAACTCAACGCTTCGGAAGAGAACAGCCGCAGCCCGAAGTTGTCGCGCGCTTCCGGCTTGGCATCCGCGGGAACCAGGATCGCGTAATCTCCGGGCTTGAAATAGTAGTAGCGATATCCCGGCGGAGCCCCGGCAATCGGCTCTTCATCCGCCTCCGACAGCTCCTTCGCCATTTGATCGACAGCTTGCGATTGTTCTGTCCGGCGCCCCTTTTCGCGAGCCTGCTGTTCGCGCGCCAGCTTGGCGGCAGCCGCCAGATCGCTGGCCTGGGTGCCTTGGTCGGAATCGTCCTGCGGCGGATTTCCTTGCGCCAGTGCGAACGCACTAAGACTGAGAACGATAACGTAAATTGCCACTCGTCCGCAGCAGCCCAGTCGTGACCCGCGCGCCATTCCAAACGCCCCTTTTCGACCTTTGCGCAAATTGTAAGAGGATTGTTGCGCCGCTTCAGGATTACCTTGGTAAGCGCAGGTTTCGCCGAAAAGTGCCGAAGTGTCTCACGCGTGAAGATTTTGGGCATGTGCCGCATGCCCAAACTTTGGAGATGTTACCGCCGTGCCAACCACAGCGGAGCCATTTTCAAGTAACCGGTCTTATCGCACACTGTAGTCATCACGATGAACGCCGAATCCAAGCCGCGCAAAGACACGCTCAAGGTCGAGAAGTTCTCGCTTTTGATCCTGACTCTCTGCGTCGTGATACTCGTCTACATCCTGGTCGCCCGGCCTTTCTAGTTCTTCCTGTTTCAAGGCTTGCACTCTCCAGCAGGATCACCGAGATGATCGAGCAGTGACTTCGCCTTTCCGTAGTCGGGATTGAACTCCAGCACGCGATCCACGTATTTCTTGGCTACCTCTCTTTGGCCAGCGGCGCAAAATGCCATTGCCAGATCCATCCCGATCACGCTGCGATTTGGCACGCGGTCGAATGCTCCCTGCCACAGTTGCACGGCGCCGCGCAGATCGCCAGATCGCGCTTTCAGGATTCCGAGATCCACCGCCGCATCGTTCGCCAGCGGATTCAGCTTCAACGCGCGGTCGTAGAGTTCCTGAGCGTCGTCGTTGTGCTTGTGCGCCTGCTCCACGAATCCTTGCGCCGCAAGCAACACCGGATCGTTGGGCGTCTCGAGCACAGCTTTCTCCAGATATTTTTGCGCTTCGTCCGCGGCTCCAGTGACGCCATGCTGGGCGAGCGACTCCCACGCCAGCGCATAGTCTCGAGTTGTGGTCAATGATTCCTGGCTCTTCGGAAATGCCTGCAAGGGCTTGCCGCGGATCTGTAACTGCGGCACCGGCGACCCGCTTGGATAGCGCAGAATCCGGTGATCCGTCGACTGGGTGTGCGCCACATCCTTCGACGGAAGCTGCGGCATGTGGCAGTGCGTGCAATCCGGCTTGTCCGGATGATGCTTCGCCGCAAACTCCTCTCCGTGACAGGCCAGACATTTGCCGCGGTAATATGCCACTTTCTGCTCAGGGCTGGGCTCGGAGTGCGGATCGTGGCAACTGCCGCACCACATCTTGTTCCCGGAGCTTCTCTTGCAAGCGCTGAGAGCGAGAGCCTCGAATTGGCTCAGCGCGCGGGGAGCCTGCATTTGCGTGTCCGTCAGGACGAAGTAATGCACGTAGTCCGAAAGCCGCTCGCCCGGCTGAAACTGATAAGCGTGTTTTCCCGGCTGCTGCACCGCGACTGTTCCTTCAAAATGACACTCCATGCAAACGTCGTCGCGGCGTTCCGGACTCAGCTTTACCGGATTCACAATCGGACCCTTCCCGCCGGCATGTTGCGCGCCAGATCCGTGGCAACGTTCGCAGGAGATGCCGGAATGCTGAAATGGCCTGCCCGCGTATTTGCTATCGGTCCCCGGAACGGGACCGTGCACTCCGCTCGCATGGCAATTCAGACAATCTACGTAGGCGGGCAAGTTCAAGGGAATCTCGAGGGACTCCGTGTAAGCCGGAGTCATATTCCAGCGCTTTTCCTGCGAGTACCAGTTGATCGGCGCCGCAAACCAGAATCCATCCTCAGAAAAAAGATAAGTTCGCCCTTTCACACCCGAGCCGATGAAGTATTCCAGCTCTTTCTGTCCCTTGATGCCGTTGTCCTTGGCGTCGCGTTCGTAACTCATCCACACTTTGCCATCCTGCTGGTACACGCGGTAGTGAACACCGGACACTTTGTCGGAAAACTCTCCGGCCGTCAGGCCGTCGGCGGCCGGACCGCTGGCCTTCGCCATCACCGTCTTGCGGTAGGAGTTGGAAATGTCAGCATGGCAGGAGGAACACGCCTCGGCCTTCGAAAGTGGCGGCGGCGCGGATGCCAACGGTGCCGACTTCTGCTTCGCAACTGCTGCTGAGACCAGCAGAACCGCGAAACAGAGTCCGGCAACGAGTCGTTGGGCGAACATGAGACCTGATTCTATATCCGCACCCGGCTGTGTACGGTTCGGGCACTCCCATATTCTGAGCCTCCACCTACAGAAACCACCCGATGTGCATACCCGCAATTCTTGAGCATGATTTCACCCATGGCATTGTGCCTCTCTTAGCTTTTCGCGCCGGGTTTGTCGCGATTATGTGGTAACCCTGCGCTCCTCCGCTCAACTCTTTTCACGGTGTCTGTATCTGTAAAAGACTCCGTCTCTCCGCTCCCAGAAGTGGTCGATGTTCCCCGTCGATGGATCGATCCAGAATCCCTCAAGCTCCAGCTTTGTGGAGCGCCACTCCCACGACCGCCACGTTACATCGGCGAAGTTATATCTCGGAGGAGATTTCGTATGAAGTTGCAGCGTCCTACCGTTCGCACTGTTTTGATATCCGCTCTGTGCCTATTGCTTTACTTCCCGCTAACGGCGCTGGGACAAGGCTCTCTCACTTCCGGTGATGTCAACGGAACGATCACCGATCCCAGCGGAGCCGCGGTGCCCAACGCAAAGGTGATTCTCAAGAACACCGAGACCGGCGCCTCGCAGAGTACGACCAGCAACGCGACCGGAGCTTACCGCTTCAGTCTTTTGAATCCTGGTACGTATAGCGTCAGTGCGACTTCCCAGGGATTGCAAGGAACACCGCACACAATTTCGGTTGCGGTTGGCCAGTCCAGCACGATGAACATTCAACTGCAGGTCTCCGGTGCGACTCAAACGGTGGAAGTCACGGCTGAAGGCGGAGTCATTCAAACCGACAACGCCAACGTCGCAACCACGATCAGCCCTGAAATCGTCGCGAACATACCGAATCCCGGCAACGATCTGACGTATTACGTTCAGACGGCCCCGGGCACCACGATGAACACGCAGGCCGGATACGGCAACACGTCCACTTATGGAATCTCCGCGACCTCGAATCTTTTCACGGTCGACGGCATGAATGAGAACGACCCCTTCCTGAACCTCAACAACTCAGGCGCGACGAATCTTCTGTTGGGCGCGAACGACATCCAGACTGCCACCGTCGTCAACAACGGGTACTCTGCCGAATACGGAGAACTGGCCGGAGCGAACGTCAATTACGTGACCAAGTCCGGCACCAACAAATTCCACGGCAATGCCGAATATTTCTGGAATGGCCGCGTGCTCAATGCCAACGACTGGTTCCTGAACAACACCGGCGCTCCGCGCTCGTTCGATAACGCGAACCAGTGGGCGGCGTCTATTGGCGGCCCTATCAAAAAAGACAAAACTTTCTTCTTCGTCGACACTGAAGGCTTGCGTCTGTTGATCCCGACTTCTCAGCCCGTGTTCGTGCCCAGCCCGCAATTCCAGACCGCAACGCTGGCGAATCTCGCAAGCGGCCCCAACGCCGCGGAAATTCCCTTTTACAACAAGATTTTCAGCCTGTATAACGGCGCTCCCGGAGCCTCCCGCGCAACGCCGCTCGCTGGCGGCGGTTGCGACGGCGGTGTAGTTCTTGGCGGCGCGCCTTGCGTTGATCAATTTCAGTCCAACATCAACAATCTGACGACGGAGTGGCTGCTCACCGCCCGCGTCGATCAAAACATCGGCAACCGAGACCGCGCCTTCGTCCACTTCCGTACCGATCATGGATTACAGGCATCCATCACCGACGTTTTCAGCCATGCCCTGAATGCGCAAAGCGTGCAACCTCAGTACGAAGGTCAATTCCAGGAGACGCACCAGGTTGGAGCGAACGGAGTGAATCAGTTCATTCTGGCTGGATCCTGGTATAGCGCTGTCTTCGGCCCTCCCAGCCTGCCGGCCGCCATTTCGCTCATGCCGTATCAACTCACCTTCGGCACTGGCGAATTCAACACCCCCGGATCTGCCTTCTACAACACATGGCCTCAGGGCCGAAACGTTACCCAGTATCAGGTTTCCGACGATTACGGCTGGCAGAAGGGGAATCACAACCTGAAGTTTGGTGTGAATTTCCGCCGCAATGACCTCACCGACTACACTCCGGGAGGCTTCCAGGCTACGATTCCGATCGCTCTGTTCGCTGATGAGGGAAGTTTCTTTAACGGAACGGTCGACACCTTCCAACAGGCATTCGCAACACGCCCCACGCAACCTCTAGCGGTTTACGCGCTCGGGCTGTATGCCCAGGACGAATGGGCGCTTCGTCCAACGTTCAAACTCACGCTCTCGCTGCGCGCCGAACACAACTCGAACCCGATCTGCGTGACCAATTGTTTCTCCACGTTCCCGGGTTCTTTCCTGAGTTCGTCTCACGATCCGGCACAGCCTTACAATCAGGCCCTCCGCACGGGTCTTCATCAGGCTCTTCCGAGCTTCCAGAGCATCAGTTGGGAACCTCGCGTAGGATTCGCGTGGCAGCCTTTGGGGCGCGGCAGCACGGTCATTCGCGGCGGCTTCGGAATTTTCTCCGACATCTTCCCCGGTACGCTTGCGACCGCATTCGATACCAACCCTCCAAACAAGAACACATTCATCACGACCGGACAGCTTGCTCCCGGCCTTCCGGGCAGCGCGGCGACCGCTGCTAGTTCTTCGAACGCCGCGTTCATCGCCGGTTTCAACTCCGGCCTAAATCTGGCGCAGATCAGCACACTCGTGCCTGGCTTCACTCCGCCATCGCTCGCGACAGCGGCGAATAACATCCGCTATCCGAAGTATGAAGAGTGGAACTTTGCCGTGCAGCAGGCTCTTGGCACCAGGAACTCATTCACCCTCAACTACGTTGGGAATCACGGCTACGATCTTGCCGGACAGAATTTCGGCTACAACGCGTACTGTAACGGCACCATAACCGACCCGACGACTTGTCTGGGCTCACTTGGCATCAATTCGTTCGCTGGACTGCCGACGTCTCAGCCCGATCCTCGCTTCGGCACCGTGACAGAAGCCGGGAATTACGGAGTCTCGAACTACAACGGACTCACTGCCGAATTCACCCGCCGCGTATCCAACAGTTTCCAGGTACAGGCTTCCTTCACCTGGTCGCACGCACTGGATGACGTCTCGAACGGAGGATTTCTGCCGTTCAATTTCGCCACAAACACAAGTGTTCTGGCGCCGCAGAATCCTTACAACTTCAGGCAATACAACTACGGCAATGCGGACTACGACGTTCGCAAGCAAGCGAACATAAGCTACGTCTGGCAGACGCCGAAAATCCACAACGGCTTCCTCGATCTGTTGGCAAACTGGACAGTCTCGGGTGTGCTGTTCGTCCGCTCAGGCTTGCCTTTCACGGTGATTGACGGCGGCGATAGCGGCACCCTCGCCGGATTCGGTTATGGCAATACCCTGTTCGCCGACACCAACGTTGGACCACTCTCCTGCAGTTCTGCGAACAAGCTGGACGCATTCGCGCCTACGCCCGCCTGCTTCACAGCAGCGCAGTTCACGTCGCCGATCGCGAACGCGGCCGGTGGGACTGCGACCTGGGGCAACGAACGGCGCAACCAGCTCTACGGTCCTAACTTCTTCGACACGGATATTACGTTGATGAAGAACTTCCGCGTTCCCAAGTGGGAAGGCGCGCAATTCCAGATTGGAGCTCAGGCATTTAACGTCCTGAATCACCCGAACTTCGATCAACCGGTCGGCAACCTTGGCGCATCGGGCTTCGGCTACAGCGTCAGGACGGTTGCCACTCCGACCAGCATCTTTGGTTCGTTCCTAGGAGCGGACGCTTCGCCTCGCGCTCTCCAGATTCGCGCCGAACTCAAATTCTAGCCAGCAACGACTCACAGCCAAGCGGCCCGCTTCCTCCGACGGGCCGCTTTTTTGTGCGCAGTAGAGGACGCATTCGTCCGCCCTTGTTGTTGGCGGAATTCTGCCCTGTAGTGAGCTTTCTGAAAATGCCCCGCTATCACGCATCCGAATACAATCTTCACGAAACTTTACTCGCCTGTGACGCCCGTAACAGAACCTCATCTTCGCGCTGGTGTTTGATTGAGCAGGATGTGGAGTCAAAACGAGTTGAGAAGTTGAAGGGAGGCCGGATATGCGCCGCTTCGCATGGCCAACTTCTTTTCGTATTCCAGCGACATTTTTCGCCGCTTCCTGTTTCATTTTTCTTAGTGCGTGCGCCTCTGTTCAGGTTCATTTGGGAATGAAGGTCTATCTCGACCGCACTCCCGTGAATTCGATTCAAGCCAGCCTGCCAAAAGGGCCAGGCATCGCTCCCGGACAAAAATCGCCCCTTGTGGTCACATTTAGCGAACCGGGCGGAAAAATTTTGACGACTGAGGGCGCAGGCTCAGGCAAGGTCATGTGGAGCGATCTTCAGGTCAGCGCGACTGTTGTCTCGGTAAACAATAAAGGAATCCTCACTCTTCCCCGCGATCCTCGCGCCAGTGATGGCAAGGTTCCGCATGTGACCGTCACAGTTCCGAGTCATCCAGATCTGCGAGCCGAACTCGATATTCCGATTCGCTATGACGAAAAATATGTCGCAAACTTTTCCGGCTCTCGCGGATCAGACGGCATGAACGGCACCGACGGCATCGATGGTATGAGCGGCAGTTCGGGTTCGATCGATCCCAATAATCCGTCGCCCGGCGGCAACGGTGGCGATGGCACCAATGGCTCGAACGGTCAGGATGGGAGCAACGGCGGCAATGCCCCGGCGGTTCAGGTTCGCATGACTCTGCGATCGGGCGCACATCCGCTTCTGCAGGTGAGCGTTTCGGCGAATGGACATCAGAAGTTCTATCTCGTCGATCCGCAGGGAGGATCGCTCACCGTGAGAGCCGATGGCGGGCAAGGCGGCTCCGGTGGACGCGGAGGGCGTGGCGGGCGCGGCGGTTCCGGCGGAATCGGAAGCCCGAATGGATCCGACGGCCGCTCTGGCTCTGATGGCCGCAACGGATGGGACGGTTCCCACGGCAGCGGCGGACTCATCACCGTAACCTACGATCCGCAAGCCAAGCCTTACCTCGGCGCGCTTCACCTTTCCAGCCAATACGGGCCAAAGCCGGTGTTCCGTGAGGAAACGGTGGCGGCGCTGTGGTAAGCAGGAAGCTTGATCGGGCGTTGGATTACGCCTTCCACTAATGTTGCCTCTTCAGGTTTGTACGGGGACGTCGGTTTGCCCCTTTGCGGTCCCGCCTCGATCGCTGGATGAAGCCGAGCGACTTCTTCAGATCTTCTATCACTTCATACACAATAGGGCATGTAGGTGCTCTCTCGATCATCCCGAGAGTACGACCAACAAAATCTGGTTCGTAGAGATACGGATATCCGCTGCATTCAGCAGGACGATCTTCATAGATGCTACAAAGATTGCCCTCCAGGAACGGGCAGGGAGCAGCATTGGTTTGCCACGGATTCTCGCTGCCAGCCTCAGACCGTTTGAGATATTTCTCGACGAATTCCTGACGCTCCACGCCCAGACGACGTGCCACCCGATCGACCTCTTCTTCGCTGAAGCTGGGCTGCAACTCTCGGCAACAATTAGCGCAGCTCGCACAATCGATTGCAGCCCATACCCCTCGCGTGGTTTGAAAAACACGCTGGTCGATATCGTGCTGCTCCAGATTGCACTCAGACTTCAGAAACCGGCGAAAGCTGATGTTCTCGTCTTCTTTCCTTCTGGCCAGTTCTCGGATTTGAACCAGATCAGTCCTCATAAACGTAACCGAATAACGCGATGTTACCCGATTTCCGCGAAAGGACGCGACGAGAGCCGTTCAGTTCGATCCGCACGACCCTGAATAACTCACCGGGCCCGGCATGCGGTTCGGCATCATCGGCTTTCCGACAGCCTGAACGTACAGCTTGTCATCTCCCTTAGGAATGTTGAGGCTGCAGAGATCGGCCGAATGCGTGCCCGGCTTTGTCTCCGTGATTTCCGTCAGATTCTGCCCATCGGAGCTGCTGTAGACGCTGTAGTGATCGACCGTGTCTTCGTTCCCGTTGACGCTCCACTGCAGCGTGTTACCCGACACCGAAGCCTGCAAAGAGAAGCAACTGTCGATGCCGGACTCGATTTCCGTTCCCTCTTCATAATCGTTCCACGTCACAAGCTGTAAGTACGGAAGCTGCTTTCCCTGACTATAAAGCTGGTTGATCTGATCGAAAGTCTGCAGCCAGGTTTGCCCGCACTGCTGGTCCATGATGCGATTCGAGCCCCACGCCGCCAGCGAGTCGTTGAATCCCTTGTAGCTGGCGCCGACCGTTTGTTCCTTGGTGTAGCCCATGCCGGTGTCGTAGAAATTCGAGAGGTATCCTAGTCCGTAATCGCCGATCGTCGGCATCACCCATGAATAGCTTCCATCGCTGTCTTCGTGGGTGAATCCTGCCTGATCTTGAAACAGGAATTGGATGGGGCTCGAAACCGAACTCTTCACCGCATTCCAATCGATCGAATTCGACATGTCGATGTTGAAATTGGTCACGACCGGCTGTCCGCCAATCGTCATGTAGGCCGGCGAAGAAAAATAGGTCTGCTGCACGTACTTGACCAGCGCAGCCACAGCCTGCTCACCGCTGCAGCCTGAGCACGCATTGCCGATTGCGCCCGCGTCGATCATGATCGCAAACGTGAACCCGGCATGCTTCTCCGCTTCATGCATCACCATCTGCGTGGCCTGATCGATCGAATTGTTGGGACCGTACCAATCGATCACGACGCCATCGATGCCGCGGCTGACCATGTCGGTGATTTGCTTCTGCACCTGGGTGGCGTCGTCGGAGTTGTATCCGACATTCATGTGGTTCGGTCCGCCGAACCAGAGCATCATGTGCGCCAGGATTTTCGTCGTCGCGCCGGGGTACAGCAGCGAGTGCACATTCACCTTGCTGACGTTATTGGCGCCCAGGTTGCCATTCGACTGGTTGACAAAGCTGCTGGCCGCGCTCGTGTTGTTCGCAGTCTGCGCGGAGAGGGTTGTGGAACTCCCGATTTTCGGTGCGAGTGTGGAAAGAGAAGAGAGGTGGCTCGACGAACCGGAACCGCAACTCGCCAGACCGAGAGCGAGCAGAAAAATTGCAAAAAAATGTATACGACGCATCATTCCTCAAAACGGAAGGGATTTTGTTCGATTTTTTGGGCTCGGTCAGGAACGCAATGCTGCGCTGGGATTTCCGTAACCAGCCCGGTCTGTCTGGAATGGACTCAGGTTATTGCTGTATTGAATTTCGGCCTAGATATCAGAAGTACATAAACCCGCCCCCAGAACCCGCGCCCAGCGCGGCATCTGGGCCGTTTGACAGAGCTCGCATTTCTCATGAGAATTCCTTCGCAAGTAAAAGGAGCAGAATGCGCTACTTCCTTCCGTTTCTGGCGCTGATCATGTTCGCCACTTCCGCTTTCCCGCAAGACCGCACCAATGCCCGCAGCATGGTTATTTCGCCCTATGGCATCGTGGCCACCAGCCAGGTTCAGGCTTCGCAAGCGGGAGCCGAGATCCTCTCGCGTGGAGGCTCCGCCGTCGACGCCGCCATTGCCGCCAACGCCACGCTGGGCGTCATGGAGCCCGACATGAACGGCATGGGCGGAGATCTTTTCGCGATCTATTGGGACGCGAAGTCCGGCAAACTCTACGGTCTTAACGCCAGCGGATGGGCTCCGAAAAATCTCACGATCACTTATCTGAAAGCCCAAGACACAACGCGCATGCCGGCGGAAGGCATTAACACCGTCACCGTTCCCGGTGCCGTCGAAGGCTGGAACAAGCTGCATGGGCGCTTCGGCCATCTGCCCTGGAAAGATCTCTTCACGCCCGCAATCTTCTACGCCGAGCATGGATTCGCCGTACAGGAATTAATTAGCGCCGATTGGAAAGGTTCCGAAGATAAGCTGAAGAAAGATCCCGAGTCCCGTCGTGTTTTTCTCGTGCACGACGAAGCTCCGAAGATGGGAGAAGTCTTCAAGAATCCAGACGTCGCGAAGGCCCTGCGCCTCGTGGCCAGCGACGGACCGCAGGCTTTCTACTCTGGCGAGATCGCGAAAGCTATCCTTGCTACCGAACGCGAGTTCAACGGCCCCATGCAGGCGGATGACTTGAAGGAATTCTCCGCAGAATGGGTCGATCCGATCTCGACCACTTATCGCGGATGGAAAATCTATGAGCTGCCGCCCAACGGACAAGGCATGGCCGCGCTCGAAATGCTCAACATCATGGAGCAGTTCCAGCCTGCGAAAGGCGGCCCGCTCAGCACGGAAGAAATTCACAAGCGCGTCGAAGCGATGAAGCTCGCTTATGCTGATCTCGCGCGGTATAACGCCGATCCGCGATATGCCAAAGTTCCTTACATCGGGCTGATCTCGAAGGAATACGCTGCGCAACGCGCCAAGCTGATCGATCCGGAGAAAGCAAACTGCAATCCGGTAGCTGGCGTCCCACCGTCGAGCGACACAACGTACCTCACCGCGGTCGATCGCGAGGGCAATATCGTCTCTCTGATTCAGAGCAACTTTTCAAGCTTCGGCTCTGGCATCACGGTGCGCGGCATGGGATTTGCGCTGCAGAATCGCGGTGCTCTCTTCATGCTCGATCCGTCAAAGCCCGACGCGCTCGCCCCGCGCAAGCGCCCGTTCCACACCATCATTCCGGCATTCATGGAGCGTGGAGACGATCACATCGGATTCGGCATCATGGGCGGCGCAAATCAGCCGCTCGCACACGCCCAGTTCGTCTCCAACTTCGTTGACTATGGAATGAACCTGCAGGCCGCGATGGAAACCGCTCGCTTCACCGTCCGCAGCAACTTCGACCTGAGCTGCAAGATTTTGATTGAAGACCGCGTGCCCGCAGATGTCCGCCAAGAACTCACGAATATGGGACATCAGCTCGAAGTGCGCGGAGATTTTTCGCTCTACATGGGACGCGGCCAGGCCATCGATCACAACACAAAATCCGGACTGAACTTCGCCGCCTCCGACGCGAGAACGGACGGCTCGGCCGAACCGGAGTTGCCGCCGGGTTTGCACTGAGAAGAACTACGCTAATTCTGCTTTCTGATACTTCGGCAGCACCAGATATAACGCCGCGGCGATGAATAGCGCGACGGAAAGAATCACCAACACCGAAACATAAGACCCGGTCACATCAAAAGTTCGCCCCAGCAGCACCGGGCCGATCGCACCTGCCGCCGCGTAGAACGTCCACGTCAAACCATAGAGCGTCGAAAATGCGCGAATGCCGAAATACTGCGTCAGCAGGTACGGAATGATCGCGGCTTCTCCTCCGGCGCCAATTCCGATGAATGCCGCTGCCAGCGATCCAATCGCGAATCCGCTCGCACGTGCGAGTAGAAATACGCCCGCGGCAGTAATTACGTAGACCGCGAATCCGACGCGCCCGCCCGCAAATCGATCGAGCAACCATCCCACAAGAATTCTTCCCAGCACGCTCGAGCCACCAAGAATCGACGCGCACAGCGCCGCCTCTCCAGCACTGATGCCCCGGTCCGTCAGCAGCGCGGAAAGATGCGTCACCGCCCCGTTCATGCTGATCGATCCAATAAACAAAACGGCCACAATGGCCCAGAACGTAAAGGTTCGCGTCCCTTCCTGCCACGACATTCCCGCATGAGTTGCCGGATCGGATCTCTTCTGCACCGGACCGCGGTCGATAATGTATTTCCAACTGAGAGGCAAGCCCAGCAGCAGCGCCAGTCCGCCCAGCGAGAAATAAGCCGCTCTCCATCCCGCGCGGGTAATAATCGCTTGCGCCACCACGGGCAAGATCATCGCCCCCAAGCCTGCGCCGAGCATGACGAACGCCAGCGCAGTTCCCAATCGCCGGCGAAACCACGTCGAGATCGATCGCGCATACGCCAGATGCGCCGCGCCATTGCCGACGAATCCCAGCAGGATGCACGTCGCGTAGAACTGCCATATGCCGGAGTGCAGCAGTCCCAGCGACGCAACGCCGCAACCGAACACGGCCATGCAAGGAAGAATGATCCAGCGCGGACCATAGCGATCGATCACCCGGCCCAATCCGGGCGAGACCACGCCCAGCGTGATCGCGGCCAGTCCGAAACCCAGCGAGATCGATTCGCGATTCCACCCGAACTGCGCGCTCAGCGGCTTCACGAAAACCGAGAACGTATAAACAAAGAGCGAGCCAAAGCCCGCCATCACTCCAAAGCACGCCGCCAACACCACACGCCAGCCGTAGTAGCCGGCGCTCATTTCATCGTGTATCTCAGTCTCGGCCGGCACAGAAACCGGCGCATTCGTGCTCATGAAGCCCCCACACCCCACAGGTGGATTTCAAATCTTACGAATCTGCACGACGCCTTGCCGCCTCGGCAATACTACGAAACGACTAATGCCGCGGCGCCAGTGACCGCTGTCACTGACAGATTTCCGCCTTAGCGCTCGAATATCTTCGCACCGAAAGGATGTTATGTCTGACCTCGAAACCCGCTTTGCCCAGGCGCAGAAAGATGCGAACTCTCTCCCCCAGCGGCCCGACAACAACACAATGCTGAAGCTCTACGCTCTCTACAAACAGGCCACGCAAGGAGATGCGACCGGCGATCCCCCGAGCAGTTTCGATTTCGTCCGCCACGCCAAGTTCGACGCCTGGAGCGCCATCAAAGGCACGTCTGCCGCAAGCGCGATGCAGCAGTACATCGACGTAGTCGCAGCGTTACGCCAGTGATCGCCACGCACCAAACTTAAGCCAGCGCCGCGCGATTTCCGTGCTATCATGCGCGTCTCTTATGGCCTTATCGCAGGTTGAAATCCGCCGCCGCCCATCGATGGCCCTCTTCGCGGTTCTCGCCATCCTGATGGTGGTTGGCTCTTATTTATTTGTGATTCTTCTCGCTGCTTCCTGTGTCTACTTTCCTTACTTCGTACTCTCCCACTCGGAGTCAGCCTCCGGCACGGTTGGGCTCGCGTTTCTTTTCGGAATTGCCATCGCCGCCGCCATGCTCTGGTCCCTGATTCCCCGCCGCGACAAGTTCACGGCGCCGGGACTTCTGCTGGAACGCTCCAGCTATCCGCAGCTCTTCGCCGAGATCGACGGCATTGCCGCCGCCCTGAACGAGCCCGTCCCTCGCGAAGTTTATCTCGTTGGGGACGTCAACGCCTTCGTCGCCGACCGCGGCGGAATCCTTGGAATCGGCAGCCGACGCATCATGGGACTCGGCTTGCCCTTGCTTTCAACCATGACCGTCTCTCAGTTCCGCGCTGTCCTCGCCCACGAGTTCGCTCATTATTACGGCGGCGATACGAGTCTCGGTCCGTGGGTCTACAAAACCAAGTCCTCTATCGTCCGCGTCTTCGAGAATATCGGCTCCGTCGGCAAACTCGCGCGGATCGCCATTCTGGGCGTGATGTACCTGGTGGTCGCCACCTTATTGAAGTGGTATTTCATGGGCTTCCTGCGCGTCATCAATCTCGTCTCTCGCCGCCAGGAGTATCGCGCCGACGAACTCGCCTGCATGGTCGCCGGACGCACGAACCTCATCTACGGACTGCAGACCATCCACCGCACCTCAGCCGCATGGCCTTCTTATTGGAAGCAGGAAGTCGCGCCGATCCTGGGCGAAGGCAACCTCGTTGCCGTCGGAGACGGGCTCACGCGCTTCATGTCTGTCCCGCAAATTTCAGAAGCGATCGACAAGACTCTTGAGAAGAGACTGCGCGAAGAAAAGACTCAGCCCTACGATACGCATCCCCCGCTACGCGACCGCATCGAGGCGGCGATGGCATTCCCGGCAGATACTGCTCCGCAGGATTCGCGTCCCGCGGCGATCCTGCTTGGAGACCTGCAAACCGCAGAAATGAAGTTCGTCGAACACACGTTCACCGACCTGAAAGCCGGCAGCCTCCACTACGTGCCGTGGAACGAAGTCGCGCTTCGAGTAACTATTCCCTCATGGCAAAGGTTCGTGGACGAATACTCAGACGCCGTGAAAAACGTCACCGCCGAGTCCATCCCTGATCACGTGCCGGCGTTGCCCGAGATCGGCTCGCGCATTCGCGATCCGAAAGGAATGTTGCTCTCTCCCGAACAGCGCACCGGCCGCGCCGCCGGTCTTTTCGCCGCTGCTCTCTCTCTCGCCATGATCCGCAACGGCTGGCAGTTGAACGTCCAGCCCGGCATCTTCAAGCTGACCAAAGCAGGGCGCGAACTGAATCCGTTTCAAGCTATCGAGCAGATGAGAACGAACAAGCTCTCGCGCGAAGCATGGATCGCGCAATGCCAGGAGTTCGGCGTCTCCAAATTCGCGCTAACGCCGGGAGTCATGGAGGAAGCGGACGCGAGTCTCTCACCCCAAGCGGAACTATTCAGCTAGAGGTATTGAAAGCCTTCGTGAGCCTCCGTGTCCTTGGTGGTTCGATTTCCTCGCTACCCAAATCCCAGAGGCTTTCGGTATATTGGCTCACGCTGCACAGATCGAATACTAAGAGGCACTCCATTGGGCCGATTCCTTGGACGTTCTCACTTCCTCCTGCTTGCATTTTTCTTTCTCACCGCCTCATTCCTCTCCGCGCAGGGCACCGCGAACGAGCGAATCTTTTTCCACTCGAAGATCTTCACCGCGAATCC
>DATEJO010000018.1:0-16635 GCA_035277905.1 Candidatus Sulfotelmatobacter sp.
TGGCAGCAGTTTGGCGCAACGATCGGTGGACCGATCATCAAGAATAAATTGTTCTTCTTTGGCGACTATCAGACGACTCGTCAGAAGAACGGCATCAGCAATCAGGAGACGATCCCGACGGCACTGGCCAAAAGCACCTGCGTTCCAACGGGTACTTATTGCGACCTGAGCGATTACGCTTCCATCATTGCTGCGAATGGAACGGCCTCGACGGCTTACATCTACGACCCAACGACAGGGGACGCAACCGGTGCAAACCGTCTGGTCTTCTGCGGCCAACCAACCTCCGTCCCGGTTTCCTCATGTCCAATTGGCTCGGCCGGTCAATTTTTGATTCCCGTGACGGCTCTGTCCCCGGCTGCGATGGCTATGCTCGCTGCCTTTCCAGCCCCGACGAATAATGGCACTTGCGCGACCTCGGGAGATACGGGATGTCTAAACAACTTCGTCGGGGCGGGAGCGGGTCCATACAACCAGAACAGCTTCGATACACGAATCGATTTCACGGCGAATCAGTCGCTGAGCATGTTCGGACGTTTCAGCCTAAATTACTTCACTCTCTCCGGTGCGCCCAGCCTGGGTGCAGTGGGCGGCGTCGGATTCGGCCCGGGAGGACTGGCCGGCAGTTCGAACGTCCACAACTATAGCTTGGCTGTCGGAGCCACAAAGACGTTCAGTTCAACACTGCTTGGCGATTTCCGATTCGGGTGGTTCAAATACAATCCGCTGACCAACAAGCCGGATGCGGGTAAGGCGGCGATGACGGCCTTCGGCATCCCGAACGCGAATCTTGGCGACAACTTCACCTCCGGGCTAGGCGAGTTCGACATGCAGAATGCTAACGGTAGCGGCAGTTCGATCAACCTGTCGAACTTCGGCGACGGATTAGGAGTAGCGCGCTGCAATTGCCCGCTAATCGAAAGCGAGCAGCAGTTCCAGTGGGTCGGCAACATGACGAAGATGAAGGGGAACCATCAGTTCAAATTTGGAGCAGATATCCGATATGCCCAAAATCTTCGCGTGCCCAGCGATTCTAATCGTACGGGCGTGTATGCCTTCAGCAGTGGGGCGACTGCCAACGCCGGCGAGGGCGGTCTGGACTTGGCGACGTTCCTCTTAGGCGATGTTACGAATCTCAGCCGTTATGTGAGTACCAGCACCAACGCCGCCGAGCGACAGCATCGAATGTTCTACTACGGGCAGGATACCTGGCGCGTAACGCCAAAGTTTACGCTCAATTATGGTTTGCGCTGGGAAGTCTACTTCCCTGAATATGTCAACGGCAAACTGCACGGCGGATTTTCAAACATAGTTCAGGGTGTCGACCGCATCGCAGGCGTTAACGGGATTGGCATGAACGGAAACATCGACAACAAATGGAGCTACTTGGCTCCCCGTTTGGGAATGGCGTATGAGATTAACGAAAGAACGGTAGTTCGCTTGGGTTATGGTCGCAGCTACGACATGGGGGTGTTCGGATCGAACTTCGGCCACGCTGTGACCCAAAACCTCCCGGTTCTCGCCAGCCAGTTAGTGCAGCCTGCAGTGACGAATCGCTTCGCGGCGTTCAGCCTCGATGCGGGACCGCCAACATTCAGTTTCCCGGCTATTCCCTCAAACGGGCTGCTTCCAGTCGCCGGACCGCAGTGCTACCAGTCGTCTGTTGATCCCGTCACCGGCCTACCGTCGGGACAAAGCTGCACCCAGCCTCACATCCGACCGACTTACCAACGGCTGCCAACGTTAGATTCGTGGAACTTGACTGTTCAACGTCAACTGAACAACACTACCTCGTTGGAAGTCGCTTATATCGGCAACAAAGGGACCAACGGCTTTGCCGGCGATGGCAATACCTACAACATCAATCAGCCCTCCATTGTCGGGTTCAACCAAGGAGTGCCGCAGGTCCAGCGGCGCCCCCTGTACAACCGATTCACGTACACCGGTTATCCTGACTCGACCAACCTCGCCATCGCTGGGGTGAACAGTATTGTTCCTGGCGTCCTGCAGTGCTGCTCGACGGATCAGGGAAACTATCTCGGCAACGATGCAAGCAGTATTTACAACGCCTTACAAATCAAAATTGATCATCGCTTCTCCCGCGGTCTGCAATTGCTGTCGCATTACACGTTCGCGCATGCAAATAAGTACGACAGCAATTACTACGCCAATAGCCATCCGATCGCGTATGGTCCCGACGACCAGGTTCGAAATCACGTATGGGTGACAGAGGCGGTCTACGAGCTTCCATTCGGCAAAGGAAAGTCATTTGTCGGAAACGCAGGGCGCCTGCAGGATGCGATCATCGGTGGCTGGCAGATTACCGGCACAACGAACTGGAGTGGCGGATTGCCGTGGACTCCGAGCTTCGGTGAATGCGGCGCTGAGCAAGATGTGGGCGTCTGTCGTCCAGATCGTGGCAGCGGCTCCTTCCACATGGGCGCTGGCTCATTGCAACATCCAACCAGTGGCGGGCCTTATGTTCAGTATTTCACGCCGGTGGCGGACATTGTTACAAACCCAGGAGCGTTCAAGGATCCCGGCTCTGGCGTCCTCGGAAATTACGGAGTTAACAGCCTTCGTGGTCCCCGGGCGTTCTTCGCAGATGCTGCTGTGATGAAGAATTTCTCCGTTACCGAAAGAGTCAAGGCCCAGTTCCGCATGGATGCATTCAACGTATTCAACCACCCCGTACTTGGTTTCAATTCGAACCAAGGCGGATCGGGTCAGTGTATCGACTGCGCTGGGAACGGGCGAATCACCGACATCGAAGCTGACTCTTCGCCCGGGTCCACATCTGGTATGCGTCAGCTTGAGTTCGCGCTGAAGTTCACGTTCTGAGGCATAGCGCATTACTTTCTCAGAGGGATTCCTTCGGGGGTCCCTCTTTTTAATGAGCGCACCGTAAACGTTTCCGGCACAAGAACTCCGGTAACCGTCATGAAGAAACGAGTCGTTGGATTAGGCGAAGTATTATGGGACCTGCTGCCGCGCGGCGCCTGCCTGGGCGGTGCTCCCGCGAACTTCGCCTACATCACCACGCTCATGGGCGATCAGGGAATCGTCGCCAGCCGCGTGGGCGCGGATTCTCGCGGAATCGATGCACTTCGCCGCATGGAGGATCTCGGCCTCGACATCGATCATGTGCAGACCGATCGCGATCATCCGACCGGCACCGTCAACGTCCAGGTCGATCGAAATGGACAGCCGAAATTCGATATCTGCGAAGGCGTCGCCTGGGATTTTCTGGACTGGACGCTCGACTGGCAGCATCTGGCCGGAAAGGCCGATGCTGTCTGCTTCGGCTCTCTCGCGCAGCGTTCGAAAGCGAGCCGTGCGACGATCCGTAAATTTCTCTCCGCCACTTCGGAGCGCACACTCAAGGTCTTCGACGTCAATCTCCGCCAGTCCTACTATTCTCAGGACATTTTGGCCGAGTCGATGAAGTTCGCCGACATCGTCAAGCTTAACGACGACGAACTGCCCAAGATCATGGCCCTCGGCAAACATCCCCACAAAGATGAACTTTCATCCTCCCGCAGATTGATCGAGGAATACAACTTGCGTGTCGTCTGCATTACCCGCGGCGGTCGCGGAAGTCTGCTCGTTGACGGCAAAAGTTCGAGCGAACATCCCGGATTCCGCGTGCACGTCGCCGATACGGTGGGATCTGGGGACGCTTTCACCGCGGGTCTGGTTCACGAATACCTCCACGGTGGCTCGCTCGACCTGATGAACGAGGTGGCGAACCTCGTCGGAGCCTGGGTGGCCAGCGAAGTCGGCGGAATGCCCACGCCCAAGCGCGGCGCCCTCGAACATTCTCTGGCGGAAATTCGATAAGGCACATCCCGGCCCACTGTTGTATAGTTACGAAAGATTGTGTTTTCTTTCGATGTCCCAGCATTGGAGCCAGTCGATGAAACGCACCATCTTTAACATTCCTCGTCCTTCGTTAGTTCCACTCGCTCTCGCGCTCATTCTTACTTCGGCAGTCGTCACGTGCTCGAAGCCTCCGGCGCAGCCGAAGCCGGCGCCCTCTCGACCTTCCGATATCAAGGTGGAAGTGCGCGATGGCGGCCCAATCGCAATCACCACCAGTTCGGCGGAATTCCAAATTTTGCCCTCTGGTTTTGTCCAGGCATCGGTGATGAAAGACGGCAAGTTGCTGACACTCGACGAACCCGAAGTCGGCTCCGCTGGCGGCAGCGATTCGATTGTTCATGAAGGGAAGGAACTCGATTTCATTCCAGATTTCAGCCGCGCGAAAATTACCGAAGCAATGGGCAAACTGGGACGCGGCAAGAGAATCGAACTTCCGGCTCGTCCGCTGGCTCCCGCCGGAACCGAAATCGAACGCACATTGGTCGTCGAGGTCTACGACGACTTCCCGAACATCGCGTTGGTCAGCGCCACCTACAAAAATGTCGGCGCCTCCGACTTCCAGTTCGATCAGGTCTGGATGCAGCAGCACCGCTTCGGCGCGAACCAGGCCGACCCGAAGGCGCAGCCCTACGACATGTGGTCGTTTCAAGGCTCGAGTTACGACTGGGGCAAAGACGACATTTTCAAGCTCACGCGCACCTCGTCGCTTCCAAACGCAATGGGCGAATCGGTGAAAGGCGGTTATGGTGGCGGGATTCCGGTTGTAGCGTTCTGGACGGCGTCCGTCGGCGAAGCTATCGGTCATATCGAAACTCTCCCCTGGACGCTCTCCATTCCGGTCAAAGTTGAAAAAGATGGACGCGTCAGCGCGAGCCTCACGATTCCGGTGAATAGTGTCCTGAAGCCTGGTGACACTTACTCATCCCCGCGCAGTTTTGTCTCCGTCTACAGCGGAGATTTTTATGAGCCCCTGCGCATCTGGTCGAGCGTTTTACAGAAAGAAGGCTGGGACATTCCCAAACCTTCCAGCGAGGCCTACAACGTCAGCTGGTGCGGCTGGGGATACGAGTTCAACGTCACTCCCAAGCAGATGCTGGGAACCGTCCCGAAGTTAAAAGAACTCGGTATCAAGTGGGCCACGCTCGACGACCGCTGGTTCAACACTTATGGAGATTGGGATCCGCGGAGCGACACATTTCCCGGCGACTCCATCAAGCAGATGGTCGACGACTTTCACAAGCAGGGAATTCTCGCGCAACTCTGGTGGCTGCCGTTGGGAGTGGAAGACGGGCAGGGAAGATGGGAGTCGCACAAATACATTGTCGCGAAAATCGTGAAAGAGCATCCCGACTGGCTCATTCTCGACAAGAACGGTAAGCACGCGCGCATGACTCGCGATCTTGCCGCGCTCTGCCCCGCGGTGCCGGAAGTACAGGCCTACTTCAAGCAGCTCACCGAAAAATTCATTCGCGACTGGGGATTCGACGGCTCGAAGCTCGACAATATTTACAGCGTTCCTGCCTGCTACAACCCGGCGCATCATCACACGTCGCCGCAGGATTCCGTGAATGCGATGGCCGCCGTGTACAAGACCATCTTCGAAACCACCCGCGCCATCAAGCCGCAGAGTGTCACGCAAGCCTGTCCCTGCGGCACGCCGCCGTCGCTCGCATGGCTGCCATTCATCGATCAGGCGGTTACGGCCGATCCCGTAGGAGCGGTGCAGGTCCGCCGCCGCATCAAGATGTACAAAGCGCTACTCGGCCCTCAAGCCGCCGTTTACGGAGATCACGTCGAGCTCTCCGCCATGACTTCGCTCGGCCACGGAAATTGGAGCGAGCACGGCGCAGACTTCGCTTCAACTCTGGGCACGGGCGGCGTACCGGGCACGAAATTCGTCTGGCCTGATCCCGGTCCGAAGTTCAAGCCCGTCGCTTTGACCAGCGACAAAGAATCGCACTGGAAACGGTGGATCGGCCTCTATAACGAGAAGATGCTGTCCAAGGGAGACTTCCGCGATCTCTATGTCTACGGATATGACGTGCCGGAAGCCTACGCAATCGAGAAGGACGGCAAAATGTATTACGCGTTCTTCACCGATCCCGACAAGCCATTCACGGGAGAGATCGAACTCCGCGGATTGCAGCCCGGAACCTATGACGTCGTCGACTACGTTGATGGGAAAAACCTGGGTACCGTGCAGGCAGAAGCAGGCAAGCCACCGCGGATGAAAACTGATTTCAAGGATAACCTTCTGTTGGAGGTAAGCAAGAAGTAAATCTGTTCGCGTAGGGACAGCCGCCTCGGCTGTCCGGCAGAGCCAAACGGCGCCGATTAGGTGTTCGTTTCGCGCAAAAAGTTTTCTCGGTGGGCAGCATCCCGGAACGCCTCCGTCCCCCCGGGACGTGTCGTGCTGAGCGCTCCCGCCCGATTCCCGCTGGCGAGACATTTCTGCAGGTCTGACCCGCGAACATATTCGTGGAGAAAGCCGGCATCGAAACTGTCTCCCGCTCCGACGCTATCGACCGGGACAACTTCTTTCGCTGAAGCAGTGAACCGTTCCGTGCCTCGCAGTGCCAGCGCGCCCTTGCGGCCGACTTTCACCACGACCAGCGGCACAAGATCAGCAAGCTTGCGAATCGCCAACTCCAAATCCTCAGTACCCGCTGCTTTGCAAGCTTCGCGTTCGTTGGGGAGAAACACATCGACGTACTTCAAAATTTCTTTCAGCCCGCCCTGCCACCGATCCTCAGGATCGTCATTCGTGTCGAGCGATATCGTGAGTCCCTTCGCTTTCATGTAGCGGAACAATTCCGCCACGCGCGGCTGTAGCGATTTCTGCAGGTAATACGATGACAGATGGAAATGTCGCGAGTCGGCGAGATAGTCGAGATCCAAGTCTTCCCATTGCAGCTCTGCGATCGTTCCAGCGTAGGTCAGAATATTCCGCCACTGCTCGTGATGCAGGATCACGGTCAACCCGGTCGTCGTTGCGCCCGGAACGATGCGCACCTTCGATACGTCAACATTTCCTTCCTTCAGGCGTTCAAGCGAGATCCGTCCCAGCGGATCGTTGCCAATGCGCGATTGAAATCCGACGCGGCTGCCGAGCGCCGCCAGATTATGCGCCACGATCGCCGACGAAGACCCGAGCGTGAGCATCATGCGATCGGCAAGCAATTCCCGCTCTGGCAGCAATTGCTCCGGCAGTCCGTACATGATGAGATCGAGATTCAACTCACCGGCGATGGTGACATCAAAACGAGGCATGTTTCTCTCAGGATGGTTGTTGTCAGAGATAAAAAGGATTTGCGATTACACCAGTGTGACTTCAATTCCGGCCTGCTTCAGCGCCCTGAGATCTGACTTCGGTGCTCCGCGATCGGTGATGACTTCCTGCAACGCCGCGGTTGGGGCGATCAGCGACAAGCTGCGGCGTCCGAACTTGCTGGAGTCGCACACCGCCACGGTTTTCTTCGCCACTTCCACCATCACGCGGTTCACTTTCGCTTCCAGCAGATTCGGCGTGCTCAGCCCGAAGTGAACATCAAATCCGTCCACTCCGAGGAACAGAATATCCGCGCTCAACCGCCGCAGCGTTTCTTCGGCAATCGGACCGACAAGCGAAAAAGAATTCTTGCGCAGCGTTCCGCCAGTAAGAATCACCTCGACAGAAGTCCCCGCAAGTTCGGCCGCGATGTTCACAGCATTCGTGATGATTGTCAGATTCTGAAAGCCGCGCAGCGTGCGGGCGATCGCGGTCGTCGTGGTTCCCGAATCGAGAATCAGGACTTGTCCTTCCTTCACTCGCTCCGCGGCGCTATCAGCAATGCGCAGCTTCTCCTGATGATGAAGCTTTTCCTTCTCCCGTAGTGTCGGATCCTCGAGCGCTCCTTCGCGCGATGGAAGCGCTCCGCCGTGCGTGCGATGCACGAGTCCATGCGCATGCAATATCTCCAGATCTTTGCGAATCGTAACCTGAGAAGTTTCGAATTGGCGGGCTAGTTCAGTGACGAGCACTCTGCCTTGATGGCTTAGCAGATCGACAATGGCGCGGCGGCGTTCTTCGTTCAGCACGGAAAATGGTCGGTGGCGAATCTGTCGCGTGAGCGACTCTCAACAACGTGCATTTCTTTTTATAGCGTTTTATTTCGTTTGTCCACTGGAAATCTTTCTTCTGATTACGGCTGCCAAAACACAGCTTCAAGGCCCTTGCCGGCGCAATCTCGAGGTCGCGCCGGAGAAATCCCCAACCCGTAACCCGTGATTTTGTTTGCATTTGGGAACCATTGGCGGTGATAACCAACTCAATACCTTCCACCAAAGTCTGGTACAAAACCGACACGGAATTGCCGTAATCTCACATTGGGACGAAAGGCATTCGGGTTTCGAAGGTTGCCGTTTTTTACGAAATCCGAAAACGGGGGCAGAAAAGCCATGCAAAGCCAGCGCACATGGGTCCGGTCCGAGTCGGTCGTGGCGAGGATCGTCGCGGGCGAAACTCTGATCGTTCCGGTGCGCTCGAAGGTGGGCGACCTGGCTTCGATTTACAGCTTCAACCATACCGGAACCTTGATCTGGAAGTTGCTCGAGTCGCCGAAAACCATGGCGGAATTGGTTTCATCCGTTTCCCGCGAATACGAAGTGGACCCTTCGATCGCGGAGCCTGACGTGATTGCCTTTGTCGACGAGTTGAAACGTGTTGGTCTGGTCGAGGTCTCCGCACCGATGGCGATGGCGGGCGACTAAAGACCAGTGGGGCGGGAGCAATTGCAAGAGCAGCGGACGCATGGAGCGCGCCCGCTGCTCTTGCATGTAGCAATGGAGGAGACGTGGAGCAGTTAAGCTACGGAGCGTTCAGCACCGAATTGCACCAGCGGCAGGGAAGCCAGCGCATGCCCTTGCAGGTTGCAATTGAAGTCACGCGCCGCTGTCCACTCGAGTGCCTTCACTGCTACAACAATTTGTCAATGGGCGACACCGATGCCCGTCGTCGCGAGTTGAACAAAGAAGAGCACTTCCGCGTTCTGGATGAACTGGCAGACCTCGGCTGCTTCTGGCTCCTCTACACCGGCGGCGAAATTTTCGCCCGCAAGGATTTCCTGGAGATTTATACCTACGCCAAGAAAAAGGGATTCCTGATCACGCTGTTCACCAACGGCACGATCATCAACGAAGCGATTGCCGATTATCTCGTCGAATGGCGCCCGTTCGCAATCGAGATCACGCTCTACGGCCGGACCCGCGAGACTTACGAGGCCCTCACCGCCATTCCTGGATCGTTCGACCGCTGCCTGCGCGGAATCCGATTACTGAAAGAGCGGCATCTCCCGCTCAAGCTGAAGACGGTTGCCACCAGCATCAACAAGCATGAAGTGCTGGCAATGCGGCAATTCGCGGAAGACGAACTGGGTGTCGATTTCAAGCTGGATGCCCAGATCAATCCACGCCTCGACTGTTCAAATAGTCCGTTAGCAGTACGCCTCACGCCCGAAGAAGCCGTTGCCCTGGACTTGTCTTCCTCGAAAAGAGTCGAAGAGTATCGCAAGCTCGCCATCAAGGGAATCCAGAGTCCTCCGACACTTACGCAGGTCGACACGACTTACTCCTGCGGCGGAGGCATGAACTCTTTCGCGATCAATCCATACGGTGAAATCGGCATCTGCGTCATCTCGCAGCAGGAAACCTTCAGCATCCGCGAGCATAGCGTGAAAGCTGTCTGGGAGCACTCGCTGCTTGAACTTCGAAATCGAAAACGCAAGACGATGACCAAGTGCATCGAGTGCCGCATCCAGTCGCTCTGTGGAATGTGTCCCGCAAACGGCGAACTGGAAAATGGCGATCGCGAGCGACCGGTTTCCTTTCTCTGTCACGTCGCACACCTGCGTGCGACCGCGCTCGGGTTTGACGTTCCGGCACATGGAGACTGCGAATTCTGCGCCGGCGGCATCGAGCACGACTCCATGTTGGAGTCGGCGCGCCGCATCGCGAATAAAGAAATTGATGTCCAAACCTGGGTGGGACCGCAGCAGATCCTGCCGATCTTAAACGCCAACGCTTCCACCGCGTCGATCGGAGGATGCGGAAGTTGCGGCGGGCACTGACGCACGGCCGAGGTGAGTCCGAATGAATAGCGAACCGAAGCAAGCCGAGAATAAGAAACCGTACGAGGCGCCAAGACTAACCACCATAAGTCTGCGCCCGGAGGAGGCTGTGCTTGGGCATTGCAAGACCGCTGCGGGCAGGGATCAGTGTGGCACTCCTTGCGCGTCCTTCCTTTGCGTGAATGTTGGGTCTTGATCCATCCAGGCAGCCATGAGCGGCGAAGTCGGTCATCTTCGGCAAGCAGTTGATCAGTCGGACGGCTTTCTTCATCTCAGCCGCTTCGAAATCGGCGGAGTGTCGGTGCAATTGCATGGTGAGTCCCGCGCCGACGTCAGCCTTGTTCCGTCTCTTGAGCCCTTTCGCGTTACGCCCGGAGATGCCGATGTCGACATTCGCGTGTCATGGGTCAGCAAACTATCCGGTGCATTCGGTCGGCCCGTCTTCGACTCTGGAACCACCTGGGACTTATCCGAATGCGGCAACGACTTTCAGTTTGACTTCAACGCCGCGATCTTCGGCGACAAGCCATTCAAGCGCCTTCTGATCGACAGGGATTTCTGCCACGGACAACTTCAGATGAACCAGGAGTGTCTCGAGGATTTTCCCAACACGGTTGAGCCCTTGGGATATCCCCTCGACGAACTCCTGATCATGCATCGCCTCACCCAAGAGAAAGCGATCGAGTTGCACGGTTGCGGCATTGTCCGCCCGAATGGAGCTGGCAATCTCTTCGTCGGGCATTCCGGAGCAGGGAAAAGCACAACCACTCGCCTGTGGACTTCGCTGGAAGATGTCGAAGTCCTCAGCGACGACCGCATCATCGTTCGCCGTGATCGCAGTGGTGAGTTGCGGATGTATGGCACTCCCTGGCATGGCGAAGCTATGTACGCCTCCCCGGGAAGCTCTCCCCTGGCGCGGATTTTTGTTCTTGAGCACGGTCACGGAAACGTGGTAACACGGCTTCCCCGAAGTGAGGCGGTAGCGGAGTTATTCGCGCGTAGTTTCGTGCCCTTTCATCAGCATGAATACGTTCATTCAGCGCTGGTTTTTCTGGAAGAAGTGGTTGATGCAGTCCCAGTCTACCGCTATGACTTTGAACCGGATGCGAGAGCTGTAGAGAAGATTCTCAACTTCCATGACTGACAGCGGGGCTGATTCGAAGCTCTTTGAAGAAGTTATCCGCGAATTGCTGGGCAACGGCCTCTCCGCGCGATTTCAGGCGCGCGGCGCGAGCATGTCCCCGGCGATCCGCGATGGCGAGACTGTCGAGATTACTCCCGTAATCATGAGCAAATTACGAAAGGACGATATTGTCTTAGCCAAGACTAATTATGGCTTCCGGCTTCACCGCATCGTGCGGGCCGACCACGCGCGGGACATTTATATCACCCGCGGCGACTGCGGCCAGCAAAACGATCCGGTGCTGACGGGAGCGCAAATCCTTGGTCTCGCTCGCGCCAAGGACGTGCGGATAGGGCGAAACATCGTGCAAGCTAGGTTCAGAACCGTGGACGGGTGGATGCTGCGCTGCGCAGCGCGCGCTGGATACGTCGCTCGCAAGTCGCTTGGAAAGCTTCGCAGGCAGACCGCGGCGTTCGGAGTCCTAACGCTGCTGTTTCTCTTGACAGCTTTGGGCACCGCCCAAGTCAACCTCGATTCCACAACATCCGGCTCCGCCACCATGAGGGGCACGGCCGTTACGCTCAGCGTCCCTCACACGACCGCCGCCGCCGCGAATTTGATGCTCGTCGGCGTCTCAATCAACATCACCAACAACAATGCCGGAGCGGTCACGGGAGTCACCTGGAACACTACGTCAACTCTCACTTTCCTCGGAGCTCACAACGACGCCGGAGGCACACGCCGCGTAGAAATGTGGTACCTGCTGGCTCCCGCGACCGGCGCGCACAATGTGATTCTCACCGTCAACACCGGCGGCGTAAGTGAAGGCGTTGTCGCCGGCATCAGCACATTCACCGGTGTGGATCAAAATGTGCCCCTCGGCACATTCACCTCAGCCGATGGCGCAAACGGAGCTTTTGCCGCGCTCGACGTTCCCAGCGTTATCAATGGGATGATCCTCGACACGCTAGCCGTCGATGGAACCCAGACCGTCACCACTCCCGGCCCGCAGATTCAGCAATGGACCGCGCAACGCGGGAACAACACGAACCCAGGAGTGCGCGGAGTCGGATCCACACGTTCCGGCGCCCCGAGCGTCCCTATCTCCCAGACTTTTAGCGGAACATCGAATTGGTCGTATGGTGCAATCTCCATCAGCCCCAGTACTGCGGATATCGCCGTCTCGACCAGCGTGAGCGCGGTGCCGCTCGGACAGAATTCAACCTACAACATCACCGTTACAAACAATGGTCCATCTCCGGCTACCGGAGTAACCCTGACCGATACGTACGCCGCTACCGGCTTGTCGGTTGTCTCAGTGACGCCAAGCGCAGGATCATGCACCACAGGCGCGACGATCAGTTGTACATTGCCAACGCCGCTGAACAGTGGATCGACCGTAACCGTTGCTGTCGTGGTATCGACTACTACGGCAGGCTTCTATCCGAACACCGCGACCATTAATGATTCCGGACCGAACGACCCCAATACCGGCAACAACTCCTACACGGCTGTAGCGCCGGTCGTGAGCGTTGTCTGCTCCACCACAGTTCCTGTCGCTGGAGGAACACTCAGCGGGCAGATCAATACGTACTGGCCCGGCTCCGGGAATGTGGCCGCCGGAGCTACATCGATTCCTCTTGGTACGGCCAACGGCAGCGGCACGATCGTGGCAGGCAGCGAATTGCTCGTCATCCAGATGCAGGATGCGAGCATCAATACGTCAAACAGCGTCTCTTACGGAAACGGCAGCACAGGTTCCGGGTTTACCGCGATCAACAATGCAGGCAATTATGAATTCGTCACCGCAACCGGACCAATTGCCGGCGGGTCTGTCCCGATCAAAGGCGCCGGAGCAGGTGGCGGGCTTGTATTCGCATATAAATCGGCGGCCGCAACGGCAACGAAGGGCCGCAGCACGTATCAGGTTGTCCTTGTCCCGCAGTATCTCTCTGCAACGTTGGGATCGATCACGACGGCAGCCTGGAATGGCTCGACCGGCGGAATTCTCGCTCTCGACATCGCTGGACAGCTGAACCTCGGCGGTGCGACCGTCTCCGTGGATGGCCTCGGTTTCCGCGGAGGCGCCGGTCTGCAACTGACCGGAGGCGTCGCTGGCGCGTCGAACTTGGATTATGTTCAGACTTCTCCCACGACCTACACCGGCGCAACAGGTGGTGCTACCGGAATTGATGCCTCGAAAGGCGAAGGCGTAGCCGGAACGCCGGAATGGGTGGAGTCCGGCGGCACATACCTCCAGACCACGACCGGCATCGGATACCCCAACGGCTCCGGCGACGGCAGCATGGCGCGCGGCGCTCCCGGAAATGCCGGAGCGGGCGGAACCGACGGCGACGCGACCGGGAACACGGAGAACGCCGGCGGCGGCGGCGGCGGTAACGGAGGCATGGGCGGCTTCGGTGGCAATTCCTGGAACGCCAACCTGAGTGATGGCGGCGAAGGCGGCTCCCCATTTCCAGCAACCATCGACCGCATCGCCATGGGCGGCGGCGGTGGCGCCGGCACGCGAAACAATTCCCCTGGTCTCACTCAGGCCAGCGCTGGTTCAGCCGGCGGTGGAATCATCTTCATCCGCGCCGACAGCCTCACCGGCACCGCGACGCTTACGGCTAACGGAGCCAGTTCTTATAACGGAACATCGAATGACGCGGGCGGCGGAGGCGGCGCAGGTGGAACCATCGTCATTCTCTCAGCCAACGGCGGCGAAAGCGGACTCACCCTGCAAGCCAACGGCGGACGGGGTGGCGACGCCTGGGATTCCCAGGCCTACAACCTTGCGGACCGTCACGGTCCTGGCGGAGGCGGTGCCGGTGGCGTGGTCTTGGTCTCTGGTTCAACCGCAGGCATCAGCGTCAGCGGAGGTGCCAACGGAACCACGTTGACTCCCGGCGTGGCGTATGGCGCAACTCCCGGCAACTCCGGAACCAGTTCGATCGCAGCAACGCTCTCGCAAGTCACCGGCATTCAATCATCGGCTCTCTGCTCGTCCGACGTCACTTTGAGTAAGAGTCACGTCGGAAACTTTACCCGCGGCGGCACTGCCAGCTACACGATTCCCGTCTCGAACGTCAGCACCCTCGGAGCAACCATCGGCGTCGTCACCATGAACGACACGCTCCCTACCGGCCTGACTCCGACGACGGCAACCGGAACTGGATGGTCATGCACGGTTTCCGGACAGACCGTGAGCTGCACCCGCTCCGATTCGCTTGCCGTGGGCGCCAGCTATCCGTCGATTGCTCTGAACGCCAGCGTCTTGCAGTCTGCCCCCGCGACGGTGACGAATACTGCGGTCATCAGCGGTGGAGGCGAAGCCAATCTCCTCAACGACATCGCGACCGACATTGCCAATGTTGTCTCGAGCGCCGACATGTCCGTGACCGACTCGGCATCGCCGAATCCAGTAACGGCTGGTTCGAACATTACCTACACGCAGCTTGTCACGAATGGCGGACCGAGCGCGGCCGATAACGCCACCGTAGTTGAAACCGTTCCTGCCAATACGACATTCGTTTCCTTGACTCCGCCTTCCGGATGGAGTTGCCTTACTCCAGCGGTCGGCGGCACTGGTACCGCTACCTGCACGAACGTCAACATGCTCGCGCTCAGTTCCGGTGCTTTCACAATGATCGTGAAGGTGAACAGCGGAGTAGCGAACGGAACCGCCATCACTGATACAGTTTCAGTGGCATCTGCCGCAAGCGATCCCAACTCATCGAACAACACCGCTACGGCAACAACAATCGTTGGCACCAGCGGGCCGAATTTGTCGGTGACAAACTTTGCATCGCCAAATCCAGTTCAAGCCGGAAACGACATCACCTACACGCAAGTCGTAACCAACACCGGCTCATCTGCCGTAACAACTGCAACCTTCACGGAAGCGACTCCCGCGAACACGATATTTGTCTCCATCACTCCGCCCGCAGGATGGAACTGCGCCGGATTCCCCGGCAGCCCCTGCACAAATCCAAGCGTCGCCGCAGGATCTTCTGGCACTTTCACCGTCGTCTATAAGGTGAACCCCGTCGCCGCCGGAACGATCATCACCGATACCGTCACCGTCAACGGCTCGAATCAGTCCTTCGGCGCGAGTTCCTCG
Organism: Candidatus Sulfotelmatobacter sp.; assembly: GCA_035277905.1. Classification (GTDB taxonomy): domain Bacteria; phylum Acidobacteriota; class Terriglobia; order Terriglobales; family Acidobacteriaceae; genus Sulfotelmatobacter. The sequence goes on from DATEJO010000018.1 coordinate 15,233, forward strand.
ACCGCGACGGATGTCGTGGCCTCCGCGACACAGGCCGACCTGGCGCTGACCACAGCCGCCTCACCCTCGACCGTGCTCGCTGGAAACGACATTACCTATACACAAACGGTAAGGAACAACGGCCCGGCTGCCGCGACTGGAGTCACATTCACCGAAGCGACGCCGACCAATACGACATATCAATCCGTTTCAGCTCCCGTGGGCTGGACCTGCACCACTCCCGCTGTCGGCGCAACCGGAACTGTCACCTGCACGAATCCCAGCCTCAACGCGGGATCTGCCGCAAACATCTCGGTGGTCGTGAATGTTCCCGCGACCGTGACCGCTGCCTCCATCACTGCGGCTTCATCGGTTTCGGCGACGACCTCTGATCCGAATTCGTCTAACAACAGCACCAGCGTCACGACGCCGGTCAGCACCTACTGCGACCTGACCGTCACCAACAGCGGGGCGCCAAGTCCGATCGCCGCCGGTGCCACGATCACATACACGCAGACCGTGACCAACAATGGTCCGTCGAACTGCGCCAGTGCTACCTTGACCGAAGCAACTCCGGCCAACACGACCTTCGTCTCCGTCGCCGTCGTAACCTCGGGCGGTGGAACGTGGACCTGTCCTCCGATCGCTCCTATCTCGTGTTCGAACCCCAGCGTTCCTCCAGGATCGACAGCAACGATAACCGCGAAATATAAAGTCGCTGCTGGAACAACTGCTGGAACCATCATTACCGACATCGACACCGGAGCCAGCGCCACTCGGGATTCCAACCCGACTGATAACTCCGCCACGGTACAGATTGCAGTCGCGTCGGCTACGCAAGCCGACCTGAGCGTGACCAACTCTGCCAGCCCCAATCCGGTCACGGCGGGAAACAACATCACCTACACGCAGACCGTTACCAACGCCGGTCCCGCAACAGCGAATGCTCCGGTCCTCACGGAGACGCTCCCGGCAAATACGACCGCGGTTTCCTTGACCAGACCTGCAGGATGGAATTGCGTCGGTCTTACGTGCACCGATACCGCCAATATGGCAACCGGAACGGCGAACTTCACCTTCATCGTGAAAGTGAACGCCAGCGCCACATCGGGAACTGTGATCTCGCAAACCGATTCCGTCTCGTCGAGCACCGCAGATCCAAATGGCGGAAACAACAGCGCCACGGCAACCACCTATGTCGGCAGTTCTGCGGATTTGTCGGTCACCAACACGCCGAATCCCGTTCCCGTCCTGGCAGGCGGCACCATCACCTACACGCAAGTCGTGACGAACGCCGGACCAAGTGGCGCCAGCAGTATCACCCTGAAAAATACTTTGCCCGCGAACACGACGGCCCAATCGTTAACTGGTCCCACAGGATGGACCTGCACGCTCGCGTCTTTGACTTGCATCGATCCGGGTTT
>DATEJO010000019.1:0-2004 GCA_035277905.1 Candidatus Sulfotelmatobacter sp.
CGTTAATCGCTGCTCGGGAAAATACTCCTGTTTTCCGTTTTCGCTCTTACGCGTTACCGCCGCATAAAGTCCGCGGAAAGGCGTAACAGGTTCCACCGGATAATCCGTGCCGAACGCGAGCGGCACGCCTTTATTCAAGAAAGAAAGCCAGGCATAGGAGGTCGCGGCACGCTTCGGTCCAAGCCGATCCTGCGCCCAACGCATATCGGTCAGCACATGACTCGGCTGCATGGAGGCGATCACTTTCAGCTGCTTGAACTCGGCAATTTGGGCAAAATTGGTCACCTGCGCATGTTCGACCCGAAGGCGATAATCATCGCCTCCATTCGCAGCCTTCACGTGCGCCTCGCGGGCAGCTTTTTCCGCACCCGAGAACGCGTCGAGCGCCATCTGCACGCCCTTATCGCCGATCGCATGGAATCCGATCTGAAATCCCGCCAGCACGCGCTCCTTGGTCATGTCGTTCAGCTTGACTGGATCGTAGCGCGGCAAGCCTGAGTTCTGCGGATCGTCGGAGTACGGAGCCAGCATCACCGCCGTATGCGATCCGAGCGATCCATCCATGAAGCCCTTCAGCATTCCCGTGTGCAGCATCAGGTCCGACTGCGGATGCGACTGCCGTTTCTGATTCAACTCGTCCACAGTCTCATCGAACGGCAGCCATTCGCTGATGCGTGCCGTCAGCTTGCCTTCTTTTTCGAGTTCTTCGTAGATCTGAAAATTCTCCCAGTTCGGCGAATAGTCCTGGGCCGAGGTCACGCCATGCTGCGCCAGATCCGCCAGCGCAAGTTCGATCCCTTGCCGCATCTGATCGTGGTTCGGCTTCGGAATTACATCCCTGACCGCCTGTTGCGCGGTCTCGCGGAGAATTCCCGTAGGCTCACCGTTCTCGTTTCGATCAATATGCCCGCCCTGCGGATCGCGACTGGCCAGGTTGATGCTTCCCAGTTGCAGGGCCCGAGTGTTCACCACGGCAATGTGTCCGTCAATGCGCTCAAGAAAAACCGGATGCCCGTTCGAAACTTCGTCTATATCCCAGCGCGTAGGGGTCACTTTTACCGGCCAGAGGGTCTCGTCCCAGCCGGCGCCGAGAATCCATTCGCCCGCTTTCGCCTGTTCGACTTTTTTTGCGACGCGGTCGCGCAGTTCGTCTAACGACTTCACACCGGTTAAATCAACGCTCAGCTTCGTAGCTCCCGCATCGGCCAGATGCAGGTGCGCGTCATTGAATCCCGCCATGACGAAATGACCACCCAAATCGACTATCTGCGTCTGAGGGCCTCTGAGCTTCTGGAGATCGAGCGCCTTCCCAACCGCCAAAATGCGATCGCCCTTGATGGCCAAGGCTTCTTCGCGGTCGATGGAGCTGAACTGAGAATTGGCAGGAATTCCCGTATAGATGTTGGCGTGGACAAAAATGACGTCCGCCTTAGGCTTACTGTCCTGCGCTGGGGCGGCATTCTGCCCTGACACTGCGGCCGACATAAGAATGCATCCCAGCAACGATCCACTCAAGCCCAACTTAAGCGTTAGACTCATTCTCCCACCCCCGCGAGCGCCAGCATGGTCAATAAAATACGTTTCAACGCCAGTTCGCGCCCGTTTGAATCGAACCACTCCTGCAAAGTGTGTGCTCCACCGCCTGATCCGCCGCCGCCGATCGCCACAGCTTCCAACCCGAGCGACAACGGGATGTTCGCGTCGGTCGACGCCCGCTGCACTTGCGCCGCATTATTCAGCTGCGAATCGACTGCGCGTACGACCTGCAACATTCGCGCCCCCGGCCGCAATTCACCCGCGGGGCGATTCCCGATCACCACCACTTCACAACTCACGCCCGCCGGACGCTTCTGCGCCGACGAACGCATCTCAGCCGTCAGAGTCTCCTCTTCCACCGCCCGGTTCAACGCCAGTCGCAGCGATTGTTCCAGACGCTCCATTTCGGTCATCGAGGTGGAACGAATATCCACCTTCATGCTCGCCGACTCGGGAATCGAATTCACC
>DATEJO010000020.1:0-5835 GCA_035277905.1 Candidatus Sulfotelmatobacter sp.
GAAGGCCCCGCTCCAGAGGCCGCCCATGGTGTTGAGGATTGCGGTGGACCAGTCTCCACTGGCGTTCACCAGATTCACCGGGCCGACGATGAAGATGAAGACAGGAACGAGAATCCAGAGCAACACCATCTTCAGAACGAACAGGTAGATCGGGAACAGAGTGGGGCCGATCAGGTGGCGCTGGGGTCCCATGCGGGAGGCGACGACCATGGGACTGCCGCAGCGTTTGAGGATCTCGGAGACTTCAGCCTGATCGAGCGGATGGCCGAGTTCTTCCTCTTTGGCGTCGATTTGCGAGCGGAGGTCTTCGCCGAGTTCGGCGAGGAGGTCGTCCTGACGGCGGTTTTTGGGCAGCCAGAAGCGGACGGCTTGCAGGTAACGATCGACGAGATCGATGGGATTGGGACTGCGGCTGGATGTGTTCATAGTGCTATGCCTCTTGAAGAATCTTGTTCAATGACGAGTTGATGCTTTGCCACTCTTTTAAAAGCTGTTCGAGAACCTGTTCGCCCGCAGGGGAGAGGCGGTAGAAACGTTTATTGCGCTTGTCTTCTTCGCGCCACTGGCTGACGAGGAGTCCCTGATTTTCGAGACGGCGAAGCAGGGGGTAGAGCGTGCCTTCATCGATCTCCAGGCCATCGTCAGCGAGGGCCTTGCGCAGGGTATATCCGTAACGCTCGGTGCGAAGCTGGGTCAGGACGGCGAGGGTGAGACAGCCGCGGCGAAGCTCCAACTTCAAGTTCTCGAAGACTTCTCCGATTTGGTCGCTACCGGGTGACATATAGTGTACGACACATACTGTATGTAACACAGTATTAATTGTCAAGGGATTTTCTGGAAATTTGTAAGTCGTTGAAAATAACCACGGAGTTTAGGTGCTGCTATAGTGTCGGCTTTTGCAGGGGGTGTGAAGGCATGAACAAGCGTCCGATGGCGGTGACGGTTGTGGCGTGGCTCTATGTGTTGGTGGGTGTTGGCGGATTGATTGGGCACTTCCACGACATCTTTCCAATCAATCGGGATGGAGTGTGGATCGCGGTAACGGAAATTCTGGCGATTGTTGCCGGAGCGTTCATGCTGCGGGGACAGAACTGGGCTCGATGGCTGGCGCTGGCGTGGATGGCGTTCCATGTTGTTCTGAGTGCGTTTCCCGTGAGCTATGCGCTCGCTGTGCATTGCTTGTTTTTGGTGGTGATCGGGTGGGCGCTGCTGCAGAGGTCGGCTGGGGAGTATTTTCGGGGGCAGGGGTTGGAGGCTAGGGGTTAGAGGCTAGGGATTAGAGGCTAGGAGTCCGTTACCGTCAGAGGCTAACGCCCGCATCTGTGGCTCTGCTCGGCGGCACGGCTGACGCCCTGCCCTGATACGCAGTCATGCGCTGATACGACGCCGTGCCCTGACACGACGCCGTGTGCTGATACGAAAGTTCGCTTCGGCGAGCCGCTTCTTTACTATTAACTACTGATCACTATCCACTGACCACTAGCACTAGGCACTGCTTTTCATCACTTTGAGGAAGGCTGACTGGAATTTGTCCATTTCGGGTTGGGTGCCTACTGTGACTCGAACCCAGGTTGGCATGATGGGCCAGACGCGACCGATGAGGACGTTTTCTTTGGCCATCGCTTCGCGGACCTCTTTGCCCGGGCGTTTGGTGTCGACCATGAAGCAGTTCGATTCCGAGGGGATGTAGGTGAATCCGTTGCGGTCGAGGAATTGGAACGTCTGCTGGCGGATCGTGGAATTGATGCGGCGGCGTTCCGCCACAATCGATGAGTCTTTGAGGCTGGCACTGGCGGCGGCGACGGCGGTGATGGGCATGAAATTCCACAAGCCGCGCTGCGAGAGTTGTTTCATCAGGTCCGGGCGCGCGATCACGAGGCCGCAGCGGATGCCTGCCATCCCGTAGATTTTCGAGAACGTGCGGAGAACGATGACATCCTTGCCGTCTTTCACGAAGTCGAGCGACGATGGCATGTCGGCGAAGTGGATGTAGGCTTCATCGACCAGGACGATGGAATCTTTGGGCTTGTTCGCGACGAGATATTCGATATCGGCGTGGGGCGTGAGGGTTCCCGTTGGATTATTCGGATTGCAGATGTAGAACACGCCGGGGTTCGAATCGGCGGCGAGCATGGCCTTGACGTCGTGGGCATAGGTGTTCGTCAGCGGCACTTTGATTACGCGGGCTCCACTGTTCTGGGCGATCATCATGCCCAACTCAAATTGCGGATCGGCGGTGACGTAGCTTTTCTGCGGCGAAGTGAAGGCGAGCACGCTGAGAGCCAGGGGAGGAGTGGATCCGACGGTTGCGACAACATAGTCGGGATTCAGGCCTTCCATCTGAGCGAACGTGGAAACGAGATCGTCGGTGAGTTCGGTGGAGTAGCGGCCGCCGTGCGGGATGATCGAGGCCATCGCCTGACGCGCAGCCTGGCCGGGGCCGAGTGGGTTCTCGTTGGCGTCGATGACGACAGCATTTGCCGGCGGAGCCTGATGGCGGGCGGCCGCGGCGAGCATCGGCTCGGTCATGAAATTGAAGGCGCTGACTGCGGATGCTGCGGCGGAAAGTTGCAGGAAAGACCGGCGGGAGAATCGTGGCATGCGAACCCTCCAGGCACAGGAGTGTATCAGGCTTCTGGAGGAATCGAGTCAGAATTCACGAGCGGCGGGTTATTGGTCCTCGTGATGTCCGGCGTAGTATCCCGCGCGGGACTGGATTTTGTAATTTTCTCTGTTCTTGATTTCGATTTTGCGATAGCTGCCGTCGAGTTTCGTGTTGGTTGGTGTATAGCCGATGTTGTACTGACTGCGCAATTCGGCGGCGATCTGATCGAATGCGTCGCGGAGCTTGTCGAATTTATTGCCAACGTTGATGACGCGGCCTCCGGTCTGTTCAGTGAGGCGTTTCATCTCACCTTCGCCCGAATAGCCAAAGCCACCATAGAATCCGCGGTCGGCGCAGAGCAGGACGTAAACGATGGCGTCTGCTTTTTGCGCGGCTTCGATGGCATCCTGAATCTTGAGGCGGCTGCCTTCATCCTGTCCGTCGGTGAGAATGATCATCGCCTTGCGCCCGACTTCCTTGGCCAGCATGTCATGGGCGGAAAGGTAGACGGCGTCGTAGAGCAGCGTTCCCGGTGAGTTGCCACCTTGGGGAACCGGTCCACCGCCCATTCCAGGGATGCCTCCACTGGTGACGTCCACATTGACTTTGGCCTTGTTCAGCGCGGCTTGCAGACGATGAGGGTCGCGGGTGAAATCCTGCAAGAGATCGACGGTGATATCGAAGCTGATGACGAACGCTTCATCTTTGTCGGTAAGAATCTGGCGGAGAAAAGCGCCGCCGACCTGTTTTTCCATGTCAATGACATTGCGCTGGCTGCCGCTGGAGTCGATCATCATGCCCAGCGTGAGGGGCAGGTTCGACTCGGCGGTGAAGTATTTGACGGTCTGCGGCGTGCCGTCTTCCGCGATGGTGAAGTCTTCCTTCTTAAGATTGGGGATGAGCGCCCCGTGCTTGTCTTTCACGTTGAAAAACAGCTGAACGACGTTGACGTTGACCTTGAGGGTCTCGGTAGGTTCCTGGGAATTGTCGGACTGCTGGGCCGGTTTCTGATCGGCCGGAGGCGGTGTACTCGATTGCTGGGATGCGGCAATCTGGGCTGCCGACAGGATGGCCACAATGGCCATGGACAGGGCTCGAGACGGAGAAAAGTGGTGTTTGAACATTCCGGGACTCTCAGGGAGATTCTTTGTTAGTCTAATCCTGTAGCTTTAGATGCACCAAACTGGGTTAGATTGGCATCCCAAGAGATGTAGAAGTGTTTTTTCCTCGGCTGAGGAGGCGGAAGACGGTGGAGCTGGGTGGCGAAAAGTCGTTGAGAGCGGTTGGAGTTCCGTTGATTCTGGCGGCCTTGGCGATTTTCTTGACGGTTCCGAGCCTCCAGGGCCAGTCGCAAGGCAGCCAAAGCCAGACGCAGACGCCTGCGAACCAGCAGTCTAATCAAGATATCCCAGATGCGCCGTCCACGGTGCAGCCACCTACTCCGAAGTTGCCGGCAGCAACGCCTTCTAATCCGCAGCCGAATCAGGGAACCGAGCCTCTGCCGGGGGCGAAACCTCCGGCAAAACAGCCGCAGCCTTTCACGGAACCGCCGCCTCCGAAAATGCCTCCAGTGGAGACGGTGCCCGAAGGCAGCGTGCCGGTTCACCCGTCGAAGGGGACGCCGAGAAATCAGATCAATCCGGCGGAGAATCTATACAAACTCCGCGTGACGACGAACTTCGTACAGATTCCTGTGATGGTGAAGGATAGCGAAGGGCGGCTGGTGGAAGGACTGTTGCCGCGGGATTTCACCGTTCTAGAAAATGGCAAGCCGCAGCCGCTGACGTATTTCACCAGCGATCCGTTTCAGCTTTCGGTTGCGATACTGATCGATCTGGGAATGTCGGATGTCGCGGTGCAGAACGTGAACCAGACTTATTCGGCGCTGATAGGAGCGTTCAGCCCCTATGACGAGGTTTCGGTTTACACGTACAGCAGCACCGTGAGTCAGGCAACCGACTACACCGGAAATTCCACACGTCTGGCCGCAGTGCTCGATTCCATGAAACTCGTGCGCGGCAGCAGCAGCGGGCCGCCGGTTCTGGGAGGACCGCTGGGACCGCAGCCGCCGATGGTGAACGGGATGCCGGTTGGAACGAATGGTCCGCCGCCGGTCTACACTCCGCCGAAAACGGCGCACGTTCTGAATGATGCGATCCTCAGGGCGGCAATCGATTTGAGCAAGCGCGATCCTACCCGGCGCAAGGTCATCATGGTGATCAGCGACGGCCGCGAGCGAGGGAGCGAAGCCAGCTACCGAGAGGTTCTGCGGGTTCTGCAGACGCATGACATCCAGGTAAAGGCGATCGTACTCGACCAGGGAGCCTTGCCGATCTATAAGCAGGTGGAAAAGATCCATCACATCTGGGGCCAGGGATACGCAGATATTCTTCCGAAATATACGAACGCCACAGGCGGAGGGGACGTTTTCACGGAGCTCACGCGGAACTCGGTCGAAGAGGCGTACGCGCAGATCACGTCCGAGGCGCGCAATCAGTACACGCTTGGATACAGTCCGAAAGCGATTGGCGGCAGCTCGGCCTACCGGAGTATCGAGGTGCTGGTGGACAAGCGAGGTCTCGATATCTACAGCAAGTCTGGGTACTATCCAGTGCCTGCGGTGCATTGATTTCGGCGGAGATGGACACCGCCTTGCAGCCGTAGAAACCGGGGGTCACCTGAGTAACCTGCGGGCAGTACCCCGCATGTGATATAAAAAGCCCGAAGCCTCCATAAGGAAAGAGAGCGTGCGGCAGCCCTCAAGGGAATTGCCCGCACCAAGGAAAGCCTTTGAGTTTCATCAACTTCGCAGCCCGAGAGATCAATTGCAAGATCGTGTACTACGGCGCCGGTCTGGGCGGCAAGACCACGAATCTGCAGGTGATTTATCAGAAAACTGCGGATCAGCAAAAAGGCAAGATGATCTCGCTCGCGACGGAAACCGAGCGAACTTTGTTCTTCGATTTTCTGCCGCTCGATCTCGGATCGGTGCGCGGCTTCAAGACGCGCATCCACCTTTACACCGTGCCCGGCCAGGTTTTCTACGATGCCAGCCGCAAGCTGATTCTGCGCGGCGTAGATGGAATCGTGTTCGTTGCCGATTCACAGGAACAGCGCATGGACGCCAACGTCGAAGCGCTCGAAAACCTGATGTCGAATCTGCGGGAGCACGGCTACGACTTCAACAAGATTCCGTATGTGCTGCAGCTGAACAAGCGCGACCTGCCGAA
>DATEJO010000021.1:0-44156 GCA_035277905.1 Candidatus Sulfotelmatobacter sp.
AGGCAAGCCCGCCGCGTCTACCACCGCGCAGGTCGACACTCTCTCGGTGGAAGACAAGCTGAAGTTCGCCATTATTAACGGCGAGAAGTCGGTCGGCGATGGAGCGAACAAGAAGTCTCTCGAACAACTTCTCGAAGACGCACTCGCGAATTGCTCGGCGCTGGAGTTGATCAATACCGTGCTGCTCGATGGCATGAAGACTGTCGGAGACTTATTCGGCGCGCGCAAGATGCAACTGCCTTCCGTGCTCGATTCCGCCGGGGTCATGAAGCAGGCGGTCGCTTACCTCGAGCCGAAGATGGAAAAGAAATCTGGCTCGCAAAAAGGCACGATCGTGCTCGCCACGGTGAAGGGCGATGTTCACGACATCGGCAAGAATCTCGTCGATATCATTTTGTCGAATAATGGATTCCGCGTCATCAATCTCGGCATCAAGCAACCGGGCGATTCGATCATCCGCGCCGCCCAGGAGCACCGCGCGGATGCGATCGGCCTCAGCGGCCTGCTGGTGAAGTCGACGCTCGAGATGAAGTACGTGATCCAGGACCTCGAGCGGCAGAAGCTTGAATTCCCGGTGATCTGCGGCGGCGCCGCGCTCACGCGCAAATATGTCGAAGATGATCTCCGCCGCGAGTACGGGAACGGCGTTTTCTATGCAGATGATGCCTTCGCCGGACTTCACATTATGGAAGATCTCGCCACGGCCGATGGCGCTCGGGACGCCCGCATCCGCGAAGGCCGCACCGTAAAGGAATACGCGAAGGCCGCAGCGGTTGATGAGGAAACCGGTCCGGTCTTCGCCGAGCGCAGCTCAGTGGTTACCGACGCGCCGAATATTCCCTCGCCTCCGTTCTGGGGCGTGCGCGTGCGCAAAGATTACGATCTGCGCGAGATTTTCCGTTACATCAACGAGACGGCGCTCTTCAAGAATCAGTGGCAGCTGAAGACGGCATCGCAGTCGGACTATCTCCGCCTTGTCGAAGAGAAGTTCCGTCCGATCCTGCAGAAGCTCGAAGATGAAGTGGCAGGCTCGGGACTGTTCGCTCCCGCAGTTGTCTACGGATACTTCCCTGCTCAGGCCGATGGCAACGATGTCATCGTCTACGAGGTTCCGAAGGCACAAGCTCGTCCGTGCGGCACGCACTGGGAAGAAGGACTTCCCGAAATTTTGCGCTTCACCTTTCCGCGCCAGAAGGAGGGACGCCGTCTTGCGATATCAGATTTCTTCGCACCGAAATCCTCCGGCAAGATGGACGTGATCGGATTATCTCTAGTTACGATCGGGCCGAAAGCGAGCGTTGAAACGCAGCGCCTGTTTGAAGCAGGAGAATATACAAAGTATCTCTATCTGCACGGGCTGAGCGTTGAGACCGCCGAGGCTCTGGCCGAATTCCACCATAAGAAGATGCGCGAGGAACTCGGAATCGCAGGTGACGATGCGCCTGAGATCCGCGACCTCTTCCACCAGAAATATCGCGGCTCGCGCTATTCGTTCGGATATCCCGCGTGCCCGAACCTTGAAGATCAGACGAAGCTGTTCGCGCTATTGAGGCCGGAAGAAAATGTCGGAGTTCGGCTGACTTCAGGATTTCTGCTCGAGCCTGAGCAGAGCACGTCGGCAATCGTTGTGCATCACCCGGCGGCGAAGTATTTCGTAGTATAGGATTCGTTGCGGACTACAATTCTTCCAGCCCGCGAGCGCTACGCGAACTTCCAGCGCGTCGACTTGCCCTGGAAATGCTTCTCCCACAGCGCGAAGACGACTTGAGGACGCACTGCAAACACCGGCTCCTTCATCGAGAGCATGTCGTCTTTCATGCTCGATAAATCCCATCCATATTTCTTCTCGTACACGGGGATAAGCTTTCGCCGCGCATCCACGTCGGCGATTTCGGCAACACCTTGGATAATGACAGCTTCTTCTGCTTTCTCGGTGCAAACGATGCAGTGTGGATTCTGCGCCAGATTCTGCGCTTTGCGCGACTTGCTGCCGGTGCTGAACAGGAATCGTCCGTCTTGCCACAATCCCCAGACGACCATCGTGTGCGGAGAGCCGTCGGGCTTCACGGTCGTGATCCAATAGTTGTGCGATTTCTTCAATCGCTGCTCAGCCCATGACCAGGGCAGCAGTCCCTTTGTCCCCTTCGGAAAACCATATCCGGGTGCGTCGATGCGGCTGGATTTTGGGGTGCGGACTTTCTTCTTCACTGGCATCGGATCGACTCCGCTTTACTTCATGCGGACAAATGCATGGGGTCCCTCGCTTCGCTCAGGATGACAAAGAAGAAGTACATCACAGATTCTTCTTCGTCCACTGATCGATGCGATCGAGCGCCTGCTTCAGGTTGGCCAGAGAGTTCGCCACGCTGAACCGGAGATAGCCTTCGCCGAATTCGCCGAACGAGGTGCCGGAAAGAGCCGCGACTCCGGCTTGCTCCAGCAGCGCATCGGCGATTGGCTTCGATTTCCATCCCGTCTGCGTGACGTTAGGGAAAACATAGAACGCGCCTTTGGGCATGCGGCAGGAGAATCCCTTGATCTTGTTCAATCCGGCGACGAACATGTCGCGGCGGTGCTGGAATTCATCGCGCATGTGGTCGACCGAACTCTGGTCGCCGCGGATCGCCTCGATTCCGGCGACCTGCGTGAAGCTCGCCGTGCAGGAATTTGAATTCGTCATCAGCCGCGTCATTTGCGCGGCAAGGTCGGGACGCATCACACCATATCCCATACGCCATCCCGTCATTGCGTAAGTCTTCGAGAATCCGTCGAGCAGGATCGTGCGCTCGCGCATCGCAGGGATCGACATGATCGAGAAATGCTGGCCGCCATCGAAGAGCAGGCGGCTGTAGATCTCGTCCGACAGAACCATGATGTTGCGGTCGCCGATCGCGTCGGCGATCTGTTCGATGTCGCGGCGCTGCAAAACTCCGCCGGTCGGATTCTGCGGCGAGTTGATGATGATCAGTTTGGTGCGATTGCTGATCAGTGCCGAGAGTTCGTCGACATCGAGGGCAAAGTTGCGTTCTTCGCGCAACTGGATTGGCACCGCGCGTCCGCCGACGTAGTTGATCATCGATTCATAGATCGGAAATCCCGGATTCGGATAGATGACTTCGTCGCCTTCGTCGATCAGTGAAAGGATAGTGAAAAAGATGATCGGCTTTCCGCCCGGGACCACGACGACTTCATCGCTGCTCACCTTCACGCCGCGCGTGCGGCTTACGTATTCGGCCAAAGCCTGGCGCAGATCGGGAAGGCCGGCCGAAGGACCGTAATGCGTCCATCCTTTATGCAGCGCGTCCACCGCTGCTTCGACCACATTGGCTGGCGTATCGAAATCGGGCTCACCGATCTCCAGGTGGATGATGCTCTTTCCCTGTCGTTCCAGGGCGCGGGCTTTGTTCAGGACCTCGAAGGCAGTTTCGGTACCTAACCGGGACATACGGCGGGCAAGCTGAAGCTCGTGGGCAGTGGCCTTTTCCATGTCGAAACTCCGGGCGGGAAAAACCCTCAAAAGCACAAACGGTTAATTATACGCCGGAGGCGGCTCATGGCTGGGCCAGAATCCAAAGCGTAGACTCGGAAATCGGAGGTGCCAATGGACTCATCGATCGAAGAACTTTATGCACACCAGGAATGGGCTGACGCGGAACACTGGCGAGCCATCGAAGCACATCCACCGGCGTTCTCTGATGTGAAGATGCGCGAGCGCCTCCTTCATATTCATCAGGTGCAACACGCATTTCTATGGGTTACGGGATCGAGGAGTGCTGGGTTTGCTTTCAAGAAGATGGAGGATTTCCCCAGCATGCTGGAGTTGAAGAACTATGGCCGAGAAGGCTTAGCGCAGCTTAACGCATTCGTTCATTCTCTAAGCTCGGATGCTGGCGAAAACGTCATCGAGGTTCCATGGTTCCGGCCCGCTGCAAAGATCAGTGTGCGCCAAGCTTTAACGCAGACAGCGATGCACAGTCACTACCATCGCGGACAAAACGCCACGCGCTTAAGAGAATTAGGTGGAACTCCGCCAACCACCGACTTCATCGTCTGGCTGTACAAGGGAAAACCCGCGGCAAATTGGTGAGAGTCCAGCAACAATCTCAACTCACTGTTTGTTGCGCACCAAATCAATCGCAATGAGCTTGGAATGACTCGCAACGTCGACTACGACTTTTCGGCTCATCCAGCCGGCGGGGCCCTGAACGAAGGCGAAATAACGACCCGGAACAACGTCGTCGAACTTAAAGTACGCGAGTCTCGGCAAAAGGACATTAGCCGTGGTCCCATACCAGACACATCGGTCTCCGTCAGATCGAATCAATGCGATCAGAGTACCTCCACGAACTCCGGAATCAAATCCTGATTTATCCTCGGCAGAGACGAAGCCGCGTACTGTGTAGGCAGATTCTGTTGCGATCTTGAAAACGACGTTTGATTGGGTCCGTCCGGCGCGAACTTGAATGGGGATGGCTTTCGCGACTTCCGTAACACCTGGGTAGTACAGTGCCGATGCTCCCTGATCATCTGACTGCACGAAATATAGATAATAGGCTCCTGGTCCGAGGTTCTTTGAGCAGAAGGAACCGTCGCTTTTGAGTTCCGCAAAAGGAGGCGCAGCCGGTGTGTACCCGAGCGTGGAAAGGAACGCGATTGAGCCCCCGTTAGTGTCCTTCGAATTCCGGACCAAGGTCCCACAAATCGTTCCAGTAGCTGACTCGAGTTTTCTGCGATCTTCTGCGTAGCGACGATGTCGCTCTTGTTCCTGTTTGTCCCATCCGACTTGAGACCAGCGCAGTATTGCAGCCAAGTCGGTCGACGTGGGCCGCTCATTGCGGAGGTAACGCAGATTCGTTTCGATTTCTGTGCTTTCGAGCCATCCGCCAGGACTACACATGCTCACGCTGAGCTGATCTGACCTCGGGCCTCCTGCGTACACGAGGTAATTCAAGCCGGGCATGTAGGTGGCACCGCAGTCGCCTCCTCCCAGTCCGGTATGAACTTGCACGTAAGGCCCCAAATTCCCCTTGTAGGTTCTGCCTATGTGAAACGTGACTACCATCTGGGGCTCACGTTCTGGCCATTTAATTTGGAAGGCGTCCGCAGAAATTAGTTCACCCTCTTTGGCATCGAAGAGGTCCCAACGGAGCTCGAATTTAGTTGGAGTACCTTCAAAAACTGCTTCGGCGCTCTGATCTGCGCGCTTCGCATTTTCCCATGCGTTCTTCTCATGCGGTCCTATGCCGCATTGACAGGCAAACGCGCCTTCTACGGAGACTATGGAAACGGCGAGTGCTGTTATGAGCCTGATGGCGGATACGATCGTCATACTTCTAAAGGACACCATGCAGCAAGTCACGGTTCCTGTCTAGAAACTGAAGTAATCGGACGTCGCGAAGAGAAATGTCGAGCTTTGCTCGACTGGACAACCGAGGCGGCTGTCCCTAATGGATCGGAATTATTCCGAGACGCTGTGCTCTTCGTTTTGGGAGCGGAGGACGCGGTCGACAGAATACGGAGCTCGGCGGCTTGGTTCATGATAGTGGCGAACCTGCATTTCGCCGAGCAGGCCGATGGCGAGCAGATTCAATCCCCCGAGGAGCAGGCCTAAGGCGGCCATCATCAGCGGGCCGTGTGACGTCATTACGTGCACGTGGCGGATGTACTTCTCAATGCCAAGCCAAAACACCAGGCCACTGCCCGCAAAGATGCTCATCATGCCGAAGCTGCCGAAGAAATGCAGCGGGCGTGAGAGATAACGCAGCAGGAAGCGGATCGTCAGCAAATCGAAGAAGACGCGGAACGTGCGCGTGATGCCGTAGTGCGACGCGCCGCGCTCGCGGTTCACATTGCGGATGGGAACTTCACAGATGCTCGCTCCATGCCAGGACGCCAGCGCCGGAATGAAGCGGTGCAGTTCGCCGTAGAGCGGAACCTGCTCCAGAATGTCGCGGCGGTAGGCTTTGAATGTGGTTCCGAAATCATGGATGTCGACGCCGCTGATCTTGGCCATCATCCAGTTGGCGATACGCGAAGGGATGCGGCGCATCCAGAAATTGTCGACGCGAACTTTGCGCCATCCGCTGACGATGTCGTATCCGGCGGCAATCTTTTCGAGGAAGATCGGAATGTCGTTGGGATCGTGCTGCAGATCGCCATCCATGGCGATGACATATTCGCCGCGGGCGTGATCGAAACCGGCGGCGAGGCCCGCAGTTTGGCCAAAGTTGCGGCGCAGTTTCACGACCGTTACGCGGCTATCAACGGCTGCGATCTCGCGGAGCATGGCGAAGGTATGGTCGCTCGATCCATCGTCCACTAAGACGATTTCGAAGGTTTCGCCGTGCGCTTCCATGACGGCCTTGAGGCGGTCGTATAGGTCTGTGACGTTCTCCTGCTCGTTATGCAGCGGTACAACGATGGAATACTTTGGCACGGTCTTTTGATTATACAGAAGGCAGTACTCAGTACGCAGTAGTCGGTACTCAGTTGACTACTCCGAAGTGCGGATTGTGTTCACGATTCTCTCTATTGCTACGGTATCTACCCGATGGTTACAGAACGAGGGCTATCGTACAGTGTGATTAGAAAGTTCAAGGGCAGCCATAGGATAGGGATCGCGGTATGCGACATTGTCCTTCTCGGTTGCCTTTTTTATCAGCCGCCAGTTGCCAGTTTTCAGCTGCCAGTTTTAAAGCATCAGTCAAGTTCGGCTAGCCTTCCGCTCTTTTTTCATCCTAGCCTTCCAGGTCTAAGGTATTAACTACTTGGTATCTACCCTACCCCTCACGCTTTGGATCTCTGGAATCATCGATTTAGCGGAAAATTGAAAACAAAATCTTCAGATTCTGCAGCTTAGTGGCAAAGTCTTGGTTTCAAAGAGCTTCAGGGCTACGCCTCGGCCCGCCCGTTCCAGAATGGGACGAGCGGTGCGGTAAGAGCGCCATCGGGGCCTTCGGTGAGGATGGCGCTTGCGGGCTGTGGAAGGCTAGGGCGGATGTCACATGCATAACGGTGTGGAAGAATCCAAACCATGTCAGGTAAGAAGAGAGTCAAAAAGAATCGCCGCGAGCAGAGTAACTTTAACTTCACGACCTCCAGTGGCCGCGCTTGAGACCGGCTGCCCACTCCCGAGAGCTAGCGGCTTTCCGCAACAGCGCATCTGCTCGGCTTGGATCGGATTTAGCGCGATCTTCGCAGTCTTTGGCCTTCAGCGAACTCGCAGTTGCATAAGCTCGAATTACGATCAAACCCGGCAGAGTCCCGCAGAGGCGGAGGGCCTGGAGGCAGCGCTAGATCACTTCCCAGGCGCCATCCGGCTGCAGAATGTCGCGGATTCTCTCTCCGATTTCCTTCGGTAAGCGGATAACTGCTTCCTCCCCTCCGGCTTCGACGCTCAGGAAGATTGGGGCAGCCTTGCCCGGAGTCCGTTCAGCGAGTTCCCACTAGATGTGGCAGTCTCTTCCGCATTCGTCGGTGCCGTGCCAGATGGTGTTTTTTGTGCTCACAGGCGAATCCCCGGCGACAGCCTACCAGATCTATCGGCAAGAGACATAACGAGTCCGTCCTCTGCGATTGGCCCTTCATGCAGGCTTGGCGTAGTCGCCGGGACTGTTGGCGGTGGCGCGCCACTCTGGTGCGCGCTCCTTTGTCGCTTCATTCAAAGCACGGCGGACGCCAGCGGCGTCGAAATCTTTGGCATAGACCGGAGTTCCGGGCTGCTGGCGCCAGGATTCGTCGATGGTTCCATCGTCTACCGGATCAAATCCTAGTTCGTCGACGAGCTGCATGACTTTCTTCTTGGCGGCTGGATCGGCTCCGGCGACCGGGAGCGCGATGCGTCCGGGGGTGCCTGCGGGTGCGCCCAACTCCATCAAATGCTGGGCATAGATGTTGTTGAAGGCCTTGATGACGGGCCGTCCGAGTTGCTGCTCGACCCAACGGCTCTCGGGCATGCCGTTTTCGATGGCGTCGATGCGTCCGTCGCGCTGGCGCGGATAGTAGTTGCACGTGTCGATTACGACGACATTTTCAAACGTCCCCTTGAACAAGTCTTTCGGTAGTTGGGAAATGTTTTTCATGGGGATGGTGACGACCACGACTTCCCCGCTGCGCGCCGCCTCAACCACGGTGACGGCTGTTGCTCCGGTCTCCTTCGCAAGATCTTTCAATGTTGCGGGGCCGCGGGAGTTCGCGACGGCTACATCATGCCCTACTGCTCTAAAGCGGCGAGTGAGCGTGCCGCCGATGTGTCCTGCTCCGATGATTCCGATTCTCATGGGTGCTCCTGTCTTTTTGTCAGTTACTCGGATAGATTCACGAAACCCGCGAGAGGTTCAGAGGTTTCTGCAACTAAGTTTTTTCGCGAGCGGACGGCAGGCAGGAGAGGATTTCGATCTATCCGACGTATTCGCAGAGAATCAGAGTTAGGTCATCTTCCTGAGTAGTGGACCACCCTCGCACTTTCGAGACGATGCGATCGCCCGCTTCTGACGGGGAGAGTCCGACGGTCTGGCGGAACAGTTCGGACAGGGCGTCGAGGCCGAAGAAATCTCCCGTGGGATTGGCGGCTTCGACGAGCCCGTCGGTATAGAGGAGCAAGCGATCGCCGCGCTCAAGCCGATGAGTCAAAGTCGAATAGCTGGCGAAATCGAAGGCGGCGAGCATCAGTCCATTTTTTTCGATAGCGGTGATCTGACCGCCGCGCAACAGGAGCATCGGAGGATGTCCGGCGGCGGAGTAGCGCAGTTCGCCGGCTTGAGCATCAAGAAATGCATAGGCAGCAGTCACGAACTGGTTCTGCGTGTTGCCGAGCAGTACCGCATTCATGCGGGAGAGAAACGCAGCTGGGTCTGCGGCCTGAGTGCGGTGCGAAGCGGCCGCCAACTTCACCATGGAGGCGATCAGCGCGGCGGGAACGCCGTGGCCGGAAACATCTGCAATCAGCAGTCCGACCTGGCCGGATCTAGCAACGACATAATCGTAGAAATCGCCGGCAACGGAGGTCATGGGAAGATAGCGCGCGGCCACACGGAAATTGGGCGACGGCGGAAATTCTGCCGGCAAGATTGAAGCTTGGATTCGGCGCGCGACTTCGAGTTCTTCCTGAATCTTGCTGAGCTGCTGTTCGCGTTCGAGCAGACGCCGGGCAGCCACGTAACCAAGGCATCCGAGGAAGACGGCGAAGCCGAAGGGTTCGAGACTCAAAATGGTGTACTGGAAGACGCCGCGCAGGTTATCGAACACGACGAGGACGACGAAAATCAGGAGTCCGCGGCGCACGATGGAGAAATCTCTGGCGGAAGCCGCGAGAGGCGGACTCTGAAAAACGAGGGCGAACATGGCGACGATCACCACGATGCTGTTGATGCGGTCGTAGAGTGCGGTCGGGCCCAATCCAAAGGTGAGGGTGGACAATACGATGCTCACCACGATGAGCGCGTAGCCGGCAATTTTTCCGACGCGACTCAGCAATCCAGCGGCGTCGAAAAACAGGATGGCGGGAATCGGAACGACGTAATTAATGCCGACGCGCAGCCGGTGGAAAGAGATGGAATCGTGGATCGTCAGGCCAAGCAAACTGCTTTGGATCCACATGCGGAGCCCGTAGAGGACGGCGTAGACGGCGAGATAGATGAGAAGAGGGTCGCGCTTGCGGCGGAGGCCTGAGAAAGCGGCGGAGACGATTCCTAGCGCAACGAAGGCCGCTCCCATGAACAGGTAGGGAGCGTCGCGGTGAAAGGCGCTCAGGACCTGCTCGGCGGTCAACTCTGGAGCTGGCAGGGGCATGGAGGGGAATGCTAAATGATGGCGAGTGTTCCACCAACCGAGGCGGCGCAAATATGCAGGCTGTTACCCCAGTCGCTAAAGCGCTCCGGCAAGGTGGCGGCTTAACGGCACGAGTAAAACTCGTGCCCTTCCCCAAAACCTGGATGTAGGAATCGGCCGGACTCTCCGGTATTTGGCGGGCACGGGATTTCGCGGCCGCCCCGTACACGCCCCCAGCTCGTTATCCCTGCTCTTTCAGCTTCAGCCTGGATTTGTTTTCTTCCATGAATTGCTTGATGTCGTTGGCGGCGCCGAGCAGGCGATTCCACTGCTCGTAATAGAGAGTGACGGGGAAACGGCCGAGTCCGTAGACGCTGACACCGCCTTTTTCTCCAACTTTGAAGATGAGGTCTCCGCTCCGCTTTTTGGTTTCGACTTCCTTTTCAAGTTGCGACAGTTTCGCTTTCAGTTCTTCATAGGTAGGTTCTGGCATGATTTCCTCGTCGAGCGAGGCAGAAGTTCGCCCCGCACTTTTGTTCAAGATGAATGCACTTCCATAGTAACGTGCCCGGCGTCGGAGCGGGTGTGGATAAGCGTTATCAGCCCGGAAGAATCCTATCCCGAAATGGGAATCCACAACCAGAACGTTCTTGCACGATACGTACTTCCTGTGCGTGTGATGTTTTTTTCTCGCCCTTACGAAAGTTTGTGTAAACGAATGTAAAAGATGTGCGTACATCAACACCGATTGAAAGCCCATTGGTAGAATGCGAAAAGTGGGCGTATCAGCAACATTCAATTTTGCATTTGGAGGAATGTTTGGTCATCAGGCGAGTGGTGCAATTATTCGCTTCAATTATTTTTGTGTCTCTGGCCTGCAGTCTGGGTTGGGCGCAGCAGGCCGAATTACCTTCGGCTCCCGGGTTTGGAGAACAGACTCTGGGATTTGAGCAGACGGCACAACAGCAGTCCACGGAGCAACAGTCGTCGCAACAAGCACCGAAGCAAGAACAGCCACCCACACCGCAGCAGGAAAAAACCGTCGAGAAGGAACAGACCACTCCTCCGAAACTCAACGCCGAAGGGCAGCCGGTGCCAGCGGTGAAGCAACAACCAAAACGGATTCTGGGGATCATGCCGAATTACCGGGCGGTCAGCGCGGGCGCGCTGCCTCCACCACCCACGCCGAAACAGGCGTTCATCCTGGCGACGCAGAACAGCTTCGATTATTCAGCTTTCGTTTTTGTCGGGATCACATCGCTGTTGGCGGACGTGAGCGAGGCGCATCCCGCGATCGGCGAAAACGGAGTCCCCGCCTACGTCGGATACTATTGGCGCGGATTTCTGGACAAGACGAGCGGCAATTACATGGTGGTATTCGCGCTGCCATCCGTGCTTCACGAAGACGAACGATACTATGCGCGAGGCGAGGGCAACGGCGGCATTTTGACGCGCGGCGTTTACGCGGCAACACGGATTCTTATCACGCCGGACTATCACGGGAAGAATACCTTCAACGCGTCAGAGGTGTTTGGCCGCGCCATCGCGCAAGGCATTTCGACTACGTATTATCCCAAGGCCGATCGTACCGTTGGGGCGCTTGCCGTCAAATACGGCTGGGCCATGGGCCGCGATGCACTGACAAATGTTTTCCGCGAGTTCTGGCCCGATATCGCCGTGCACGTACTGCATCGTCATCCATGAACGGGCATTGTTCTGACTTCTTAAGTAGGGTAGTCCTACTGTACAGAAGGTTCGGGAGGCTTGGGCAGGTTGTGCTCGCGCGCCTTGGGAGTCAGCTTCCGAATCAAGAATTCCTGCAGAATGTTGGTTACGGCCGTTGTGCCGATGCCGATGCCTGCGTTTTCGAACGTCAGTTCCAAACCTTCGCGATCGTTCTTCGGATAATACAGGTTGGAGATCCCACCGGCTGCCAGGCTTCCGAGAATCCCGGAATAGTTCACCTGCCAGCGTCCGTTGTCACCCTTGCAGATGAACGCCATGGCAATGGCGTAGGCGGTTCGCGATGGCACACTGCCTGTGCCTTTGTAGAAATATCGCGGGTCTTGCTTGAGAAGAGACGGAAAAATGGCACTTCCGATGAATGTGCCCGTCACCGTGTCGGTGTAAACGGCGCCGAACCGCTTGCCATAGCCCGCCGCCCCTTGTCCGTATTCTTTGAAGTGATCCTGAGCCTGTTGGACTCCCGCAGTGCCGGCCACTACCGCAACGGTAAAGGGATCGATCACCGTCTTCCATGCCAGGGTGAATTTTTGTTTGGGGCTGAGCGGCACCGCCTTCGGATCGTAGGTGACGTAAAAATTAGGAATGGCGGCCAACACGCGCTGCTGCTCTTCGACTTTCATCTGCGCGGCGGCGATCTCTTCTCTGGGAATTCCGACCACCACCTCGGTGACGTTCTCAGCGACAGTCAACGTGATCTGCGGGATGGTTGCGATCTCTCCCGGATGCAGGGTCCCGGAAGACATGTAGGGCGCGAAGCCGGTCGAGACCACCGCGAGTCGAAACGGGCCGGGAGAGACGTTGGCGAACGAAAACTGTCCATCGGGCCCAGAAAAGACTTCCTGCCGTTGCGATAAATCCTCGCGAGTGAGGGTCACGCGGGCTCCAGCCACGAGCGCTCCGGTTTGGTCGACGACGGTTCCGTTGATGGTTCCCGAGGACGGGACCGGCGCCGACGCCGTGCCTTGGCCTTCGGCCCGTTGGGCAGGACTGGATACGGCCGGGAGTTGAGGATTCTGGCCAAAAGTGGACGCGCTAGCGAGAATAAATAAGGCTAGACATACGCATCCCGACCTGTTTTGGAGGCCCATGAGTAAAGCTAAATTATCCTTTTTCGTACTTCTGATCTAATGACTAAAGATGGTCGCCGATTGTTCTTCCTGCGTCGAGTGCCAGGATGGCGTGGGGTCATACCAGTTCTAAACCCATTGGGCGCAGAATTCTCTCGCCCTTCGATTTCGGCTGTAGAACATTTGGATGCGAGAAGGGGGCGGAGCGTCACCCGGTAAGCGGGGAAACTGATCTTCACACGTTGCGAGTAAGGGGCAGCTTCAAGTATCTCTCCCTTGACGAACCTAATTGTAGTCAATTCTGGCCGGACGAGATCAATTTTGTGATTGAGATCACAGCATCGTCGCCGATGTCTCCCTAGTCTTGTCGATGAGTTTCTCGGGAGATTTGCATGAGATGGATGGTGGTTGTGCTGGCGGCGCTTTCGCTGGCGGGCGTGCTCTTCGCGGGTGGACCGGCATCCGGGGTAAGAGCAATCACGGTCGCCTATCCCTCAGAAGGATCGTTGTTCCCTCCGGACATCATTGCGCCGCTGTTTCAGTGGCGCGACAGGGATTCCGGCGCGACGACATGGAAGATCGAAGTAACCTTTGCCGATCGCTCGCACACAATCCAGTTGTGGACGCCCGGCGAGTTGATGAAGCTCGGGGAACTCGACACGACTCTTACCGGTTACGTTCCGCCGACGCTCACTCCCGAGCAGGCAATCTCGCATACGTGGCGGCCAGATGCGAAGACATGGGAGAACATCAAGAAGCACTCGGTCAGCGGCGCAGCAACGGTGACGATCACGGGATTTCGGAGCGAGGGATCGCACGAAGCCGTGTCCCGGGGAAAAGTCACGATTCAGACGTCTGTCGATCCGGTTGGGGCGCCGATTTTCTACCGCGATGTGCCACTGATTCCGACGCCGCCGGAAGAAGGTGAACGTGGAGTAATCAAGCCGCTGCCGGATTCTGTTCTTCCGAAAATTAAATGGCGGCTACGCTACATCTCAGGCACTGAGAACAAGGTCATCATGGAGGGGCTGCCGACCTGCGCGAACTGTCACTCGATTGCGCGTAACGGCAAGACGCTGGGCATCGATGTTGACGGCCCGCAGAACGACAAAGGCCTGTATGGATTGATTCCCATCCATAAGGTCAGCTCGATCAGCAATGACTACATCGTGCATTGGAGCGCCTTCAGCGACCCAGACAAGACGGCGCAGAAGCGCTTCGGATTCATGTCGCAGGTTTCGCCTGACGGGAAATATGTGATCACGTCGATCGATGTGCCGGGAGCGCATGGCGTGCGAGTCGTCGACCGGCTCTATAACGGATTTTTCTCGAATTATGGATTTGGACAGGTGTTCTATCCGACGCGTGGCGTGCTGGCGTGGTACAGCAAAGAGACCCACGAATTTAAGGTGCTGCCGGGGGCTGACGATCCGAATTATGTACAGACGAGCGCGTTCTGGAGCCCGGACGGCAAGTATCTGATTTATTCGCGCGGGCCGGCCAAGGATCCGTATCCGAACGGGCGTCACAAGGCCGAGTATGCCAACGATCCGAATGAAACGCAGATGCAGTACGACCTTTATCGCATCCCGTTTAATGATGGCAAAGGCGGAAAGGCCGAACCGCTAGTCGGCGCCTCAAATAACGGGATGAGTAACAACTTCCCGAAAGTTTCTCCCGATGGAAAGTGGATCATCTTCGTGCGAAACAAGAATGGGCTGCTGATGCGTCCTGACAGCAATCTGTACATTGTGCCGTTCGAGGGTGGGAAAGAACGCAAGCTCAACTGTAATCTTGCGGTGATGAATTCATGGCACAGCTTCTCGCCGAATGGGCGCTGGCTGGTGTTCTCGTCGAAGACGCCGTCGCTCTATACGCAGATGTATCTGACGCACATCGATGAGAACGGGAACGACACTCCGGCGGTTCTGATCGAACATGCAACGGAATCGAACCGTGCGGTCAACATTCCGGAGTTCATAAACATCGCCCCCGGCGGACTGGAGAAGATTGAGGCTCCGGCGACCGATTTCTATCGGCTTTTTGACGTTGCGGTGCAGCTAGCCGACAAGAAGAAATATGATGACGCGATTTCAGCGTGGAAGAACGCGCTGGCGCTGGCTCCGGAAGATCCGCGGGGACATAACAACCTGGGAATTGTGTTGTTTGAGGTTGGAAAGATCGACGATGCGATCGCCGAATACCGGAAGTCGATCCAGCTGAATCCGAACAGTTCGCAGACTCACAACAACCTAGGGAGCGCTCTGGCTGAAAGGGGATCGATCGACGAGGCTTTGCCGGAATTCCGGAAGTCGGTTCAACTGAATCCCGACAATGCGGCTGCGCACGTGAACCTGGGGAACGCTTTGTCGAGCGAGAACGGACATTTGAATGAAGCGATCGACGAACTCACGAAAGGTGTGGAAATGGCTCCGGGTGCGGCTAACGGCCAGAACGGTCTCGGAGTCGCGCTGGCTCGGGCGGGAAGGCTCGATGACGCCGTCGTCCATATGGACAAAGCGGTCACGCTGATGCCCCAATCGGTGGATCACCACTACAACTACGGCCGCGTTCTGGCGGCGAAGGGATCTATCCCTGAGGCTTCGGCGCAGTTCGAGCAGGCGGCCAAGCTTTCCCATATGCAAGAACCGGCGATCCTGGAGATGCTTGCTGCGACTTATTCCGATACGGGGCGGTACACCGAGGCGGTTCAGGTTGCGCGGCAAGCGCTGGAACTCGCGAGTCAACATCATAACGACGCACTCGCGGCGCGGCTGAAGGCGAGCCTGACTCGGTATGAAGGGTTGGCGCAGAACGGGCAAGGGCATTCGCCTACGCCTTAATGGGGTTGGTGCGGTGCTTCGCTCGTCCGACAGCCGAGGCGGCTGGCGCTACGCGAACAGTTACATCGTGCGCCGGGGTTCCGGCGCGCGGTCTGTAACCAGTTCCGGATGCATGCGGCGGAAGGTTTCGGCGACGTGACAATCCCAGCAGACCGGCTGGTAGGTCGAGAATACTTCAGGCAATTTTTCCGGGCTGATGTCTTTCCACTCGGTGGTGCGGAAGTCGCGTCCCAAGAGCGCCGGGGCGTGATCCACATGGTGCAGAGGCTTGATGGGCTTGTGGCAGAATACGCAGTTCTTCCCTTCGTACCACTTCGAGACAATATTCCACACAAGGCAATTCTGAGCATCGGCCTCGATCTGCTGGAGGCAGTCCTGCCCGCATCCCTGACGCTCCGGCCAGCGTGAACATTGGTTCAGATGGATCGTCGGCTCGTTGAAAAATACGCCGAGTGCGGCTTCCCCGGCGGCCACGTTGACGGCCTCTGGGGCCTTCGTCTCAGGGCAGGTCACCAGTCGTTTGCCGCGGAACTTGAAGTACGCCCGGACGCCGGGAACGGCTCGCAGCACGAAGAGCGCCACGGCCAACACCAAAACGCCAATGACGATGGAAAGTACGGAGACTGTCATAGAACACCCCCAATGCGTCGGGCGAGGCTGCCCGGTCCGACTGGCAATTCCAGTCTGGGAGGAGTCCGGCGAAAAGGCGGTGTCTTATCTCACGCGCGGGTGTGATTTCGGTCACACACGGGAGCGTAAGAATTAGAGCAGCCCTAGTGCATCACGTGGTTCGTGCGTAGCTGCATCTTCACCGCGACCGAGAGACGGCGAATGCCTTCGCGAATCTGCTCGGGCTGGGAGTGCGAGAAATTCAGGCGCATATGGCGGCCGCCTTCATGGCCGTTATTGGGATAGAAACTGTCACCGGGCACGAACGCGACCTCTTCCGCCAAAGCCGCCTGCAACAGCGCCTGCGAGTCGGTACCCTCTGGCATGGTCACCCATAGAAAGAGCCCGCCCTTGGGATGTGTCCAGGTGACTTCGTGCGGGAAGTATTCATGCAGCGCCTGCAGCATGGTGTCGCGGCGTTCGCGATACACCTGGCGAATCAACTTGACGTGCTGATCGAGGAAGCCGTCGCGCGCCACTTCATAGGCAACGTACTGGTTGAAGGTGGAAGTATGCAGGTCGGCAGCCTGTTTCAGTTGTACCAGCTTGCTGATGACATCTTCAGGAGCGACGATCCAGGCCAGGCGGATTCCCGGAGCGAGCGTCTTCGAGAAAGTGCTCAGATAGATCACGTTGCCGAGAGTGAATCCGTTGTCGCGGCGGAGGTTTTCGCGGTCGAGCACGACGAGCGGCGCGATGTGCTCGCCCTCGTAACGAAGCTGACCGTAGGGATCGTCTTCGACGATCGGGATGCCGTACTTGTCGGCCAAAAGAATCAGTTGATGACGGCGTCCTTCGGAGAGAGTAACTCCCGCGGGGTTCTGGAAGTTCGGCAGCACATACATGAACTTCACGCCGGAGCGGATCGAAGGTTCGAGCTGCTCGGTGATCAGTCCATCTTCGTCGACGGGAACGGAGACATATTGGGCTCCATAGACATTGAACGCCTGCAGAGCCCCGAGGTAGGTTGGGGCTTCAACGAGGATACGGTCTCCGCGATTGATGAGGAGCTTTCCGATGAGATCGAGGGCCTGCTGAGAACCTGAGGTGATGAGGACATTGTCGGCAGTGGCGACGATCCCGTACCGCGCGAGGTTGTGGGCAATCATTTCGCGCAGAGGCTGATAGCCCTCGGTCGTGCCGTATTGCAAGGCTTGGGAGCCCTGCTCGGTCAGGACTTTGTGGCAAGCATCTTCGAAGCGCTGCACGGGGAATACATCGGGAGCGGGGAGTCCGCCGCCGAAGGAAATAATTTCCGGCTTCTGCGTGACTTTCAGCAGTTCGCGGATCGCGGAGCTTTTAACTCCCATCGTCCGGTTGGCGTAGCGCGATTTCCAGAGTGTCGACATGAATTAGCTCCAAGTTTCAAGGTTTCAAAGTTTCAGAGTTTCAAAGTCTCAAAGCACGTCCCAGTCAGCGGCAACTGCGAGCAAAAACTGCGTAATTCAGGGTTTTGAAACTCTGAAACCTTGAAACTTTGAAACCTCGATTCCTAATCTTCCCCGATCAATTCCGGTTCGACCGGCATGTGGCCGTGAGGATGCGAATAAGTGTCGTTCTCCTGCGCGTCGACCACGGCGATGGCCGCCACGTGCACTACCTCTTCGACCGTCGCCGTGCGCTGCAGAACGTGAACCGGGCGGCTCATTCCCATGAGGATCGGGCCGATCAGTTCTCCACCGCCCACTTTCGTCGCAAACTTACATGCGATGTTGGCGGATGTCAGATCGGGGAAGATGAGCACATTGGCTCCGCCTTTAAGCGCGCTGAACGGATAAAGTTCCTCGATAATCTCGGGAGACAGGGCCTCGTCGGCCATGATCTCGCCATCGACGATCAGAGTCGGATCGGCATACTTGATCAACTCGACTGCTTTGCGGACCTTGGTGCAAATCGGATGGTCTACGCCACCGAAGCTCGAGAACGAGAGCATGGCGACACGGGGAGTAATGTCAAAGCGGCGAGCCATGTGCGCGGTGCACAGCGCGATTTCAACTAGATCTTCTGCGGTAGGGTCGATGTTTACGCTGGTGTCGGCGAGGAAGAAGACTTCCCCCTTTCGCGTGATGACTGCGTAGCAGCCCGATACGCGATGCAATCCCTCGCGAATGCGCACAATCTGCAGCGCCGGGCGGATTGTATCGGGAAAGCGTTGCGTCAAACCGGAGACGAGAGCGTCGGCATCGCCCATGTGCACCATCATCGAGCCGAAGACGTTCCGGTTGTTCAGCAGAGTGCCTGCCTCCGGAAGCGTCACACCACGGCGCTGGCGCAGGCGGAACAATTCCTGGGCATACAGGTCGCGGTGTTCTGATATCGACGGATCGACGATCTGCATGCCTTCGAGATTGACTCCGAATTCGCGGGCGCGGGCCTGGATCTTGGCGGCTTCGCCCAGCAGTATCGGGTGCGCGATTTTTTCTTCGACGAGCGCGTGGCAGGCACGCAGGATCTTCTCGTTGTCGCCTTCGGGGAATACAACGTGCTTCGGATTGGCCTGCGCCTTGTGGATCATGGTGCGGGCGACTTCATAGGCTTTGCCGAGCCGCCGCTCAAGTTGAGCGCGATAGGTCGTGAGATCGATGGGCTCCTGCGCCACTCCGGATTTCATTGCGGCTTCGGCGACCGCCGAGGCCTCCCACATGAGGACGCGCGGATCGAACGGCTTCGGGATGAGATATTCGCGGCCGAACTGCAGCCGTGGCACCCCATAAGCGCGGCATACGGAGTCCGGGACATCTTCCTTCGCGAGATCGGCCAGCGCGTGGGTTGCCGCCAGCTTCATTTCTTCGTTGATCGCGGTCGCGCGGACGTCGAGCGCTCCGCGGAAAATGAAGGGGAATCCGAGAACGTTGTTCACCTGGTTGGGATAGTCGGAGCGGCCGGTGGCGATGATTACGTCGCTCCGGCAGGATTTCGCTTCTTCGTAGGTGATTTCGGGATCAGGGTTCGCCATGGCGAAGACGATCGGATCCTTCGCCATCGAGCAGACCATTTGATCGTTGATTGCGCCTTTGACGGAGAGTCCAGCGAAAACATCGGCGCCGACCATTGCCTGGGCCAGCGTGCGGAGATCGGTCTCTTGCGCGAAGCGCTCCTTATACTTGTTCATGCCTTCCTTGCGGCCCTTGTAAACGACTCCCTTGGTATCGCAGAGAATGATGTTCTCGCGCTTCACGCCGAGGCGAACGTAGTGTTCGGCGCAGGCAATGCCAGCGGCTCCGGCTCCGTTGAAAACAATGCGGACCATGCTGATATCTTTGCCGACGACTTCGAGCGCGTTCAGTAGCGCGGCTCCAGAGATGATGGCCGTTCCATGCTGATCGTCGTGAAAGACGGGGATCTTCATCGTCTTGCGCAACTCTTCTTCAATGTGGAAGCAGTCGGGAGCTTTGATGTCCTCGAGATTGATGCCGCCGAATGTGGGCTCGAGCAGTTGGCAGAGCTTGATGATTTCTTCCGGATCGTGGCTGTTCACTTCAATGTCGAAGACATCAACATCGGCGAAGCGCTTGAACAGGACTGCCTTGCCTTCCATGACGGGCTTGCCGGCAAGAGCACCAATATCGCCGAGCCCGAGCACGGCGGTGCCGTTGCTTAGAACGGCGACCAGATTCCCGCGACCGGTGTACTTGAAAGCGTCCTGCGGATTCTTTTGAATTTCCAGGCAGGGCTCGGCCACACCCGGTGTATAGGCAAGACTTAGATCGCGCTGCGTGCGGCACGGTTTGGTTGGAGTAACTTCAATCTTTCCGGGGCGAGCCCCCTGATGGTACTCGAGAGCCTGCTGCTTGCTGACCAACATGGTTCCTCCGTATTGTCTTGGCGCCGCCGCTCCAATTTCGGGCACTGGCGCTCGAACTTAAACTCGTACCGTCAGCACCGGACACGAGGCCCGGCCGACAACCTCCGACGCAACCGGCCACGGCAGATGCGAAACCAGTGTCGTAGCGCGCGATTTGTGCACGCTCATCACGACCAGGTCGGGACGGAGTTCGCGTCCTTCCGTCAAAATCGCTTCCACCGGATGCTCCCATCGAATTTTGAAGCGCAGTGAACACCAGTCTTTGGCCTGCGGCGGGATCATGCTTTCCATTCCGAGATGCGCCTGCATTTCGACAGCAGGCCGGTTCTGCCGGGAAATCATGGGGATCGCTTGCAGCAGGATCAACTCAGACTGGTTTTCCTCAGCCAAGGAGAGGGCAAACTTCAGGACCGGGGCAGGATCTTCGGCGGCGTCGATCGGGCAAAGAATCGTACGCAAGGTCCACAGATTGCCTCGTGCAGCTTTCGGTCCAACGGTGAGAACCGGGCAGATGGCCGAGCGATAAATCTTCTCAGCGGCGGATTTCATTACGACTTTGGTGATGCCCAGGTAGCCGTGTGTGCCGAGAACAATCAGGTCGACATGGTGTTCGTGGATGATCGCCGGAATGACTTCTCCAATGTCGCCCCGATCGAGTAGCGTCTTGTGCGGAATGTCGCGCAACGAGGGATCGTGGGAGAGAAAGTCCAGTTTCTGCCGGGCTTCCTGCCACTCGCGATCTTCAATGCCAATAAAGCGGTCGGTTACGACGGTCTGGCGAGGTTCGGGCGGAATGGAATGTGTGATCAGAACAGTCGATCCATAAATCTGGGCGAGGCGCTCCGCGTACGACAATGCAGCCTGGGATGCGGGAGAAAAGTCGGTTGGAAAAAGAATGTTTTTCAGCGAGAGGCGCGAAACCTGCGCGAGGGTGGGCATGGCATACCTCCTTGCAGCGCGATGTGTCGCCGCTAGAGAGAATCCACCTTGTTCGGTATATGCGTGCTCTCTCCCGGAGGCAGTGATTGCTGTCACCCGCGGTGGTGAGTCCAGGGTTGGCGTCAAGCACCTCCGTAGATGAGCTCGGAATCTTATTCTTTGGGACTGCGCCGCCACATGGGCACGCATGGGTTCCATTTATGGACGTCTTTCTCGAAGTCCCGACCTGCCTGAGTCGCTCCCACTGTGCTCAGCTCTTCCACCGGTGACTTCAGCAGTTCGGCAACGTACTTCTCGACCTGTTCGCGAATGCGAGGCTCCTTCAGAGCGGCCAGCAGGTCAGACTTCTCAATGTGGGTGAATCCGCCGCACAGCGGACATTTGACAACATCGTCATTCACCATGGTCACCCTCGGTTTGGGGGAATCACGCGGGAGAAGGCGCTGACGCGAGCGGCGGCTTTCCGCGTTGAGTCCATTAGAGGATGTGAAGCAGGACGGAACAGTGATAAAGGTCGCGGGAGATTGTGATTGTGGTCACAGAGCTAAACCCCGGGTGTAGAAGAGGCGGCGGGGCTTCGGTTGAGAGGTGACCGCAGATCGTATAAGGACCGCGAATCCGGCTTTGGATGCGGACTTCGGCGATTCATGCATAATAGATGCCTCGGTTTTGCACTCATCCCGAGTCAAACCAAACTCCAGGAGGCTTCCATAATGCCGGGTAAAGACCAGTGCCCCCCAGCTGGACGGAGCATTCTCGTCGCATTCATCGTCATGTTCATTTCTCTAGCCATGCTGTCTGAGCCGGCACAATGCCAGCATTACAAAGTTATTTACAACTTCACCGGGCAAGGCAGCGACGGCGAGAGTCCCTACGGCGGCCCAATGCTGGACGCCGCCGGAAACCTCTACGGAACAACCTATGCGGGCGGAAGCCTCGGCTCCGGCAGTGTCTATCGGCTCTCGCCACATGGCTCTTCGTGGACTTACACATCTCTGTACAGCTTTCGAGCCGGCCTGGACGGAGTCGGTCCTGGCTTTGGAACTCTCGCGTTCGGTCCCGGTCATATCCTTTATGGAACCACTGAGGGCGGAGGCGCATTCGGGACAGCATTTGCGTTGGGTAAAGTTCCTCAAGGTTGCTCCGGATCTAACTGCCAGTGGCACGAAACGGTTGTCCATACGTTCGGCAATGGAACAGATGGCGGAGAGCCCATCGGCGGAGTCGTTTTCGACGCGAATGGCAATTTCTACGGAACGACCCTGCTCGGAGGCGACTACGCGAACGGAACGGTTTACGAAGTTTCGGGTTCCGGACAGAACAGGACCGAGAACGTGCTCTACAGCTTTGGCGGATCGACTACGGACGCAATCAATCCGGTCGCGGCTCTAACTCTCGATTCCGCGGGCAATCTTTATGGTACGGCGCCGAGCGGCGGCGCTTATGGCTACGGCGCAGTGTTCAAGTTGTCGCACTCCGGCTCCGGTTGGACCGAGACAGTTCTGTACAGCTTTCAGGGACTCAACGATGGTCAGAATCCGGTTGGCGGACTAGTCCTCGATAAGGCCGGCAATTTGTATGGCGGAACTTTTTTTGGTGGCGCGAACGGCGGAGGCACACTGTACGAATTGTCGCCTTCGACTACGAATTGGAACTTGACCACGCTCTACAGCTTCAGCGGTTTTGGTGGACCATACAACAAACTTGCTTTCGATACGAACGGAAACCTCTACGGCATCACGAACAGTGACGGCCCGGATAGCCTCGGCTCGGTATTCAAGCTAACGCCAGGCAGCAGCGGCTGGACGTTCTCAGACCTGTATGACTTTGTCGGCGGAAACAGCGGGCGTACTCCTTATGGCGGCTTGGCGGTCGATAGTGAGGGGAATATTTTTGGAACAGCCGATGAAGGAGGCACGAACAACGGCGGAGTCATATTTGAGATAACACCGTAAGTCCGCAAGCCAAATGTTCAGAAATTGACAGTGATGCGGCACACATCGGGCCGTGATGCGAACTGGTTCGTCCAAAAGTAATGGCGGAAACGTTTACGACGATTCCCTTTCCCTGTTACCATCATAGGTTTACCACTCAACCGCAAATGAGATCTGTACAAGCCCTCATAAATTCACGGAGGAAACATGGCAATCAAAGTTGGCATTAATGGCTTCGGACGAATCGGCCGCAATGTGCTGCGCGCTTCGCTGAAAGACCCGAACCTGGAATTCGTCGCGGTCAACGATCTGACGGATCCGAAAACTCTGGCTCACCTTCTGAAGTACGACTCGGTATTGGGCAATCTGCCGAACCAGGTGTCGGCCGGAGTCGATAGCATCACGGTCGACGGCAAGACCATCAAGGTCTTTAAAGAGAAAGATCCGGCGGCGCTGCCTTGGGAGTCGGTCGGCGCACAGGTCGTCATCGAATCGACCGGACGATTCACGGATGCCAACGACGCGAAGAAGCATCTGCGCGGGCCGGTAAAAAAGGTCATCATTTCCGCTCCGGCGAAGAACGAAGACGTGACGGTTGTTCTGGGCGTCAATCACGAGAAGTATGATGCTGGGAAGCATAACGTTATTTCGAATGCTTCCTGCACCACGAATTGCCTCGCGCCGGTGGCCAAGGTGATCAATGACGAGTTCAAGATCGTCAGTGGCACGATGACGACGATTCACTCGTACACGAACGATCAGGTGATTCTCGACTTTCCGCACAAGGACCTGCGGCGCGCCCGCGCTGCGGCGCTGTCGATGATTCCGACCACGACTGGAGCTGCGAAGGCTCTGAAGCTCGTCATTCCTGAACTCGCGGGCAAGCTCGACGGCTTCTCCATGCGTGTGCCCACGCCCAACGTTTCAGTCGTGGACATGGTCGTGTGGGTGGAGAAGAAGACAACCAAGGAAGAAGTCAACGCCGCGCTGAAGAAGGCGTCGGAAGCCGGGCCGTTGAAGGGATATCTCGGTTACGAAGAGCACGAACTGGTGTCGTCCGACTTCAAGGGCGATTCGCGTTCTTCGATCGTGGACGCTCCCTCGACGATGGTGGTCGGCGGCAACTGCGTGAAGGTGATCTCCTGGTACGACAACGAGTGGGGCTACTCCAGCCGCGTGCGCGACCTGATCAACTACATCGCGGGCAAGGGCCTGTAACACGAACTGTTGTCCTGAGGCGGGCGCTGTTTGCCCGCCGAAGGACCTGGGCGAGCCGCTCAACACGTCGCTGTCTTTGCTACGGATGAATTGGGCGTTGGGCTCGCTTCCTTATACGTCATATTCCTGATAGAGGACTCCTCCATGTGCAAGCTTTCGATTCGTGATCTCCCCCTCAATGGCAATCGTGTGTTCATGCGCGTCGATTTCAATGTCCCACTCGATGATGGACGCGTGATGGACGATACCCGCATCCGCGAAACCCTGCCCACGATTGAATATGCCCTGCGGCACGGGGCGCGTCTGATCCTCGCCTCGCATCTTGGTCGTCCCAAGGGCAAGCCCAATCCGAAGATGAGCCTTAAGCCCGTAGCCGAGCGCCTGCGGATGTTGCTCGACAAAGAGCTGGCTCGAGGCGAAAACGTTGGATTCTGTCCCGAATGCGTTGGACCCGAGGCGGAAGAAGTCGCCAATCAGCTCGAAAAGGGACAGACGCTTCTGCTCGAAAACCTGCGCTTCCACGCGGAAGAAGAAGCGAACGACGAGAAGTTTTCCCGCCAGCTCGCGAATCTTGCCGAGTACTACGTCAACGATGCATTCGGGTCGGCCCACCGCGCGCATGCTTCCACGGCAGGCATCTCGAAGTTTATGAAGCAATGTGCGGCCGGCTTGCTGATGGAAAAAGAGCTGAAGTACCTCGGCAAGGCGCTCGAGCATCCAGAAGAGCCGTTCGTGGCGATCCTCGGGGGCGCCAAGGTCAGCGACAAGATCGGCGTCATCGAGAATCTGATGACTAAGGTCAACACGCTGATCATCGGCGGAGGCATGGCATACACGTTCCTCAAGGCCCAGGGGCAGGAGATTGGAAAATCGCTGCTTGAGGCGGACAAGATCGATCTAGCCAAGAAGCTCTTGGCCGATGCAAAGAAGCGGAATGTGAAATTCCTTCTGCCTATCGATCACGTTGTGGCGATGAAGCCGGAGGCAAATGCCGTCATACAGCAGGTCGGGGAAGGTCAGCCGATTCCTGCCGACAAGATGGCGCTCGATATTGGGCCGGAGACGATCGAACTGTTCTCGGAAGAAATCGCAACGGCGCGCACCATTGTGTGGAACGGACCGATGGGCGTGTTCGAAGTACCCGGATTCTCCAAGGGAACGTTCAAGATCGCGCATGCGGTCGCAGATAATGCCGGCGCCACTTCGATTGTCGGCGGTGGAGATTCGGTGGCGGCAGTGAAGGCGGCGAACGTCGCTGACAAGATCACCCACATCTCGACCGGCGGCGGAGCGTCGCTGGAATTTCTGGAGGGGCAGAAGCTGCCCGGAGTCGAGGCTCTGACAGACAAGAAGTAGTCAGAGCCGGGCGAGGGTGAGTGGATCAGGTTTCCCGTCGAAGTATTTTTGAAGGGCTCTCTCAAAAATGTCATCGTCGGGAGAAACGTGCGCAAACAGAGTCATCGATGACCGGAACTTCATGTCATCCGGGGATCCAAAGATATCGAAGGCGGTACGGCCCTGAACCAGGACAACCAGGTTTGTGCATTCCTTAAGCCGGGAGCCGAGGATGGGATGCCGCAGGTAAGCCTGTGCCTCTGCGAGGCCGGAGATCGCATATTCCATGGAAGTCGGGCTCCGGCCAAGGCCTTTGATTTGAGGAAAGATGAACCACATCCAATGACTCATCTTTGTGCCGGCTCGCAGCTCATCGAGAACGTGATTGAAAACCGAAGCCTGAGCGACCACGAACCGCTGGAGATCGTAGAGGTCGTTGGGCGGCCTTTTGGTGTTTCTATTATTGATCATTTTTATCTGTCCACGAGTAAGTTTATTTCAGGATCAAGCGTTGCTGAAGCGAGATGAAAGGCGAACTCATGAGAAAAAAAGTAATGGCCGCCAACTGGAAGATGTACAAGACTCCCGATCAGACCCGAGACTTCTTTCGTGATTTTTTGCCGATGGTCACGGGGCATACCCGGGACGAAATCGTGGTCTGTCCCTCTTTCCTCGACCTTCCAGCGGCCCTCGACGCGGCCAAAGGATCGAATGTCGTTATCGGCGCGCAGAATGTGCATTGGAAAGAAGAAGGAGCGTTCACGGGCGAAACTTCCGTCGGCCAATTGCTGGCTTTAGGTATAAACCACGTCATTATCGGGCACTCGGAGCGCCGGCAATATTTCGGCGAGACTGACGACACCGTCAACCTTCGGCTCAAGACCGCGCTGGAAGCCGGATTCACTCCGATCTGCTGTGTCGGCGAAGTTCTCCAGGAACGCGAAGCCGGAATGACCGACGATGTTCTACGGCGTCAGTGCGTGCGCGCCTTTCACGCGATCTCCGCGAAAAAAGCTGCGAAGCTGATCATCGCCTACGAACCGGTGTGGGCGATCGGCACAGGCAAGACCGCAACTCCGGAAATTGCCGGGGAGGCACATGCGGTAATCCGCAAAGAGACGGCAGAAATCTTCGGCGCAGAATTCGCGGCGCAATTGCGGATTCTCTACGGCGGGTCGGTGAAGCCGGAAAACGTCTCGGCTCTCATGGCGCAAGAGGAAATTGACGGCGCGCTGGTGGGTGGAGCATCGCTCGATCCGAAGTCGTTCGCGGCAATCGTGAAGTACTAACCCTCTGTATCCGCCATTCGTGATCCGGCGCACTGCAATCTCAGTCGCGCCGGAGCTAACTTTTCTGCAGAGCCAACCTGTAACTGGCCCCTCGATTCCGTCTCCAATAGAGGAGGTCGTATGACGCTCTCCAAACTTCGCGAGTTTCTGGATTCCCACAATGTGAAGTACCTTGTCATCTCCCATTCGCTGGCCTATACCGCGCAAGGCATTGCCGCTTTGGCGCACGTTTCCGGCAAGAAGCTGGCCAAAACTGTGATCGTCAAGATCGACGGCATATTGGCTATGGCAGTTATTCCTGCAGCGGCTCATGTCGACCCGGAACGTCTGCGAAAACTGACCGGCGCACAAATCGTCGAAGTCGCAACTGAGCCTGAATTCAAAGACGCATTCCCGGATTGCGAGACTGGAGCGATGCCTCCATTTGGCAATCTCTACGACATGCCGGTTTATGCCGACCTGAGCCTGGCCGAGCACGAAGAGATTACATTCAGCGCTGGAACACATCGAGAACTGGTGCGAATGAGCTGGCAAGATATGATGCGGCTGGTAAGTCCGACTATAGACGAACTCACTTATCACCGGATGGTGGCAGCCTGACGGAATCCACCGCTGCTAGTACGGCTGATTGCGTTAGGCACCGCTTGCGCGACGGTGAGGAGCGCGATACCCCAACTGCATGGAGAGGTGCCGCGCCGCGTCCTTGAGTGCCTCGAGAATGCGCGGCATGGTGTCGGGATTCACCTGATGAATCGTGCCGCTCAGGCCCAGGCTCGCTTCGATCGCGCCCTGCTGGTTGAATACCGGCGCTCCCAGACATCGCGCGCCGAGATTGTTCTCTTCGTCGTCCACGGCATATCCCACGGCGCGGACTTTCTCTAATTCCTTCAGCAGGCGTGGAACGCTTGTGATCGTCTTAGGAGTGCGCTTCTCCATGGAACGCTCAGAGAGAATTTTTTCCAGCTGTTCTTGTGGAATGTGTGCCACCAAGGCTTTGCCGACGCTGGTGGCGTGAACCCGCATGCGGCGTCCAACCCACGTGTCCATGCGGATGAATCCTTGCGGCTCGACCTTCTCAATGTAGACCGCTTCGGGGCCATCGAGAATCGCGAGATGACAGGTGAGATTCGTCTTCTCCATCAGGTGCCGCATGATGGGCAGTGCAACTTCGCGGACGTCAATTCCACTCAGAGCGCCGCGGCTCAGACTCAGGATTTTCAGACCAACGCGATATTTTCCATCTGCCGAATCGCGCTTCACATATCCATGCTTCTCCAAAGTTCGGAGGATGTAGCTGGCCGAACTCTTGGGGATTTTGAGCCGGCGGCTGATCTCGGCATTGCTAAGGCCGTCGGGTTCGTGCGCTACTGCCTCCAGCATGCTAAGAGCACGCTCGACCGCAACGGAAGGGGAATCGTCCTTTGTTTTCATACCAAAACGTTATCGTAACAAATCCGGTAGCAGTACAACAAAATGAATGTATGTTCCACATATTGAACAACGCTATTGACCGAGATTTCTAGTCATCCTAGGATCGTCCAGTCTTATGAATGAGTGTTCGGCATATTGAACACACCATAAGACTAGTTCAAGCCTTGGGGAATTTGTTCATGACGCCGACCGCAACTGCCTCGCCCGAGATGGGAACCCTTCAGAATCCTGTGAATAGCGCGCCTCGGGATTTCGATCCTGCCCGTGACCTTCCTTCGGGCTTTATGGATTTCTTTCTGCCTTTGCACCTGAGATTCACTCCGCGTCAGCAGACACTCGCCGCGAAGCGGACTGACATTCTGCAGCAATCGCTTGAAGGCGAGAAGCCGACACATCGCTTCCCTTCCGATACCGTGCGCAACGGCTGGAAAATCATCCTGCCGCAGTGGTGCCAGGATCAACGAAACCAGATGACGGGACCCGCAGATGACGGGGAACTCTGCGTCAAGATGCTGAACTCGGGAGCCCCGGGCGTGATGCTTGATCTTGAGGACTCCTGCGTCAACGAGTGGTCGCATCATGCGATGGGAGTTGAGAACATTCTGGCTTGCCTGCGGGGCAAACTGACTTATTACGACAAGAAGCGCGACCGGACTGTCTCGATTCAGCCGAGCAGCACGGTGATCTTCACGCGCCCGCGCGGACTGCATTTGAGTCAGGCCGGCTTGATTCCCGGCGAAATGGTTTCGGCATCGCTGTTTGATGTCGCCAGAATTTTCTACAGGATCGAGCCGTCGGAGTTAAAACATCCTCTTTGCATTTACATTCCGAAGTCCGAGTCGGCCGAAGAGGCGTTGTGGTGGCGCGATCTGTTTCAGGCGCTGGCAAAATGGCGCGGGCTGCCGCAGGATTACATCAAGTGCATGGCGCTGGTGGAATCGCATCCGCTCGCGTTTCAGATGGAGGATTTCACCTACAATCTGCGCGATCACATCATCGGGCTGAACCTTGGCCGCTGGGATTACATGGCGAGCCTGATTCATTTCAACCTCGACGATCCCGGATGGGTGCTGCCTGACCGCAACACGATTCCTTATAACGTTGCGTTCTTCCAGAATCTTCGCGAATTGATGCCGGAGATCTGTCATCACCGCGGAATTTTGGCGATTGGCGGGATGACGGCGCTTTATCCCAGCCGCGAAGATGCCGAGTTGAACGCGCGTGCTCTTGCGGTCCTTGAAAAAGACAAGAAAAACGAAGCTGATTGCCTGATGGACGGGGCATGGACGGGGCATCCCGACCAGAACGCGATTGCCGTGGCGCAGTTCCCGTTTCCAAACCAACTGCAGATGCGGCCGAAAAATGGCAGCCGCTATCCCGATCTGCGGCCGCGGCCGGATGGGGTTGGCACACGCACGGTGAAAGGCACGCGCGCGGCGGTGCGTACGGTGATTCGCTATCGCCATGGAGTGCTGAGCGGCCGGGGCGCCAGCCTGCTCGACGGTTACATGGAGGATCTGGCGACGGATCGCATCTACCGCCTGATGATCGCGCAACGCGTGCTGCATCGGGATGTCGTCCCCATTCACGACGAATCAGGAATGGCCGTGAAACATACTCCCGAATTCATCACACATGTTTTTGACGAGGAACTGAAGCGGTTGCTGGCTGAGCTTCCTGCCGGTTCGGATCCTCAAGAAGCCTCGCGCCTGCGCCGAGCGCGAGAAATCAGTGAAGCCATGATCGTCAATGGAGAATTCAATCCGGTCTAATCAACACTCACCCTACGGAGTTTCAGGAGAAAGTATGTCGGCGAAGCAATACAGCACGAGGCAAACCACGAACAATGGCGGAGAGCATCCGTTGAGCGAGCAGGAGCGCATGTCGCAATACGCTCTAGCCCAGGAAGCGATTCAGCACGACTGGGAAAATAATCCACGATGGAAGGGCGTGCAGCGTCCGTATAAGCCGGAAGATGTGCTTCGGCTGCGCGGGTCGATACACATCGAACACACGCTGGCGCGCATGGGCGCGGAGCGCCTCTGGGACCTGCTGCAGAATGATGCCTATGTGAACGCTCTCGGGGCAATGAGCGGGAATCAGGCAGTGCAGCAGGTGCAAGCTGGGCTGAAGGCGGTCTACGTCAGCGGCTGGCAGGTCGCGGCGGACGCCAATAATGCAGGCACGATGTATCCGGACCAGAGCCTGTATCCGGCGGACAGCGTGCCGAATCTTTGCCGGCGCATCAACAACGCTCTGCAGCGAGCGGATCAAGTGCATCACGTCGAAGGCAAAGTAGCGCCGGGGCAAACGTGGTTCGCTCCGCTTGTCGCGGACGCGGAAGCAGGATTCGGCGGGAATCTGAACGCGTTCGAACTGATGAAATCGATGATCGAAGCGGGCGCGGCATGCGTTCACTACGAAGATCAACTCTCGTCGGCGAAGAAGTGCGGACATCTTGGCGGAAAGGTGTTGGTGCCGACACCGGAGGCGATTCAGAAACTGGTGGCGGCACGGCTTGCCGCCGATGTCATGGGTGTGCCGACTCTTATCATGGCCCGCACTGATGCCGACAGCGCCAACCTGCTGACCAGCGATCTCGACGAGCGGGATCGCGCGTTCTGCACGGGCGAGCGCACGTCTGAAGGATTCTTCCGCATACGCGGCGGAATCGAATCGGCGATTGCGCGTGGCTTGGCGTATGCGCCGTACGCGGATCTGATCTGGTGCGAAACCTCGCATCCGGACCTGAAAGAGGCGAAGCAGTTTGCCGATGCGATTCATGCGCAGTATCCGGAGAAGATGCTGGCATACAACTGTTCGCCGAGCTTCAACTGGCGCAAGAACATTGACGACGCGACGATCGCACGCTTCCAGCCCGAACTGGCGCGCATGGGATACAAGTTTCAGTTCGTTACCCTCGCGGGTTTCCACGCGCTGAATCTCAGCATGTTTGAGCTGGCGCGCGGCTACAAGCAGTCGGGCATGACGGCGTACTGCCGCTTGCAGGAAAAAGAATTCAGCCGCGAGAACGAGTACGGATACGAGGCGGTCAAGCACCAGCGCTTCGTCGGCACGGGATATTTCGACCGCGTGCAGCAGGTGATTAGCGGAGGTCTTGCTTCGACCACGGCCTTGAGCGGGTCAACGGAAGCGGAACAATTCGCGGAACGGCAGATGCAGGCGCATCCGGAAAAAGGTCCGGACGCAGCTTGTCAGCCGATCCTCGGCAGCTGCCCGCACACGCCGGTCACGATTGATCTCGGCTCGGAGGAGATGTTGCTGCCGTCGGGAGACTGACGTTTCTTCTTCGCTAAGATCGCTGGGTAGGCCGGTTGATGCAGACCGGCCTTTTTTTATTTGTTCTTGCGGAACACAGGGTTCCCTCCACTCCGCACGGGATGACAAAGGTTAAGTAAGGACGGTTTCTGCAGCCATGGTTGCTTCGACATTTGCTGCTGGGACTGCCTTGCTTACCACCTGGACCAGAAGGTCGATGAAACGATCAATCTCTTCCTGCGTAGTGAAACGTCCCAAACTCACGCGAATGAGCCCTCGCGCCTGCAGTCGGTCATAGCCCATGGCCAATAGCACACCCGAAGGCTTGCCGGAGTGATTCGCGCTACAGGCACTCCCGGCTGACACTGCTACGCCGGCCTGATCGGACTGCGTAAGGATTCGGGCAAGATCGTGCTCCTGACCGCGGAACCCGAAACTCAAGTGTCCGGGTAAGCGTTGAACTTCGTGCCCGAAGAAATAGAAGTTGGGAATTCTGCGGCTCAGTTCCTGGGCGATGTGACAGCGCAGGCGGAGCAGGCGCGCCGATTCTGCCTGCAACTCGTCCCTTGCGATCGCCGCGGCTGCTCCGAAGCCAACGATTCCGGCCACATTTTCGGTGGCCGAGCGCAGACCACGTTCCTGCCCACCGCCGAAGATGATCGGCGCCAATCCAGTTCCCTTTCGCACATACAATGCTCCGA
Organism: Candidatus Sulfotelmatobacter sp.; assembly: GCA_035277905.1. Taxonomy (GTDB): domain Bacteria; phylum Acidobacteriota; class Terriglobia; order Terriglobales; family Acidobacteriaceae; genus Sulfotelmatobacter. Next base: position 32,025 of record DATEJO010000021.1, read on the forward strand.
CGCCTTTTGGGCCGTGCAACTTATGTGCTGAGAGCGACAGCAGGTCGAGTTGCAGCCGATTCACGTCGAGAGAAATCTTACCGCCCGCTTGAACCGCATCGGTGTGAAACAACACTCCATGCAACCTGGTCAGGTGAGCCAACTCCTCAATCGGCTGAAGTGTGCCCACGACGTTGTTCGCAGCCATGATCGAGACGAGCGTGACGTTCGACTGTAGAGCGCGCAACAGGCTAGCGGTCGAAACAATTCCGTCGCGATCGACGGGCAGATAAGTGATTTTTGTACCCGCGCTCGCGAGAAAACGGCATGTTTCGAGAATCGCGGCGTGCTCGATGGAACTGGTAATGATGTGTCCCGGAATTCCGCTGGCTCGAACCGCACCGATCAGCGCGAGATTGTCGGCCTCGGTGCCGCTTGCGGTAAAGACGATCTCTTCCGGCTCGGCGCCAATCAATGACGCAACTTGTGCGCGAGCGGTCTCGACGGCCTCGCGTGCAGCACGTCCTTCCTGATGCAGGCTGGATGGATTGCCGAACTCTCCGCTCAAGTATGGCAACATCGTGTCGAGCACACGAGGGTCGAGCGGAGTCGTTGCGGAATGATCCAGATAAATGCGCGAATGCATGAGTGTTCTCCAACCGGCTGCGCTCGGGCCTGCGCGCCCAAAAACACGAATGCCTCATCCGGGATTGTGGGGATGAGGCGAATGCTCACCGTCCTCTCATGTCCCCCGCGAACCGGGCGGGAATTGGCACCGTGTGATCAGGCTGTTCCTGATCCGGTTGTCGTGGCTTCGTCGGGCCCGTTACCCTCGGCCACTCTGCATGAGATACGGAGTATCGGGCATTGCTACCCGCAATAACGATATTGGGCCGAATGCGGTCGCGTCAAGACAAATTGTTCAAGGGTCTTTTCCGAAATCTCTAACGAATGCTCGAGTTGAGGACCGCGAATTTTCCCGAACGCAGCCGCGTGTGCCACGTCCAGAGCAGAACGCTCCCAATAATAATCAAGCCGACGCACAGTCCGATCCAGATTCCCAAAGCGCCCCATCCGAAGTGGAAGCACAGCAAGGCTCCAGCAGGAAGTCCGATAAACCAGTACGCAACAAGATTGGCCCACATTGGAGTTCGAGTATCTCCGCTGCCGCGCAGAGAGCCAGTGGCCACAGTTTGCATTCCGTCAAACAATTGAAATGCGGCCGCGACCAGCAAGAGGCGCGCGCCGACGCGGATCACAATCGGATCTGGGCTGAAGATACGGGCAATCGGCCGAGGAAGCGATACGAACAGTAATCCCATGCAAGCCATGAAGCCTACGCCGAGCACGATCGCGGACCATCCTGCGAGATGAGCCCTGGACGGGTCGCCTCGTCCAATTTGCTGCCCGACCCGGACGGCCGCTGCAGAACTGATCCCCAGTGGGACCATGAATGTGAAAGCGGCGCAATTAAGGGCAATCTCGTGACCCGAAAGCGGCACTGGACCCAGCTTCGCGCACAAACCCGTAGCGGCAGAAAATGCTCCGATCTCCGCAAGAATCTGGGTGGCTGCGGGCGCGCCGAGAACGAGCAGATCCCAGATGCGCCTCAGGTCGAAACCCATCTGTCCGATCCAATCGCGCAGGCCGCGTTTCGATTCCACGTAGAGGATCGTCGCGAGCATTACCAGCGCCATATAGATCCGAGCGAAGCAGGTGGACCATCCTGACCCGGTAATGCCCATTGCCGGGAACCCGAGATGGCCGTAGATCAGCGCCCAGTCTCCAACGAAATTAACGAGATTGGCCGAGACCAACGCGAACATGATCGGGTGCACAACATTCACCGCCTGCAGATAACGGCGAAGGGCGAAATAGCACAGCAATGGCAGAGTTCCCCAGTTCAGCGCCTGAAGAAAGGGCCTCATCGGCTCGATGAGTTCTCTGCTGACTCCGAACCTGTACATGAGCCAAGGCCAGAACGAAATCAGCAGCATCAGAATGGGCGTGAGAAACAGGGCGAGGAAAAAACCATTGACCAACGAATGGCGGGCGTCCTGGATGTCTTCCCGGCCGTGCGCCTGGGCGACGAAAGTATCGAGCCCGAGCAACAGTCCGGCTCCGAAGATGGCCACGCTGTTGTAAAGGCTTTGTCCAAGGCCGGTGGCGCCGATTGCGACCGCGCTATCGGGTAGTCGCCCGACCATAATTGTGTCGACAACGCCCATGCTCATCCAGCCGACTTCCGCCAGCACCAGCGGCAAGGCAAGCTTGAGCGTGGGCCGAAATTCGTGGCGGAGGGATTCGAACGATGACATGGGAGCGGTCATTATGACGAAAACGGCGGTGAACGATCAATGGAACGCTCGCCGGTCCTCCGAGGTGTCTTTGCTATAATGAATTGCTGCCCGGTGACTTAGACTTCGTGCGGAAGTGGTGGAACTGGCAGACACACCATCTTGAGGGGGTGGCGCCGAAAGGCGTGGGGGTTCAAATCCCCCCTTCCGCACCATGATTTATCCCCTTTGCCGGCGGGGCAGCCGAAGAACTCAATCACCCTCTAGGAAAAACTCAGAAATGTTTTACTTGGTCACGGCCATTCACATCATCATCTGTCTGTTCATCATCATCGTCGTGCTGCTGCAGAGCGGCTCAGCCGGCGATATTTCGGCAGCATTTGGTGGACAAGGCAGCCAAACCGCTTTTGGACCCCGTGGCGCGGCCAGTGCGCTCTCAAAGGTGACCACCTGGGCAGCTGTCGGGTTTATGGTCACCTCGATCACGCTTGCAGTGTATTCGAGCAAGCGTGGGGGCCCAACCTCCGTGTTACAGGGCGTTAAATCCCAGCCGGCGAAAACGGCGCCCGCACCTGCACCTGCAAATCAACCCAAGTAGTTTGCTCTGCGGCCTGCTCCGTTTCAGCAGCAACAGGGTTTCAGTGCCGACGATACAGGCTCCCCTGTAATTGAATTCGCCGGACGGAGGATGTACCATCCGTCATAGACGCTTTGAGGAGGCATCATCATGTCTGATCGTGACGGCAATAGTTTCGTATGGTTTTTGGCTGGGCTGGGATTGGGAGCATTGGCTGGAGTTCTGTATGCACCACGCTCGGGCAGCGAGACTCGTGAAGCTTTGCGAGCACGCGCTGAAGAAGGTCGCGAATATATGCGCAGCCGCGCACGCGAAGTAAAAGAGCAGGCCTCACAATGGGCGGATCGCGGCAAAGATGCCGTCAACTCGCAGAAGGAACAATTCCGCGCTGCCTACGAGGCGGGGCGTCAGGCTTATCACGAAGCTACAAGTGAGACCGGAACCACAAAGTAAGCTGTACCACGCCGGCCTGGCCGCGATCTGACGGAATCGGCCGCAGGAACGCTTATGGAAAACCTGAATATCTTCATCGGCCTGACCGCGTTCGCGATTCTGCTGCAGGCGGGCGTGCTTCTGGCAATGTACATCGCGATGCGCAAGAGCAGTACGCGCATGGAAGCTCTCGCCACGGAAGTAAAAAGCAAGGTTCTTCCCTCCGTAGAACAGGCGCAGCAGATGCTGACCGAGATGCGTCCCAAGCTGCAAACGATCGTCGATAACTTGCAGGACGCCACGACTATCATGCGCTCCCAGATCCATCGCGTTGACGCGACCGTCAATGACGTCGTGGACCGCGCGCGCCTTCAGGTGATTCGCGCCGACGAACTGCTCAGCCGGACCATGGATCGCGTCGAGCATACAAGCGAGGTCGTGCAGAAGACGGTTGTGTCGCCCGTCCGGCAAATTTCCGGTCTGATGCAGGGCATCACGGTTGGCCTGGAATTCTTATTCGCAGGCCGCCGCAGGAATGGTCGAGGCCGTGAAGATCGGCGCGCCGTTCCACAGGATGAGATGTTCATCTGAGACCCGCAACCTGCAAAGGTCCGCCGCAGAGTTAGTGAGTTTCCATCTGTCACTTCCCGCAGAAGGGACTTTTCTATGCCCTCATTCTCAACGTTGCCTATTCGTGTCAGTGCTCTCGTGGTCGGAGCGTCGCTTTTTGTTTCAGGAGGCGTTCTCGCCGCACAACAGAACAAAACAGTCTGGAGCCCGCAGGAGAAACCAATCGTCGATCAACTGCAGGGACTTCGGAAACTTGACGATAAGACACGGGTCCAGACGACGAAGCAACTCGCGATGCAGATCCGCCAGTTGCCGCCAGTGCCGCACAAACTGGGGCTGGCCGGAGCATTAGCAAATCTCTCCACGGAAGGCGATTTTGGACGCGACACGCTGCAGGAGGTCACCAACACGCTGGCAATGGCATTGCGGGAGCAACCGGCGCGTCCCGAGAAAGACGGAGGCCCGAATCATCACTATATGGAGCTCGCGTCCCTCGTGCGATACGAGCACATGAAGGCCGAATCCAACGATCCGCAATTCGCAGAAGCAATGGCGAAACTGCAAACCGCGGACGAGGCACGGCAGAACGCGGATTTTACGCTGACCGATCTTGAGGGTGAGAGCTGGCATCTGCAGGAACTCCACGGCAAAGTCGTGTTGGTGAATTTCTGGGCGACATGGTGTCCTCCGTGCCGCAAGGAAATGCCGGATTTGCAGGCCCTGTTCGACAAGTACAAAGGTCAGGGATTGATTGTTCTGTCGATCTCAGATGAGGAGGCGGCCAAGGTCACTCCGTTCATTAAGCAACAAAACATCACATATCCCGTCATGCTTGATCCCGGCGACAAGGTTCACAACCTGTATCAGCTAGAAGGCGTTCCGAACAGCTTTGTCTACAATCGCGACGGGCAATTGGTCGCGCAAGCTATGGACATGCGCACGAGAGGTCAGTTCGAGGAGATGCTGGCCCAGGCAGGGTTGAAATAGCGGAATACACGCGAGCCCTGAATTGGAGTCAGGAGTTGTCATGCGTTATCTGGTACGAGCCGAAGTAAAACGAGGTCGAGAGAAGCAACTGCTCGATGCGATTGAGCGCGAGACTCTCGGGTTGGGATCGGTTGCCGAAGGCGAATATCTGCGGAATATGCAAGATGCGCGTTTTTGTGACGATCAGACCGCGCGCTGGGTGGAAGTCTGTTACTGTCCCACACCGCTGCAGGAAGAGCGTCCGTACTGGGAAGAATATTTCGATCTCACACGCGTGCAGGATGCGCACGACCGACGGAAGTGCCGCGATCACAATGGCACGGAGCCGTGGGCTTGCGGCGATTGCGACTGCACTGAGCGTCTGGAAGAGAAGTTGAAGCGGGCGGGCTCGCCGTTCCTCGAATGTCTGCGCAAGAAAGCTTCGTGCGACGTTCCACTCGCCAGCATCGGCAAAGCTTCCGGTAAATCTTCGATGTCCTAACCGATCCAGCCGCCGCCGACAACCGTGTCTCCATCGTAGAAAACTGCAGCTTGTCCCGGCGTAATCGCGCGCTGCGGCTGGTCAAAGGTCACAAGAATCTCGTCCTCTCCGGCGCGCTCGATCGTAGCCGCAGCCGGCTCGTGCCGATGGCGAATCTTCACCGCGACTCGCATCGGCTCGCGGAGATCGTCCACTGAAATCAGATTCACGCGCCGCGCGCAAAGCGTGCTCGAGTAGAGATGCTCATCTCCGCCGACCATCACTTGCTTATCAGCGCCGCTGATTTGGATTACATAGAGTGGAGAGCCAGTGGCAACGCCAAGGCCCTTGCGCTGTCCCACGGTAAAGTTGTGGATGCCACTGTGCTCGCCGATGACCTGGCCATCGGTCGTTACCAGCTCTCCTGCGGTATCGGGTAGGGATTCTCCCTGCTCGGCGAGATAGGCATCGATGAAGCGCTTGTAGTCGCCTCCCGGGACGAAGCAGATTTCCTGCGAGTCGGGCTTTTCGGCCAAAGCGAGGCCGTGCTTGCGCGCTAGCTCGCGCACTTGGGGTTTGGTCATGTCTCCCAGCGGAAACAGAGTGCGGCTCAGCTGATCCTGTGTCAGGCCGAAGAGGAAATATGTCTGGTCCTTGCTGAGGTCGGCGGGCCGCTTGAGGAGCCAGCGCCCTCGCGAATCGTCATACGCGACGCGAGCGTAGTGGCCGGTAGCGACGCGCTCGGCTCCGATTTGACGCGCAACGATCAGAAGCTGATCGAATTTAAGATGATTGTTGCAAAGGCTGCATGGGATCGGTGTGCGTCCGGAGAGGTACTCTTCGACAAAGGGACGCACAACGTCACGCTCGAAGCGGTCCTCGTGGTTGACGACGTAATACGGAATGCCAATCTGCTGCGCGACGCGCCGCGCATCGTACACGTCGTCGAGGGAGCAGCAACGTCCGGTGACCTGCTCGGGCATATCCTCGCGTCCGGCGAGGCGGCGCTGGTTCCAGAGTTGCATCGTCAGTCCGATGATCTCGTGGCCCTCGGCGCGCAGCATGGCCGCGACGGTGGACGAATCCACACCGCCCGACATGGCGACCGCTATGGTGTTGGAAAGCAGCTTCTAGCTCCTCGTTCTAAGCTTCTAGCTCAAATGCATAGATCCTTCGCGGCAAAACCTGCCGCTCAGGATGACAACATTTACGAACGTACTGCTTGCTTCTTGTACGTCGGCGACAGTTCCCGCAGCCGCGCTACCGTCTCTGGCACGAGCCTCAGGGCGAAATCAATGTCCGCGGCTGTTGTTTGCTTGCCCAGGCTGAACCGGATGCTCGACCGCGCCTGATCCCGACGCAGGCCCATCGCAATCAGGACGTGCGACGGCTCAATCGCCCCCGAGGAACAAGCCGCCCCGGTGGAAACTGCCAATCCTTTTAGATCCAGCGCGATCACAAGGGATTCACCTTCGATGTGATCAAAACGAATATTTGATGTGTTGGGCACGCGTGCTGCGCCGCTGCCGTTCACTGCTGCATCTTCAACCTGCGCAAGAATTCCCTTCTCCAGCCGGCCTCTCAACGCGGCGATCTCCCGGTCGTCGCCGGTATCGAGCGTTTGCCTTGCAATCTCCGCCGCCTTTCCGAGAGCGACAATGCCCGGAACGTTCTCTGTGCCCGCACGCCGCGATCGCTCGTGGCGTCCGCCGTAAAGTAGCGGTCGAATGGTCGTTCCCTTCTTCACATAAAGCGCGCCGACGCCCTGCGGCGCATTCATCTTGTGCCCGGAAATCGTGAGCGCGTCGCAACCGATCATCTTGACATCAATCGCGATCTTCCCAGCCGCCTGCACGGCGTCGGTATGGAAGTACACGTCCGCCTCGGCGGCAATCTTGCCAATCGCCTCTACCGGTTGGAGGACGCCCGTCTCGTTATTCGCCATCATGATCGAGATGAGCTTCGTGTTGGGTCGCAACGCTCGCTTCACGTCCGATGGATCGACTAATCCGCGCCCATCTACCGGTAGAATCGTTAATTCGCAACCAATTTCTTCGGCGTGCTTGGCGGCGTGCAGCACTGCGTGATGCTCGATGCTCGAAGTGATGAGGTGATCCCCAGCTTCCACCAGACCGCCGACGGCGAGGTTGTCGCCCTCCGTGCCACCGCTGATGAAAACGATCTCCGATGCGCTCGCGCCAAGCAAACGTGCTACCGACTCGCGCGCATCCTCGACCGCAGCCCGCGTCTCCTGCCCGTGATGGTGGATCGACGAGGCATTGCCGAAACGCTCCCCAAAGTAGGGGCGCATCGCCTCAAACACCTCCGGCAGGACGGGCGTGGTGGCATTGTTGTCGAGGTATACGCGGTGCATACAGAACCCGCTTCTATTCTACGGGATCAGGAGGGTAGAGTCGCTGCCTGCTGCGTGTCGGGCGGGAGTGCTTCAAACGGAGAACGAGGCGGCAACACCCCTACGCAACCGCTTCAGGAGCGCTCATCTATCGGAACATACCTGGCCGGGTATTCCGGTCCCAGGTATTCCGCGCGGGGACGAATCAGGCGATTGTCGTCGAGTTGCTCGATAACATGCGCCGTCCAGCCACTGACACGCGAAACGGCAAACACCGGAGTAAACAAATCCACGTCGATTCCGAGCGTGTGATAGGTGGAGGCCGAGTAGAAATCGACATTCGCGTTCAGCTTTTTGTCGGCTTTGACGAATTCTTCGATCTTGTGCGAAATCTCGAACCACTTGGCCTGTCCGCTGGAAGCGCCGAGATCGCGCGACATGACGCGCAAATGCGTCGCCCGGGGATCCTCCGTGTGATAGACACGGTGTCCGAAGCCGGGAACTTTTTTCTTCTGCGCCAGCATTCCCTTGACGTACTCGACGGCATCGGCGCCGGAACTATCGATCGCTTCGAGAATATGGAACACAGCTTCATTGGCTCCGCCGTGCAGCGGCCCTTTGAGCGCTCCAATGGCTGAAGTGATCGCCGAATGCATGTCAGATAACGTTGCCGCGGTCACACGAGCTGCAAATGTCGAAGCATTGAGTTCGTGATCCGCATGAAGGATCAGTGCGATATCGAGGGCGCGCTCGGCAGTCCGCGACGGATGCGTACCGTTAAGCATCAGCAAGAAATTCGCCGCATGAGAAAGAGAGCGATCCGGTTCCACGACCGGCTGTCCCTTGCGAATGCGGTCGTACGCGCCCACGATCATGGCGATCTGCGAGGTCAGCCGGATTGCCTTATCCACATTGGCTTTTCGGTCGTTGCTCTTTTCCTCGGGATCGTAAAACGAAAGCGCCGAGACGGCAGTGCGCAACACGTCCATGGGTAACGCGTGGCGCGGTGCGTTCCTCAGCAGATTGATAATGGAAGCATCCAGCTTGCGCTCTTCGGCCAGACGCTCATGCAATTCGCGAAGCTCGCGGCGCGTGGGCAATTTTCCGAACCAGAGCAGGTAGGAGGTTTCTTCAAAATTCGAGTGGTCGGCGAGTTCGTGGATGTCGATGCCGCGGTAGGCGAGAACACCGCGGTCCCCATCGATGTAGCAGATGCTGGAGTTTGTGGCGACAACGCCCTCAAGGCCTTTTGGGGGATGAGACTTGGTCACGCTCGACATTCGCTTCTCATTTCGGTCTAGGATTTGGCGTTGCTGGATCGCGCAAGCAGGGGCGCGAAGCGTGCAACCTTGTTTTATACCTGATTCGTTGCGAACTTTCCAAGGCGCGATGCCTTGCCGAGCGAAATTAGCGCCAAAACAGTCGCAGTTCTGCTGCAAGGTTTTGCTGTGAGGTTCGCCCCAAGCGTATAGTAGGGAGTTTGCCTGCAGTCATTTGCGAGGCTAGTGAAGCTAAGCTCTCGCATTCCTCACGGAGGAACCACCTCAAATGAAACGTCTTCTTTCCGCTCTCCTTGCTTTTACATTCATCTTCTCAACCATGGCTACGGCCGATGAAGGCATGTGGCTCTACAACGCTCCACCCAAAGCCAAGATCAAAGCGAAGTACGGATTCGAATTAACCCAAGCCTGGCTTGATCACGTTCGACTGTCGTCGGTGCGGTTCAACAACGGCGGTTCAGGATCATTCGTCTCTCCCGACGGCCTGACATTCACCAATCATCACGTCGGCGCAGCATGTGTGCAGCAGCTATCGACCGAGGGACATGACTACATCAAGACTGGCTTTTATGCCAAAACACAAGCGGAAGAGGCAAAGTGCCCGAACCTCGAACTCAACCAACTCGTCGGAATCGAGGATGTCACGCAGAAGGTGAATGCCGGCGTGAAACCTGAAATGTCTGCCGCAGAAGCAGGACAAGCGCAGCGCTCTGCAATGTCGCAGATAGAAAAAGATTGCGCAACCTCGACCGGGCTGCGCTGCGATGTCGTCACCTTCTATTCAGGCGAGGTTTACAATCTTTACAAATACAAGAAGTACACGGATGTCCGCCTCGTCTTTGCGCCGGAGTTCGGCATTGCATTTTTCGGTGGCGATCCCGACAACTTTACCTATCCTCGGTACGACCTCGATATCACGTTCTTCCGCGTATATGAAGACGGCAAGCCGGCTCATTTGGACAATTACTTGAAGTGGTCGCCTACCGGAGTGAAGGATGGCGAACTGATCTTCGTCTCCGGACATCCCGGCAACACCGGGCGCCTGCTCACGATGTCGCAACTCGAATTCTTGCGGGATGTGCAATATTCGCAATTGCTCACAATCTTCAAGAAACGTATTGCATTGCTGCAGGATTTCAGCAGCCAGTCGGAAGAAAATGCGCGTATCGCGCAGGAGGCCATCTTTGGTCTGCAGAATTCGCAGAAGGCGATCACCGGATATCAATCCGGCTTGCTCGATAAAGCAATTATGAACGAGAAGGCGGCCGACGAGGCAAAACTCCGGGCATCTTTCAAAGCGAAGAATACCGGTGTGGCTGACCCTTGGGATGAAGTCGCGCAGGCGATGAAAACGCAGCAGGAGATCTTCCCCAATCTCAGCTATCTCGAACGCATGCGCGGATTCGCAGGGCGGCTGCCGCAACTCGCTCGAGTCCTCGTACGCGCCGCGGCCGAGAAGCCAAAGCCGAATCAGGACCGTTTGCGCGAATTTCGCGATTCTGCCCTGCCTTCGCTGGAACAGCAACTATTTTCAACCGAACCAACCTACAAGAATCTCGAGACTGTAATGCTCGGCGGATCGCTCGAGGAGATGCAAGACGCTTTGGGGAAAGACAATCCCGATGTGCAGAAGGTGTTGCAGGGAAAACCTCCAGCGGATGCCGCGAAAGACCTTATCGAGAACACGAAGCTCGAAGACGTTGCAGTGCGCAAGCAGCTGTATGAAGGTGGAGAGGCGGCGATTGAGGCCAGCACCGACCCGCTGATTGTCGCCATGCGGGCGATCGATCCTTCGGCTCGTGCGGCGCGCCATGAGTTCGAGGACAAGGTTGACTCGGTGGTCCACCGCGACGGCGCAGTGATTGCCAAGGCTCGCTTCGCGCAGAGTGGATATACCCAGCCACCGGATGCGACCTTCACGCTGCGGCTCAGCTACGGCGCGGTGAAGGGATATCAGGAAAACGGCAAAGCGATTCCCTTCGAGACCACGATGGGCGGAGCGTTCCAGCATGCGACCGATCACGGCAGCAAACCGCCGTACGATCTGCCGGAGAGTTGGCTGAAGTCCAAACCGAACCTCAACCTGAAGACGCCGTTGAATTTTGTTTCGACGGCCGACATCATCGGAGGTAACTCCGGTTCTCCGACCGTGAACAAAAAGGGCGAGGTCGTCGGAATTATTTTCGACGGCAACATCCAATCGCTGCCCTGGAATTTCGCATACAGCGATGTGCAGGGACGGGCTGTGTCGGTGGATTCACGCGGCATTCAGGAAGCGCTGCGACACATCTATGGCGCAACGGCGCTTGCCGACGAATTAATGGGCACGAAAGCCGAGGGAGCGAAGGCAGGAAAGTAACTCCGGCTGCTGCTCAGAAGGAAGAGGCTCACCAGTTCGGGCGAGCCTTTTTTATTGGTTGAGAACTAAGCCGGCCAGATTGTCAGCGCAGTTTTCGTGAGAATCTGCTTCTGTACGGACTCACTTAGCGGGAGCGCGCGGAATTCTTCGAGATTTTTTTTGATGTCGGGCACACCCGGCCCTGGCCAATCGGTGCCAAAGAGAGTCTTGTGCGCGATTTCTTCGAGACGTGGGAAATACTTGAGCAAAGTCTTCGGAGGAATCCCGCTGATATCGAGATAAACGTTGGGATGCCGACGCACCAGGAAAAACGCGGTCTGCATCCAGAGTGGCCGGCCGCCGTGCGCCAGCAGGATCTTCAGCTTCGGGAAATCGACTGCGACGTCGTCGACATAAATCGGATCGCCGTATTTATTCCGCGCTCCCGGAAAAATCGACGTTCCCGTATGGAACATCACGGGCACTCCATTCGCCTCGGCAGCGCGGTAGATGATCTCGAGCTCTTTCGCCCCGCTCAGGTAATCGTTGGGAAACAGCAACTGGTGGGGTGGGTGAATCTTGATCATCTGTAATCCGAGCCGCAGGATCTGTTCGACATCCGCCAGAACATTTGTCGTATGCCGCGGATGCAGGCTGCCGCATGAGAGCAGGCGTTTCGGATCTTCCTTCACGTAATCCGCAACAAACTGATTTACGCCGCTGGTGAAACCGATCACTTCGGGCGCCACATAGTTGATGAGCATCGCCCGGTCGATGCCGCTCCCATCCATGAACTTGAGAAACGCTTTCGGAGACCGGCAGAATTCGACAATCTGATCGAAGTTCGCCCGCTTCTGTT